>NZGE01000014.1 GCA_002689455.1 Magnetococcales bacterium | reverse complement strand
ATGCTCCACCGCTTGTGCGGGCCCCCGTCAATTCCTTTGAGTTTTAATCTTGCGACCGTACTCCCCAGGCGGAGTGCTTAATGCGTTAACTGCGCCACCGAGACCGTTGGTCCCGTCAGCTAGCACTCATCGTTTACGGCGTGGACTACCAGGGTATCTAATCCTGTTTGCTCCCCACGCTTTCGTCCCTCAGTGTCAATACATAGCCAGATAGTCGCCTTCGCCTCTGGTGTTCCTTCCAATATCTACGAATTTCACCTCTACACTGGAAATTCCACTATCCTCTCTATGATTCTAGTTTGGGAGTTTTAAATGCAATTCCGGAGTTGAGCTCCGGGCTTTCACATCTAACTTTCCAAACCACCTACGGACCCTTTACGCCCAGTAAATCCGAACAACGCTCGCCCCCTCCGTATTACCGCGGCTGCTGGCACGGAGTTAGCCGGGACTTTTTCTGCAGGTACCGTCACTATCTTCCCTGCTAAAAGAACTTTACAATCCTAGAACCTTCATCATTCACGCGGCATTGCTGCGTCAGGCTTTCGCCCATTGCGCAATATTCCCCACTGCTGCCTCCCGTAGGAGTCTGGTCCGTGTCTCAGTACCAGTGTGGCGGATCATCCTCTCAAACCCGCTACTGATCGTCGCCTTGGTAGGCCTTTACCCTACCAACTAGCTAATCAGGCATGGACTCATCTTACACCCCCGTAGGTTTCCCAATATGGCGTATGCGGTATTAGCAGTCATTTCTAACTGTTATCCCCCAGTGCAAGGTAGATTTCCATGTATTACTCACCCGTGCGCCACTCTCCACTAACCGAAGTTAGCTTCTCGTTCGACTTGCATGTGTTAGGCATGCCGCCAGCGTTCGTTCTGAGCCAGGATCAAACTCTCAACTTGATGTGTCTACATCGAGTGTAGAGTTCATTCCTGAATCAATTTACATATGTTGTATACTTGGTCTACTCAAAAAATTAACGAGTAATTTTTTGGTATTTGCCAGATTCAGAAATGTCATAATATATATTTTAGAACACCATCCGAATCTCACAAATAATTTTGATTTCCTATTCTGTTTTCAAAGAGCTTGTTGATTTGCTTTTCCGATTTGTGACTGTTGGCCTTGCCGTTTGTCTTTCTGTCGGTGTGTTGTGCGTTTCAACGAGGCGGAATATAGTCCGAATTAAGGGTACCTGTCAACACCCTTTTTTCACTTTTTTTCACTTTTTTTGATTTTTTTCACGAAACCATTAAAAAACAACATGTTCCAAGGTGTCTTTTTTTTGATAAAAACCATACAAAGTTTATATACCCCCTATTTTGCCATAAAAAAAAGTTACCACGCGGGTAACTTTTTTCATTTTTTCGCTATTGATTGACCAATTTCATCATAAAAAGACCATGCTCAAACATCTTATATATACATTTTAAGGCGATTTTATCTTTTACATTTTCAAAAACCCATTCATCAAACCATGCAGATGCGAATTGAGGATTTTTATGTACAAGCGTATTTGCGATCATTTTTACTAAAAAAAATATCATTGGGGTTATATTCCAACTTTATATAGTCAGCGCCTTCAGGTAATTCAGATTCTACAGAACCTTAAATAGAAGAGACTGATTTATGTATTGGACCAATCCAAAAAAAACTAATCTGCCAACTGGCATCTTTTAATGCTTTTTATAGCAAACATATCTATATACGCTCTGCCAATTCATTTTGATGTTCCATATCAGCGGCACGTTTTAAAGCGTCACCATACTGCTTATCCATATTTTGCCTGATAACAGAGTCCTTAATATCATGCATCCACTTCGTATATGTCATGTAAGAGCCTTGCGCCGACACTGAATCATTCTTTTTTAATACCTCATGCTTGTAAGCACAACCAATCATAAACTGCAGTTTATGGTCAGTGGGGTAGTAACGTGCAGCCAATGCCACTGTTTGCTCTGCTGAAAGTTGTTCTGGAAATGTGATACCTTCATTGGCATTAACAATCAGCTTGCAAATTGCGCCCCCAGATTTCTCATTCACTTCACCATTTATATATGGCCAACGGATCGCACGTTTGAGACCGTCTTCACCAATAAAGCTCGTTACATTTGCAAGTGGGTAGTAAAAACCGATAAGCTCGCTTGACTCATACATCTGAAAAGAACGCGTGCCAAGCAAGCAGCGGTTAATGCCAAGCGGTTTTGCTGGTGTCAAGGGTAATGATGGATCTAACATAATAGATTCTCCGATAAGGGTGCTATTTGCACCTAGGGGTTAGGGGATAATGAAAGAAATAACATTCTACACGTTTAGGGCATAAGAATATAAAAACGGTAAAGCAACTGTTGTTGCGGTGCTATTTCAATGTATACAATGCATTCTTAAAAAGAACATGACAATAAAAAAACCACCCGAAGGTGGTTTAGTTCGTGAATAACCTCATAGATATTCTGTATTAGGATTCTTTAAAACTTTAGGGTCAGTATCGTTAGACCATTCAATGTAACCTAGGCGAAATTCTAACTGAAACCTTAAGAATGGATCCGTAATGCGTTTTTTGAATTCACGGAACGCATCGGCTGCTTCTAGAGTATCTATTTTAACGCCATCTTCTTTTAAGTAATATTTAAAGCTTATAATAACCGATTGCAAAATATTCCAATCATTCGGATAAAATTTATTCCTCAGGCTTATAACCTGCCAGCACTTCAATGTTTTTTGGCAACTTATATTTTCCTTAGAATTATAAACCTCCACCACCCGTGTGCTTTGCCACCAATGTTTAGGCCAAAAGATATTCATCTTCTCAATACCGTTCCTATATATTGGAACACTGGAAAAATTGGCGAGTGGGTAATAAAAGTAAGAAGGCTTTGCATTACCTTTTTCAATTTCGTTTTCAATTTCTAATTCATTAAAAATTTTAAAAGGTTTTTCACCCAAGTTGGAACGATCAATTTTATTTCGAGCCATAAGGCCTCCTAAATGAGATAAATAGCATAAATAGGAAATAAAACTTTTACTCACCCTTTATATAGATAAATAAATAGATTAATTTTAAAAGGTCAGTAGAGCCATGCTCAGATCAAAGTTTCAATCTAAATGTATACAAAGCAAAAAATCCTGTCAAGAATTGTTCAACCTTTTAAGCACATGCGCGCGTACAAACCCAGAAATTTTTGATGTGTCATCCAACGGGTGCTGAACCACCGGAAAGCGACCTTGCATAATATTTTTATATGGCTGAATAAAATTGTTTTTATAAAGAGCCTTATAAAAGGTATTAAACTTGCCCATGTTCGGCAATGTCATATCGTCATCCAACCCCCATATATAAACAGGCTTACCTGAAGATGCAGCCTCGCTCACCATGGAAACACTGTCAGGTGTTGTCACAATGGCATCAGCACAGGCTAACATGCCCATGTAAGGGTTATCCCCTTCTCCGTTCCATATAAAGTGCTCTTTCGAAAAATAACCCTTTAATAAGTTCTCCGCTTTTTTACCCGTGCGGCGTGAAGTTGTCATTAATAAGCTTACTTTATGTTCTTTTGCTAACATTTGCAGGTCGGCTGTAAATTTTTCCACAGCTGCTTCATCAAAGGTAAAGCGTTTACTGTTGCCACCCACTAAAACAGCAACTTTTTTACCTTTATATGCTGCGAATGTTTTAAACCATTTCATTTGAGCTTCCTTTAAACGAAGCTTTGTAATACGGTTTGGCGCACCCAGTGTAACAACCACTTGGTCACTTTCTTTCATATTTTCATGCACAGGTGAAGCAACAACATCAAAAAAGTTTAAATTTTCGTGGTTAAACACATGGTCTAAAAAGCTACCTGGCTTAAATTTAAGACCAAAACGGTTTAAAGGTGCCATCATTTGTACTGTTGTGGTGCCAGGGCTTTGCATTTTAACCCATTTAGAAACGGGTACTGTTAAGTTGCCTGTACCAATAACCACATGTGGAAAAGGCCCTTTAGGTAGGCTTTTAACTTTTAAAGGTGGCCAAAAAAATGAAAGGAAGGAACCGAAGCGTCTTTTTTCAAGCGTTATCACTTTAATTTGTGCAGAATCTAAAGCTAAAGCTTCTGCAACACCCATGCTTTGGTTTAAGTGCCCTTGCTTACCGTCACTTAAAACCCAAATTTTCATAGTTTCAAAAAAAAGCGATGCATTTTGCATAGAGTTATTCTCATCATTTCATTTATAATTACATATAAAGCGCATCATAACGCAGAGTAAAATAATTTTCAGCAAATAAAAAGGCCACCCGAAGGTGACCTTATCGCTTATAGATTTTGATCAAGCTGATGCTTGATGTTGACCGACCGAACAAAACAGGCCAGCGATGCAATACCCGAAGGCACTGCAACAACCAAACATAGAACCCCCCAAAAAGAGGTGTTCAGCTCCAATCCAGCAAAGAATCCGCTACCTAACAGAAAATGATAGGCAAACCCACCAAAGAAGCCAGCGATTAGAAACCCAATCACAGCTACAGTGGTAGCACGGTTCATTGCTATATTTTTTTGCGCACGAGTGGTCATAATGACCTCCTTGTTTTTATTATTAAAAAAAGCGCCGCTCATAGGTTATGTCCCCTATTGGAGACTTAATAAACGGCAAGAAAGATTTTTATATACTTATTTATAGCCCAGCGAACAAACATGAACTGACAAAAAAAGCACCCCAAACAGGGTGCTTTAACATCGAAAATAAATTACAGCGCTTTTTTATGAAACTTTTTAAAGCTAAACAGTGCTGCAAGACCACTGATAATCAATATAACACCTGTCAGCACAGTAACATCAAACAAGTTTACAATGGTAGTACAATAAGCCAAAACAGCAGCAAGAATAGAAACCCACACAACACTTGAGCGGTTCATACGTTTACCCAAGTAAAACATAAAAAATGCAACAAGCAAGGCACAAAGTTCTGCCATCATATGTTCAATACCAAAGGTAAGCAAATAACCGCTTGAAATGATAACGCCTATAGTACCAATAACATATGGTACGTTCATCCACCCTGAACGCCCTGTGTATTTTTTCTCAAAATAATATGCTTGTGCCACCATCACTGTAAAAATACCTGTCAGTGAAAACGCTTCTATAAATTGATATCCTTCTTCTAACGGAAACAAAGCCGTTATGAAAAGTGTTGAAAAATACAAAACACCGATTGGCATAAGCACCTTTACCTTCGAAAGGTAAATACCCGCAGCAATATACTGTAAAGACATAAAGCCAAATACAGCCATACTTATTTTTTGAAGGTTATCTTGCACAAAGGCTTCTGAAAGCGTGTGATGAATTAAAACACCAAAACCAAAAGGTTCTAAAAGTACCGGAATGATAAATAAGGCTGTAGCCAAAGGGACATTTTTCGTTTGAACCCAGCAAGCACCTATAAACAAAATAACGGAAAGGCCAAGGGTTAATAGAATTTGAAAAAATGAATTAAATTCATCAAAGAAATTTCCCACTAAAAAAGTAACGCCTGTAAATAAAAGTAAACCACCCAAAAGGTAAAGAATGTGGGCAACCGCATACTTATTACCTTCTTTACAAAAAAGAGACATAACATCATCTTGTGATAATTTATGTTCATTAATAAACTGCGAAAGTTGAGCAAGAGCATCAGATTTAGATAAAGACATGAATATGCCCTCCTAAAAGTTATAAAAGATGTTTTTCAGAACAAATACATAACTACAGGAAAAATCAATCACACGTCAAATAAAAATAATATTACAGAAAGGCTAAACCTTAGCATCCATCATCTTTTGGAAGAGTTTAGAGCTTTTAAATTTATTAAGCCATGTTTTCATTTTCGGGTAAGGCAAACTAGCCCACCAGTCTTCATCCATACTTGAAAGCTTGTAAAGCATAGGTAACACCAAGGCATCTTTCACAGTCCACCTTCTCGATTCATCTAAAAACCCGTGATTTTTATATAGTTCCGACTCTATATAAACAAGGAAAAACTCCATTTCTTTTTGCCAAACCCCATGAACATATGCTTCTGGGTGCAAGTAAATTTTATAACCATTCATAAACAGCTTATCGATATAGCTTAGCCAATTGTCTAAATTTTCGCATTTTAACCATTTATCGGGGTCGGAAACGCCTAAGGCAAATTTCATAATATCACCTGTGTCATCAATCACCTGACCATTGGAAAGTTCAATCCACGCATCTTTTTTCTTTGGTAAAATACCTTCAAATTTAGCAGAAAGCATTTTTTTATCTTCTACATCATAAAACTCACATTTCACTTTCGAACCCAAAAAAGCCAAACGTGCACGCATACCAAAAGGGCAACTTTTTTTAGTGTAAAGCACTGGCAGCTTACTTTCCATGATGAGTCTCCTACATAGTTATAAAAACTATATTACTAATATGGTGATAAATAGAAAGATTTTTAATGCCTAAAAAGAAAGGGGCGACCCGCCCCTTTACTATTATACCAATGGTATACTTATTTTCAAAAATACGTCAAAAAGGTTGTGTTTACTCATCACTATGGTCTGCAATACGAATTGCAACTTCGTTAAAGTCTTTCACTTCACACAGGTCTTTCACAAAATTTAAACCATTATTATGTGCCGATTCATCCTTTGCCATACAACAGTCTTTTAAGACAACAACGTCAAAGTCATGGTCGTGCGCTTCCATAGCCGCTTGTGCTACACCACGGTCAGTCGATATACCTACAATGTACAAATGCTTAATGTTTTTTGATCGCAAAATAATTTCCAAGCGTGTACGGTGGAAAGGACCGAAGCGGTGTTTGTTAATAACTGGCTCGTCACCTTTTGGAGCAACAACAGGGCTAAACTCTGTACCCCATTCACCAAGCTTTAAAGCACCCGCATTTTTAACAGACTTAAAATAATCTGAAATTTCATTAAGCTCGTGATAGTCATCACCTGTAAACACAGTTCTTGTATGAATAACAATTCCACCTTGTTCACGTACATGCGCTTGAACACGTGCAACACGTTGAAGAACATCATGCTCTTTTTCAAAATTCACCAAATCCTCAGAAAGCTTACCTTCTTCACTTACATAGTCATTAATCATATCAATACATAGAAGTGCTACAGTCATAATCCACCTATTTAATTTTTATAATTTAAGGTGTTATGACGTATATCAAAAACAAATGAAAGAAAAAAATGACATTCTTTAGTTTATAGGTAGAAAAGTAAAAATGCCTTGACGTTGCAGGCCAATCAGCGTAAAAGCCAAGCAGGGTGTATGTATTCATACCTCCTTTTAAGTTCATGAAGTTTAACAAAATTAAGTGATTATTGTTATGAGTGTAGAATCTGTTGCGAGTCACGCAAATGTTACAAATTTTCAATATTGGGCTGCAATTGTCCTGTTCTTAGCAACTTACGGAGTTGTATTAACCGAGCGTATTAACCGCGCGATTGTTGCCGTGTTAGGTGCTGGCCTTATGGTTCTTTTAGGGGTTCTAAACCAAGAGATGGCCGTAAAGGGTATTGACTTTAACACCATTGGTTTACTTTTGGGTATGATGATTATCGTCGTTATCACCAAAGAGTCTGGCGTGTTCCAGTATGTTGCTATTAAATCAGCTAAAATTGTAAAAGCAAACCCACTAGGTGTTTTAGCTATTTTCTCAGTTGTAACAGCTGTTTTTTCAGCTTTGCTTGATAACGTAACAACCGTTCTTTTAATCACACCTGTAATTTTACTAATTACACGAGAATTAGGGGTAAAACCTTACCCTTACCTATTCAGTTCTATTCTGTCTTCAAATATTGGTGGTAGTGCAACACTTATTGGTGACCCACCTAACATTATGATTGGTTCGGCCGCGGGCTTAAGTTTTAACGACTTTGTTATGAACATGACACCGATTTCAATTGTCATTATGATTATAACAATGGTGCCTTTGATGCTGATTTGGCGCAAAGATCTTGTTGCTTCTGAGCACAACAAAGCACGTATCATGAAGCTAAACGAAAAAGAAGCGATTAAAGACCCAACACTTCTTAAAAAAGCATTGTTCACACTTTTATTAGTTATCCTTGGCTTTACTGTTGGTCACAGTTATCACTTACAACCAGCAACAGTTGCGATGGTGGGCGCAGCTTTCTTACTCTTACTTGAAAACTTCCACCTACACCACGAAAAACAAGAACACAAAGTTCACGCATCTATCGCAGAAGCGGAATGGGTTACACTGTTCTTCTTCGGTGGTTTATTCGTTGTTGTTTATGGTTTAGAGCACGTTGGTGTTATTAACCAAATGGCTAACCTTATGGTAAAGATGACAGGCGGTGACTTTGAATCGACTGTTTTTGTAACACTTTGGGGTGCTGCTATTATCTCTGCCCTTGTAGATAACATCCCATTCGTCGCAACCATGATTCCTATGATTGAAAACATGAGTAACACATTTAATGCCGAACAAATTGGCATTCTATGGTGGGCTCTTGCTTTAGGCGCCTGCTTGGGTGGTAATGGCTCACTTATTGGCGCAAGTGCAAACCTTGTGGTTGCAGGCTTTGCTTCACGCGCAGGGCATACGATCAGTTTCTTAAAATTTATGAAACTGGCTTTCCCTCTTATGTTAATGAGCATAGCCATAGCGCACATTTATATGGCGTGGCGCTACCTTTAACAACCTATGGCAGCCTTAAGCACATAAAAAAGCCTCCAATTCGGAGGCTTTCTTTATTTCGATGTTAAAGGTTTTCCGTAACTGCAATGCAAACGCAACGCCCTTCTGACAGCTTAAATTTAGGTTCTGTGTGAATGGCTGGGTTGTCTCTACCTCCTTTATGGATAGATATACCAGGATTTTTTTGCTGATACACAGGAGAAGATTCCATTCGATCAACAAAATGCTTATCTAAAAATGAAAAGGTCATATCCTCTTCCAACATTGAATAGAGCGTACAAGGTCCTGTGTAGGTTTGTACCACTACATGGTCAAACCCATCCCAGTGCCAATCAAAACCTGAAACACGGTTAATGCCAAACATAGCCCAAGCTTCATTGTATTTATTCCAGACAAACCGCATTTTTCGGCGTAGTTCAGCTTCAATCCACAATGAAAAATCATGCACTAAATCATTTTCCACATAGGCTAAATTGCTTTTCACCAACGCCCGAATTTCATGGTGCCACTGCATACGTGAAAGGGCTTTACCTTCAAATAAAGTTTTAAAGGAACGATGCAACTTCCATTCAGCCTGAACACAAAGACCAAAATCTTCAATTTTCATCAGCCTTTCAATAAGGTCAAGCATTCGCTTGCTTTGCATTTGCGTTTCGCAAAAAACAACTTTCAATTGATCATTTTTCCGAATTTCATGTAAACCTTCTTCAGTTTCAACAATACGTGAAACCGCAGTATTTACAGGCGGTCGTATAATCATAAAGTTCCTTACAAGGGCATAACCCTTGACTAATATTAAAAAGAATAAGTAAATTTACCTTATTAAGTAAACATCAAGATATAAAAAAACAACCCCTAAAGGGGCTGTTTCATTCGATAGTCTAATTTTCCGATACAAGATAAAACCTTGGTCCCTTATAGCCAATGTCAGGTTTATTCACTTCTTCTAAAAACATAGATAAGGGACGAATCATCATAGGGCGTGTGCCATAAAGCGGGCGATAAATAACAAGAACTTCACGCTCATTTTGTACAACCCCAAACACTTCATATTGCTTTTTATCATCAGGTTTACTTTTGAAATGCTCATAAATACCAGTTTCAAGATAACCTAAACCGCAGTGAAACTTTTCATCAATCTGCCATGCATATTCAAAAGCGTGGCGTGGTCCTTGACCCGATTCGTCAGTTTGACCGAACATTGCAAGTGGTTCAACATAATAAATGTCGGTATCAGTGTCATTTTCATGCTTACCACTGTCACGGCATAAAACACAATAAACCTCATTTGTTTCTGAATGTATTGCCAAAGTTAAAAGATCAACAGTTTCACCATCAAATCTTTTATAGGCACCTAAGGCGTATAAATTATATGAATGCATAAACTTCCTTAAAAGTTCAATTTAAAAAGATTAAGTTAAGCTAGAACGGCACTATATAACATTTTTTATATAAAAAAAAGCCTCCCAAAGGAGGCTTTGAAAATATAAAGAAATGCAAAAGAATTACTTCTTCTTACCTTCTTTCATCACAACGTATTCACCTACGTAGCGAACACCTTTACCTTTGTAAGGTTCTGGTTTACGCTTCGCACGTACGTCTGCTGCGAATTGACCAACAAGTTGCTTGTCAAAGCCAGCAATTTTAACGATTGTGTTGTTTTCTACTGTCGCTGTAAGTCCAGCTGGAACATCCATTTCTACAGGGTGAGAGTAACCAAGCTGCATTGTCAATTTTTGACCTTGCGCTTGAGCACGGTAACCTACACCACGTAGTTCAAGAGATTTTTCATAACCTTCTTTAACACCAGTAACCATGTTTTGAACCATAGCACGAGAAAGACCCCAAAGAGCACGAGACTGCTTGTCTTCTTTCTTAGGTGTGAAAGTAATTTCTTTATCAGCTTGTTCAAAAGCAATTTCAAATGGAACTGTCCAGTTTAAAGAACCTTTAGGGCCTTTGATTGTTACATCACGGCCTGCAAAAGTTGCTTCTACACCATCTGGAAGAGTTACAGGGTTTTTACCAATTCTTGACATAATATTTACCCTTTCCTTAGAATACTTTGCACAGCAATTCGCCGCCCAAGTTTTGTTCTTTTGCTTGAGTATCTGTCATTACACCTTGAGAAGTTGAAACAACAACAATACCTAGACCGTTAGAAACCATTGGGATTTCTTTAGACTTAGAGTACTGACGTAGACCTGGACGTGAGTAACGAGAAATCTCGCTAATTACAGAACGGCCACCAGAGTACTTAAGTTCTACTGATAGAGTTGGGTGTTTAGCACCTTCAACATCAGAAAAGCCACGAATGTAACCTTCATCTGTTAGTACGTTTAGGATGCTTTTTTTAACTTTAGAAGTTGGAACTTCTACAAACTTTTTCTTCGCTTGTAGGCCGTTACGGATACGGCTCAACATATCAGCGATAGGATCAGTCATAGTCATATCAATCGATATCCTTATCTTAATATTTAATACACGTTACACCTTATTGCGCAAAATGTAGGCATGTTATGCATGAAAAAGCTATAGATTGCAAGGGTTAAATGTATTTTTATATATAAACATTGAATAATCGATCAAAATAAAGTATACAATAAGCAATGTTTGTAACACCTTAACATTTGAGGCCTCTTACATGGTTCAATCTATTAAAAGAAACTTCCTATCAGGCATTTGTCTTTGTTTAAATGTGTTTTTAGTATTCTATATGTGGAGTTTATTACTCCCTTCCTCACCAGAAACCCTTTCAAACATGCAACAACAAACCCCCAGTTATCACTACATTTTATGGATAGTAACCATTATAAACTTTACTGGAATTCTTAACTTTTTCTATGAAAAAATATTCGCAGAACACAAAAGCCTTGTATGGCATTATACACCCTGTATCATCGCCATTGCTAATACCCTTTGCTTTTTAAAGTTTATTTTAATGATTTAAGATTCAAAAGCTTCAGTCTATACATTCCTACATCGCTAAAAAACACCCTTTTTAAAAGGGTGTTTTTTTTCGTTATACAAGCTTAAAAGTCACCTTCTTTTTCAGGTGAAAATAATCGAAGAAATTTTGATGCTGTTCATAACAGGCGCCTAATTGCTCTGCACAATCATGCAACAAAGTGAAGAATACAAGTTTCCACTGAAAAATATCTTCTTTAAATCGTGGCGATGGAACCATATCTTTTAAAGGGTTTATATAAAGCTTTTCTTCAATTTCAACAGGCTTCAAACCAGGTATTTGGTAACCTTTATTCCAAACAACAACCTTTATATTCACTTGAATAAACTTTAATTCTGTCGATTGGCACGCCAATTTCTTAATTTGTCGATATTCGTGGTCAAGGGCTTCCAAAGTCATAAGAAAGCCTCCTATAAAAATAAAATGTAAAGTAAGAACCTGAATATGTTAACAAATAAAAAAGCCTACCACAAGGTAGGCTTCTTTTCCGTTTAAAGTTAATGTAGTGTTACAATATGAAAAGTAGATGTTAAATCAAACTTGAAAAAGCGGTCATTAACATCCGAGTACATCTGATACGCTTTTGCACCCAAGTTTTTCATACCATGGCCAGACAGTTCAGCAATTGTTTGCCCTAAGGCACAATCAAAGTCATCTGTTGCAGTAAGCGACAGAACTCCTTCAACTTCATTCATAGGGTTTAAAACCCACAGCCCACGTTTGCATTCTGTGCATACAGTAAGCTCAGCCACCAAACGCTGATTTGGTTGAAGGGTTGAAAGCAGGGATGCCAAACTTTCACGTGTTTCAATCATGTTTTGAACAAACATAATATTCTCCAATTATACAGTTAGAAATTTACCATCATAATCAACATCAAAAAAGCATTCGGGTTCATAATGTTGCTCATCACAAGCACCTGCAGCTTTTAAAGCTTCATGAACAAGCTCCTCTAATTTTTCACAAAAACAATATTTTTCATTACAGCCATTTTCACAAACCAGATCATTAAGCGGATCAATAGACATTAATAGTGGAAATGAAACAGCTTTCTGCCATGGATGAGCATTTTTTGCACGCACAACAACTTGCAGTTTTGCCATAATTTTAGGGTTTGGTGTACAAACGCGGTTTTTGATTGATTCATAATGAAGTATAAGTGTTTGTAAGTTCATAAACTGAACCTCCAAAGGTTAAGAAAAAGTAAACGGACAAAAAAGTCTTAATAAATAAATTTTAATAACCGTGAATACTATTTTCAACCCCTTTAAAAAGGAAGATATTTAAAAACCAAAAAAACCCTTCAGCTTAAAGCTAAAGGGTTTTTAAAAAATCGTTTCAGATTACCAAGAAGACTTGGTTACACCTGGAAGTTTACCATCTGAAGCCATTTCACGGAAAGTGATACGGCACAGGCCAAACTTACGGTATACACCACGTGGACGACCAGTAATTTGACAACGGTTACGTAAACGGATTTTAGAACCGTTTGTACGCATTTTGTTCAACTGGTTACGAGCTTCCATACGTTCTTCAAAGCCAAGTTCTTCGTTGATGATCTTCGCTTTAAGTTCCGCACGCTTTGCAGCGTCGTTATTGCTCATACGTTCACGCTTTGTCTGACGGTTTACAAATCCTACCTTAGCCATTTGCAATCGCCTCCAATTCTGCGTTAGTCTTTTTGAACGGCATGCCGAATCCACGTAGCAATTCACGGCCTTCATCAGGTGTGTTTGCTGTTGTACAGATAATAATATCCATACCACGGATTTGGTCAATTTGATCATAGTCGATTTCAGGGAAGATAATCTGCTCTTTAATACCTAAAGCGTAGTTACCTTGCTTATCGAATGATTTAGTGCTTACACCTTCAAAGTCACGTACACGAGGTAGCGCGATTGTAATCAAACGATCCAAGAATTCGTACATACGTTCGCCACGTAAAGTTACTTTACAGCCAATTGGCATACCTTCACGTAGTTTAAATGCCGCGATTGATTTACGTGCTTTCGTCACAACTGGAGCTTGACCAGCAATAGCAGTCATGTCTTTAACAGCACCATCAACCAATTTCTTATCCTGTGTAGCTTTACCTACACCCATGTTAAGAACGATTTTTTCCAACTTAGGAAGTTGCATCACGTTCTTGTAACCAAACTTTTCTTGAAGTTCCTTCTTAATTTGGTCGTCGTACAGTTTTTTCATACGAGTAGTCATGATTTTTTCCTTCCTTAGCTTGCCAATACTTCGCCGCTACGTTTTGCAAAGCGAACTTTCTTGTCGCCTTCCATTTTGTAGCCAACGCGTGTTGGTTTACCGTCTTTTGGATCCGCTAGCATCACGTTTGACATGTGAATTGGCATTTCCTTTTGAACTTTACCAGGCTCTGAAGTCATAGACGCTTTGTTATGACGTGTCACCAAGTTAACACCAGAAACAACCAAACGGTCAGTTTTAGTGATTACTTGAGTTACTTCACCTGTTTTACCTTTGTCCTTACCAGTGATAACAACAACTTTATCACCTTTTTTAAGAGGTGTGTTAATTGAACGAGTCATAATTATAGTACCTCCGGAGCTAGGGAAACAATCTTCATGAACTGTTTCGCACGTAATTCACGTGCAACAGGACCAAAGATACGTGTTCCAACTGGTTCGTTTTTCTTGTCGATCATAACAGCAGCGTTTTTGTCGAAACGGATAACCGTACCGTCTTTACGCTTAATGTCTTTAGCTGTACGTACAATTACAGCACGACCAACTTCACCTTTTTTCACCTTACCGCGAGGGATAGCATCCTTCACAGAAACAGTGATGATGTCACCAACAGATGCGTAACGGCGCTTAGAACCACCAAGCACTTTAATACACATAACGCTTTTAGCGCCAGAGTTGTCAGCAACTTCTAGTCTACTTTCAACTTGAATCATCTTTACTTACTCCCTTTAGCACTATCAGCGCTTAGCACTTCAAAGTGTTTTAATTTAGAATAAGGTGCACATTCACGAATAGAGATCACATCACCTTCTTGGCAAGTGTTCGCTTCATCATGAGCGTGATACTTCTTACTCATACGGATCGTTTTTCCGTACAGCGGATGTTTGAAAGTTCTTTCAACTTTCACAACCACAGTCTTGTCAGCTTTATTGCTGACTACTGTACCTTGTAATACGCGTTTTGGCATTATTTGGGTACCTTTCCTTAGTTAGCTGAAGAAGCTGCGCGAGCAGTTTCTTCAGTCTTTAGTTGTGCAATATTCTTGCGTACTTCACGCCAGCGGTTTGGATTTTCCATCTGGCCTGTCGCTTTCTGGAAGCGAAGATTCATTTGCTCTTTGCGAAGCTCCATCAGCTGTTCTTTAAGCTGTGTATCTTTAAGAGCCTTGATCTCTTTGTTATCCATCAGTTCATCCTCTCCTTAGAAGTGTGTACGTGTCACGAAACGAGTTTTAACAGGAAGTTTCATTGCTGCTAAGCGCATAGCTTCGCGAGCAAGTTCTTCATCAACACCTGTCATTTCGTACATGATACGACCTGGTTTTACTTTAGCCACATAATATTCTGTGGAACCTTTACCTTTACCCATACGTACTTCAGCCGGCTTGCCTGACACAGGAACGTCTGGGAAAATACGAATCCAAACGCGACCGCCACGAGCGATCTTACGTGTCATTGCGCGACGTGCAGCCTCGATTTGACGAGACGTAATACGTGCTGGTTCAAGTGCCTTAAGACCAAAATCACCAAAGTTCAAAGTAAAACCACCTTTAGCTTTACCGTGAATGCGACCTTTGTGCGCCTTACGGAACTTCATTCTCTTAGGTTGCAACATAGTTACTATTCTCCAATTTTCAAGTTATCTTCGAAAATAAATTCAAAGAAAACTTATTTTTTATTCTGCACGTTTGCTTCAACACCATGCTTCTCACCGTGGTTAACCCAAACTTTAACGCCTAGGATACCGTAAGTAGTCAATGCTTCTGCAAAGCCGTAGTCAATATCTGCACGTAGAGTGTGAAGAGGTAAAGAACCTTCCAAGTACCACTCTGTACGAGCAATCTCTGCACCGTTCAAACGACCGCCACAGTTGATACGGATACCTTTAGCACCGTTCATCATAGCGTTTTGAACTGCACGCTTCATAGCACGACGGTAAGCCACACGACGTTCTAGCTGAGAGCAGATGTTTTCTGCAATAAGCTGAGCGTTAGTATCTGGCTTGCGTACTTCAACAATGTTCACAAATACTTCAGAAGAAGAGATTTTCATCAATTTCTGACGTAGTGTTTCAATGTCTGCGCCTTTTTTACCGATGATCACACCAGGACGTGCTGTGTGGATGAACACACGACAGATCTTAGCAGGACGCTCGATAACAATTTTAGAGATACCAGCATTTTTAAGTTCTTTTTTCAAGTACTTACGAATGTCGAAATCTTCTTTTAACAGGCTTGCGTAGTCATCTTCTGCGTACCATGAAGAATCCCATGTACGGTTAATACCTAAGCGCAAACCAATTGGATTTACTTTCTGACCCATTATGCAGCATCCTTACTTTGTTCGTTAATCTTTTCAGCAACAACAAGAGTAATGTGGCAACGAGGTTTTAGAAGTTTACCTACGCGACCACGAGCACGTGCTCTCCAGCGCTTCATTACGAAGCTCTTATCAGCGCGAGCGTCTTTTACGTATAAGTTGTCTACATTTAGGTCATGGTTGTTTTCAGCGTTTGCAATCGCACTCTCTAAAAGCTTTTTCACTTCTACTGAAATGGCTTTTTTAGAGAAAGTTAGATCTGCAAGAGCTGATTCCACTTTCTTGCCACGGATCATGTCTAAAACCAAGCGTGCTTTCTGCGCGCTAGATTTGCAGGACTTTAGAAACGCTTGAGCTTCGTTGTCTGCAAGACGACGTGGCTGTTTAGCTTTTGCCATAGTTTTATCTCCTTAACTATTTCTTAGCTTTTTTGTCCGCACCGAACGCTGTATGCGTACGAGTTGGAGCAAATTCGCCAAGTTTATGTCCTACCATGTTCTCCGTCACAAGGACTGGAATGAACTTGTTCCCATTGTGTACAGCAAATGTGTAGCCTACAAATTCAGGCATGATCATGCTGCGACGAGACCACGTTTTAATAACCTTCTTACGAGGGCTATCAAATTGGGCCATCACCTTAGCTTCAAGGTGGTGATCTACGAATGGACCCTTTTTAATTGAACGAGGCATATCTCAGATCTCCTTACTTGTTAGCATAACGGCGGCGAACGATTAGCTTGTTCGAAGCCTTCTTAGGTTGACGTGTACGCTTACCTTTTGTTGGCATACCCCATGGTGATACAGGGTGACGACCACCAGATGTGCGTCCTTCACCACCACCGTGTGGGTGATCAACAGGGTTCATAGCTACACCACGTACTGTAGGTTTAACACCTTTCCAGCGTACGCGACCAGCTTTACCAAGGTTCTCGTTAGAGTGGTCTTGGTTTGATACCGCGCCAATTGTTGCCATGCAAGTTTCTAAGATTTTACGTTGCTCACCAGAAGCAAGACGTACCATTACGTAGCCTGCATCTTTACCGATAAGCTGTGCGTAAGCACCTGCGCTACGTGCAATCTGACCACCTTTACCAGGCTTAAGTTCAATGTTGTGAACAATTGTACCTACTGGAATGTTCTTCAAAGGAAGAGCGTTACCAGGTAAAATGTCCGCTTTTGAACCAGCGATAATTTTATCGCCTGCTTTTAAGCGTTGTGGAGCAAGTACGTAAGCTTTTTCGCCATCTTCATACTGAACAAGTGCGATAAATGCTGTACGGTTTGGATCGTATTCTAAATGAATAACTTCTGCCCAAACGTCTTGTTTGTTACGCTTAAAGTCGATTACACGGTATTTACGTTTGTGACCACCACCAATGTGACGCACCGTAATGCGACCAGTGTTGTTACGACCACCAGATTTTTTCAGTGGTGCCACAAGTGTTTTTTCAGGACCTCCCTTGTGAAGCTCGCTGCGGTCAACTGTAACCAGTTGGCGACGGCTTGGTGAGGTCGGTTTATATGTTACTAATGCCATATTTCTCTACTTTCACTCAAAATTAAACGCCAGCTGACACATCAATGTTGTGCCCATCTGCTAACTTAACCATAGCTTTTTTTACGTCGCTACGGCGGCCAAGGTGACCTCTGAAACGTTTTGTTTTACCTTGCTGAACAAGTGTGTTTACACGTTCCACTTTAACACCGTAAAGTGTTTCAACAGCTTGTTTGATCTCTGTTTTGTTAGAGTCAGCTGCAACTTGGAAAGTTAACACGTTGTTTTCAGCAACTTGACTTGTTTTTTCTGTAATAACAGGTTTAACAAGTATTTGGTACATACGTTCTGTTGCTTTATTTGCCATGATTACGCCTCCTTACCACTGCGGCGGTTTAATGAAGCTTCAACCATTGAAATAGCGTTTTGAGTCATTACTAACTTTTTCGCTTTTAGAATGTTGAAAACGTTCACGCCTTCAGTTGGAACAACATTTACATGTGGGATGTTACGTGTTGCTTTATCGAAGTTTTCATCAACTGAATCAACTACGAACAAAGCAGATGTAAGATCTAACTTAGTCAATGCTGCTGCCATATCTTTAGTTTTGTGAGTTTTTGCTGTTGCGTCTTTAAGAACAACAACATCGCCAGATGCTACTTTAGCACTTAGTGCTGTTTTAAGAGCCAACGCACGAACTTTTTTCGGCATATCAAATGCGAAAGAACGTGGAGTTGGACCAAACACTACACCACCTTTACGGAAGATGTTAGAGCTTTTAGCACCGTGACGCGCACCGCCAGAACCTTTCTGACGAACGACTTTCTTCTTAGAGAAGCTCACATCGCTACGGCCTAGAGTCGAAGCTGTACCTGCACGCCAGCGTGCTTGCTGCCAAAGAACAGCACGTTGAAGCAGGTCCTTACGAACTTCGAGGCCAAAGATGTCTTTAGATAGTTCTACAGAACCATCTTTTTTGCCATCTAATGTAATTACATCAAGTTTCATTTTATAATTCCCTCAATTTTCTTAAGACTGTGCTTCAGCTGTTTCAGCTGCTGCTTCTGTTTTGTTACCACCGTTTTTAGCTGCTAAAAATTCAGCTTTAGCGGATTCAATCGCACCTAGGTCTGGGCCTGATACTTTCACAGAGTCTTTAAGAGTAACAACTTTACCCTTAGAACCTGGAACAGAACCTTTAACCAAGATAAGACCAGCTTCAGCGTCTACACGAACAATTTCAAGATTTTGTTGTGTACGCTGTTTGTCACCCATGTGACCAGCCATTTTCTTACCTTTGAATACACGGCCAGGTTCTTGACATTGACCTGTAGAACCGTGTGAACGGTGAGAGATTGATACACCGTGAGATGCACGTAGACCACCGAAGTTGTGACGCTTCATAGCACCGGCAAAACCTTTACCGATTGTTACACCTGTCACGTCAACAAGTTGACCTGGTAGGAAGTGGTTTGCAAGAAGTTCAACACCGTTATCCAGTAATTGATCTTCGTCTACACGGAATTCAGCAACATACTGCTTTGGCTCAACACCAGCTTTTGCAAAGTGACCTGTTAAAGGCTTGTTTGTGCGAGAAGCTTTTTTCTCACCCATACCAATTTGCACAGCGTTGTAACCATCAGTTTCAACTGTTTTCTTTTGAGTGACTTGGCAGTTCTCTACTGAAAGTACAGTCACAGGAACGTGACGACCTTCATCGTTGAAAACGCGAGTCATGCCAACTTTTTTTGCTATAAGTCCAGTACGCATTATCATACTCCTTACAACTTAATTTGCACGTCAACACCAGAAGCTAGGTCTAGCTTCATCAACGCTTCTACAGTTTGTGCAGTTGGGTCAACCAACTCAAGTAGACGCTTGTGTGTGCGCATTTCAAATTGTTCACGTGATTTTTTGTTCACGTGAGGGCTACGTAATACTGTGAACTTCTCAAACTTAGTTGGAAGTGGGATTGGCCCACGTACAGAAGCACCAGTACGCTTAGCTGTCTCAACGATTTCCGCTGTAGACTTGTCTAATGTATTGTGATCGTACGCTTTTAGGCGAATCTTAATGTTTTGGGTCACTTGATCCATAACAATTTATACCTCTTTACGAGCGTAGACTATTAAATAGGGAATGCACAAAAGAATTATTTCACGGCATTCACCTAAGCCTAGAGGCTCCCGGTTCATCTTTATATTGCAACATCATTGCCTGCAATTACCTGCAAAGATGTAGCAATTCTCCATCGAATTTCAATACCTAGCTGTACAAAAAAGACAGCCTTCCGCTGAAATTCTGCCCGTTTATAACAGACCCCCACCCCCTTGGCAAGGGTTAAATGCATATTTTTTCGGCATTTTTACATTATTTTTAAATAAGATGGAATTCACTGTATACAGAGTCATATTTTTAAAAATAAATTCATTTTTACAGCCATAAACAGCGAAAAACGATTTACCCTTGAATACAATTTAAAATGCATTATACTAACCATAAATTCACACCCATTCCCTTTTCCCCCTTTTTGTATGAGGTAACCCCCATGAAAGAAAAAATCATTAACTGGTTCAAAGAAACCTTTAACCCAGATATTGAGAATGCATATGACGAATACACGGAAATGCATGAACCAGAAACTCAAAAACGCCTAGAACATGATTACAATGCCATAGTTAAAGGCTTTAAAAAAGAACTTCACAAAAAAGCAAAAGAACAAAGCATTGAGACACACATTGCAGTGAACTTCCATTTAAGCCATACCGAGGAATGGTATATTGAAAGGCTAGTGATTTACGCGCAAGAAAAGTTCAACCATGAAGAACTCAAGGATAAAAATTTTCAAGTTACAGTACATATCCAACAAGGCTTTGATAACAGTGGATACATAATGGATACTGCAAAACTTGAAATAACCTTCACCAACAAGACACAAACGCAGGAGAAAAAATGAACACAGCCGAAACAATCACAACCGTAAAAAGCCTAATAATAGCTGCTGTAAATCACGTAAGCTATTTTAACCCCCGCTTAAAACAAGGTGAATGCACAGACATTGAATCTGGCATACTTACAGACCGGTTCCTGCATACAGCACAGTGCAGCTTCATGCTAAACAGTATGAAAAGACAACTAGCCAACAAAGGAATCCAAATTAAAACTACCTTTGAGCCTGCCATTGGCGAAAGCTATCACAAACTCAAAATCGAAGCGATTTAGTCACAAAAAACCCTGCAAGTGCAGGGTTTTTTTTATTTTTCAGGTTAAAATCACAACCAACTAGAGTGATTACATTAGAAAAAAGCCATTACGCTTCGCGTAAAGCTTCCGCCGCACTAGCACCACAGTTCGGGCAAACGCAGTCAGGGTCTTTAAAAGAAGCACGGCGAATATCAGCCGCAATCAAAGAGTGACCGCACTTTTTACAAATCACCGCATCTAAAGAAGGCTTCAAGCCGTGACCAACCGCAACACGGTCATCAAACACGTAACATTCACCTTCCCACATAGACTCTTCTTCAGGAACATCTTCTAGATACTTTAAAATACCGCCATCTAAGTGGTAAACCTCTTCAAAGCCTTGATCTAGCATAAATGAAGTTGATTTCTCACAGCGGATACCACCTGTACAAAACATCGCAACCTTTTTGTGCTTTTTCGTATCCATGTTTTCCGCAACCCACTGCGGAAGTTCTTTAAACGTTTTCGTTTTTGGGTTGACAGCCCCTTTAAAAGTTCCCAAGTGAAGCTCATAATCGTTACGAGTATCAATCGTAATCACATCAGGGTCGCTAATTAAGTCATTCCAATCTTCAGGACTTACATATGTCCCTACAATCTTGTTAGGGTCAGCCTTATAGTTCATTGGAATTGTTTCACGTTTAAGCTTTACCTTCGCCTTTTTAAACGGACGCTCTTTGGTAAAACTTTCCTTGTGCGCCATGGTTGCAAAACGTTCATCAGAACGAATCATCGCAAGGACGGCGTCTACACCCTCTCTTTCACCTGAAATCGTTGAGTTAATCCCTTCTGGCGTTACCAAAATTGTACCTGTCACATCGTGATCCATCATAAATTGCTTCCAAACAGGCTGCAATTCTTCTGGATTTTCAACTTCCACAAAATGGTAAAAAGTTGCACAAACAATTGGGTCGGTTACGTTTTGAACAAGTGGAGACGGTTTATTATCCGTATTTAGCGGTCTATATGTTGTCATTTCAATTCCCTCATCAGTATATGAAATATTAATCTTTAATAAAATAGTATGTAGCCCATGTGAATACAATTGTCTACCCCTAGCGCATAAAAAAATAAAAGCCCACCAATAGGTGAGCTTTTAACTTCGATTATTCAGGTGATTGGTATGCCGTCGGATTAAAGAAAACAAGACGTGTATTAGACATCTCTTCATCTTCTTGCCATGCAGTTCCCGTATAATTAGACTTTAAAACAACAAAACGCATTTTAAAAACCAATTTAGCACCTGCATTTTTAGCCTCCAAAGCAAACTGCTCCAAACTTTCTTGCGTAACATTTGAAAGTGTACGACCCAAAGTATCCCTGACTGATTCAATGTATTGAAAACTTTTGCGTCTTTTTCCATCTTCTAAATGAATAAAAGAGCTTGGATTTTCCAAAACATTCATAACAACAGGTGGTTTCATAGGTATACGACGTGGAACGGTTGGAATGACAGGCAAACTATCCTGATCAATCGGAGGCGTGCGATAACCAAGTAGCATATTCTGCCAAAAGGCTTCACTATATTCATACACTTTAACCACAACCGGTTTATCGGTTGGAAAATCCGTATCATTGGAAATTTCAAAACCAAGCAAACCATTATAAACACGTGCAGGCTCTGCACCGTCTATACGTTCACTTCCAATCGGCTCATATTTTTCCTGCGCCTCAATGGAGAGGTTTACAACACGGTTTTCAGATGAACGCCAAACCATAAGCTTAAAAGGTTTATGTGTACTACTTGCGTTTAAAACAGAAAACAAGCTATTCAAACCATTTACACATTCCCCGTTAATTTTCACAACAATGTCATCGACAAGCAAACCAGCCTGCTCGGCGCCATTACCTTCAACAACTTCACCAACCATAATTCCTCGACACCCTTCAACCTGTGACAGACTGCGTGGGTAATTATGAATTAATAAAGTGTCTGAAGTTGTTGGTGAAAATAAAAACCCTAAACTTGGGTAACTGGGATGCCCTAACTGAATCATATTATGAAACGCTTGACGGATTGTCGCAGCTCTCACAGACAGACCCAAACCGTCGGTTGTGACCTCTAACTTTGTAGAACGTCCTAAAATCATGGTATTCATACCAATAACTTCAAAAGTTTTACGGTCAACCAGTGGGCCACCTGAATTACCAGGGTTAATAGGCGCATCTGTTTGTATATAAGATTGCCCCTTTACATAATACCTTTTATTAAAGGAAACGACACCAGATGTTACCGTTTGATGCAAGCCCGACGGAGAACCCAAAGCATGAACCAATAAACCAGACTCAACGCCGACTGTTTTAAGCTTAAAAGGTTTCACACCATCACAACTTGGTATTTTCAAAATACCAATATCACCTTTAGGGTCTGTATAAACAATTTCAGCAGCCATGGTTTCTGACCATTGATTCCCATTTAGCTCCAAAAATTGCTGAACATAAATACGAGCAACCTGAAGCTTTTTCTGCTTAGAAAGCCTTGAAATAACGTGGCTATTTGTAACAACATAACAACCCGTCAGTTCAAATTCCTCCACATCAATAAGCCAACCACTACCAAAGCCATTTGTAACACCATGGTTATTTTGATAAACAACCGTATAAGTAGAAGCCAAAGCCTCTTTCAGCGTTTGAGGGTGATTTGTAGATGCAGCAAATGCAAAGCTACATGCAAAAACGGAAAATACCATCAATACAAATGATACAATTGAACGACTTTTCATAAAGCCACCTCCGATAAGGAGTAAGTAATGTAAAATTAAAAGAAAACAAAAGGCAATAAAGCACTTTTGCGTAAACGTTTAAGTTAGATTTGAAAAATCATGCATTTGAGGATAAACAACCTGCCACATCAAGGCAAGTAAATAAAATACTTTAAAAAGAACAAAGGCGCCAAAGGCGCCATTATTCTTATGGGTTTGGAGCAATTAAATAGGTAATTGTGTCCGTATATGTACCATTAGGAACACCTAAAGGAGAACCTGTATCATTCACACGTACACGTAAGGCGTTGGTTGTACCACCTGCACAGTTTGGCTGTAAATCAGCCATATTTGGATAATTCACAGTTGCGCTGTCTGCATGCGGTGTAAAACCACCATCATTACCTTCATCAATCTCAACAATATATGGAATTGCGTTCGCGGAGCCGTCTTCTAAAACAAAACCAGAACCTGCGCCACGTGTTGAACTTAATGTTAAGTCAACACCAGTTGCGTTGTTATAATACACACAAAAAACGTTTGTACCTGAAACATCACCACCATTTGGAACATAAACATTACTGCCATCACCATTGTCAAAGTCAATATCCACCAAGTTTTCAACTTGAACAAGCTCTTGCACAATAAGCTGAACGTCACTTGTACCTGTTGAAGTTGATGCCAAACCACCGTCGGAAGAAGCATAAGCATTAGACGATTTTTGATAAAGAGAGATTAAACTCAACCCCATCAATGACACACCTAATACAAATAAAGCTTTAATACGCATCCTGCATTACCTTTCTTTTACCTAAAGTTAAAAAAGACAATGCAAGAACAAGACCAAAATAAATTAACCTCAAAAAAAAGAAGCCCCTTAAAGGGACTTCTTTCAACTAACAGTCATCACTCATTATGGGTTTGGAGCAATAATGAATGATAGTGTATCTTGGTAAGTACCGTTAGGCACACCTAGAGGTGAACCAGAGTCTAACACAAACGCACGAACGTTGTTGTTAGGTGTACCACCACAGTTTAGAGTTGTGCTAGCCATTGAAGAGTACTGGATTGTAGCTGCTTCAGCGTGAGCTGTTGCACCACCATCGTCACCTTCATCAATCTCTACTTGGTAAGTGATTTGGTTACCAGAACCATCATCTAGAAGGTAACCTGTACCAGCACCGTTTGTAGAGTTGATTGTCAAGTCAACACCTGTAGCGTTGTTGTAGTGTACACAAAACGTACTTGTGAAAGATACATCACCAGAACCTGGTTCGTATGTGTTCGCAGCACCGCCTGAACCGTTGTCCAGAACCAAGTCAGCAAGACCTGTAATCTGCACACGTTCAGCAATGATAAGTTGAACATCAGATGTACCTGTAGAAGTAGCAGCTAGACCACCATCAGAAGCAGCGTGCGCTGTAGTTGCGCCCAAAGCTAATAATGTACCAGCCATTAAAATTTTAGACATTTTCATCGCGATTTTCCTTTCTTATTTAGCATCTAGCTTCTTGCCGGATACCCACATGATAGGTTAACACATAAGAGACGATACATTCGTAAACCTATACATTAAGTCACTATCAATATTTTCATTATACACATCTTGCACCCATTTGCGAAGTAAAAATGCATAATGCTTTCACGTTTCTTATGTACCCACTTATAAGCAACCTACGTGCCAATTCTGACATACGAGAAGTATTCCAAATAGAATAGGCCGAGAAAACCGCAGAAACCTTAGGTATCTAAAATGTCAGAAAAATAAAAAAGGCCTGTCACTTTTTTCTGACAGACCCTCTTTAAATGTTATTTGTATAGCAAATTAGTCTACCCCTGGAATATCCAACCACTTCTGAATATCTTTATAGGCAAGAACAGCCCATCTAAGTGGAATATCTGAAGCAACCTCAAACCTCCACTGTTCACCTGGATAAAGGCGCTTACCAGGCAGCTCCATACACGATGACTCAATATTTGAATTATAACAATATTCTTTTGTTAAGCGAAAGTCTCCCGCCACATTACCCGTATTGGTAAATGTAATACCAGCATCATCACGGTTATAAGAAATATCTAGATCTGGCTCTTTAGGCGAAACAAGAATCAACATACCCGCAGCTGTAATAACCTTAGCCGATGGCTTAACACCTTGAGCATCTTCATTATTACTACCCACATTATCTGTAATTAACTTAGGTATAAAGTTCAAACGATATACATGCTCTTTATCATCATGCTGTTTTGTATGAACCAATCTTATAGATCGGGTTTGACCAGGCTCTAACTTAAACTTTTTAGGTGCCAATAAGAAATGCCCTTGCACAGGTTCAAATTCTGCCTCGTGCGTTTTACGATCATGAATATTTGTATAACGGTATAGCTCTGCACCAATTTCAAAACTACTGTCCCCACTGTTATTTGAAACTTTCAAAGTTTGAAAGCGTTTACCACCTTCCAAGAAATAACGTTGTACAGTATCAACAGCAACATCCAATTGCGCATGCGCCATATTCATAAATAAAAATGAACACAGAAACATTGATAAAAATTTCATAGAGCAAAAACTTTCTTTAAATTTTATTATTCAGTTTATGTTAAGCAAATATCATACCGACTTAAAGCATGTGAAGCAACCTTCTGAGAGTTTCTTTTTGTATGACAACATAAGTTTGGCATTTTTTAAGCCGTAAAAAAATTTACCCACCATTTCTGCCAAAAACAAAAACAAAAGCTTATACTGGTCGTGACAACTTTAAAATTGAAGCATACGATCAAAATTAAGAGTGCAACAAAAAGAACGAGAAAAGCAAAAATGTATGTAACAAGTCTGCCTAAAAATATCTTAAGCACACTTATAAACTTAGGCCATGGTGATAACACAACTCTAAACACCATTATTGGCCTTTACCGAGATCAAGCACCTAATATGATTGCCCATATCAAATTAAGTGCCTCCGAAAAGGAATCTCAAGAGCTTAAAAATGCAGCTCACAAGTTTAAAGGTGTATGCATGAACCTAGGATTTACCCCACTAGGTGACATATGCGCAGATATTGAAACGGCAGGACTTCAAAGAAACTATGTGCGTGTAAATGCCCTGTGCACGCAACTAGAAGATCTTCATACATTGCTCATATCTCGCATGCTTAGCCTTTCCCACGGCTAAACAATTGCCGCTGTTCACTCCAATAAAAAAGAGGCTTTTAACCCCAAGCCTCTTTTTTTAATATAAAAAGGCGCCCACAAGGCGCTTTTTTTATTTTACAGATCCAAGAAGTCTTCTTCTTCATCTTTTAATGGGTGGTAATATTTACGTTGCTCATCAAACGCTTTATGAACAGACCAACCAATATCCAATGAAAGATCCTGCATCACATCTTTCAACACCTTTTTCATTTCCGCACGGTCACGTGCATCTGTAGGCAATGAACCTTTAAAGTTACCACGCGCAACATTTTTACCCACCTTAACTCTATCGCGAATTAAAACACGGCTTTGCTCATCACGAACCATGTATTCTGCCTCTACATTGACAACATACTTACCTTGACGCTGAAAGAAGCCATACTCAATCGCCGTTTGAAACTTTTTAATATCCACTTCCAAACCAAGCTGAATAGCTGCATCACTTGGGTAAGTCATGTATTTATTAAGTGAAGAAGCGACGTAACTTTCCAAACCAGCCACAAGATCTGACGGTTCAAAGTCACGAATTGTTTCTTCTTTATCTAAAATGATGCGATCTTGTGGTGCACGCAAGTCTGTGACACGCAGCAAGTTCAAGCGGAACTGCTCTTCACGCATTGCATCCAGTTTAGCCGCATCGCTTCTGTATGTTACGTCATTCCAATCCAGTGCAAAGTTATACTCTGCAGACCTCTCAAATGGTGACTTTTGCGCACATGCAGCAAGCATAACACCTAAACCCAAAGCCAGTATATGACCTTTAAATTTCATTTTAACCCCTTCCCCACAATCTTACTTTACTGTTAAATTCTCTTGCAATGTCGGTTAAACAATCGTTGTATAACGTCTCCCACATTGCGTCTTGTTGTTTTTTATCCTCTAAGGCAATATCTTGATCATGCTTAAACAAGTCTTTTACCTTATCAAAAATAGCTTCCGCCTCGTTGCGCTCACTCACACAACTAAATTTACCTGTTGTAATCACTTTCCCTTTTTCATCAAACCCAGTTAGGTCAACATAAAATGAAAGTGTATAATGAAATTTCTCTCTAAAAGCTGCATAGTCCAATAGTTCTACACGCAGCATCGCATCATCGTAATCATACAGTGTACGACCATTAATATTTTTAATCAGCTGTTTTGAAAATAGATCTTGCTGAAATTCATACTGCTTACGCTGCGATAAATGGTCTATCAACCTTGGCTCACCATCATTAGGCCTTACATCCAAAACAGTGTCCAAATAAAAATTATATGGCAATTTAACAGGCTTTTCTGGCATTGGGTGAATGTATTCACCTGTAATATCCGAAACATCAAAAGAACTACACCCTGACAATAAGGATGTTAAACAAAATGCACCAACCGTTAAAAACTTATACATATCTTTTTTCTTTTTAAATTTATTTTGCTTTTATGGCCGCAATAACACGGTCATGACCTGCAAGGTCTTTAAAGCACTTCACTTCTTTAAATCTGTTTTGCAAAAGCTGTGCCACAGTTTCCTTTTGGTTATAACCAATTTCTAAAAGCAGTAAACCGCCTTTTTCTAGTTTATCATAAGCACTTTCTAAAAGGGAGCGATATGCGTCTAACCCGTCTTCACCACCATCTAAGGCGCTCATAGGTTCAAACCCCTTCACATCATCCATAAGCGTTTGAATTGTTGAGGTTTCAATATATGGAGGGTTGCTAACAATCACGTGAAACGTTTCATCCACAGCATCCAACCAGAAGCTATTTACAAATTCAGAACGATCATCCAACTTTAAATTTTTGGCGTTTTTCTGCGCTATTTCCAAGGCTGTGTCATTCTTATCAACACCAACACCCTTAAAATTCGGCAATTCAGACAAAGCACTTAATAAAATAGCCCCTGTCCCTGTTCCAAGGTCTGCAATACGCCCTTCAAAGTCTGTATTCGGAACAAGCGCTAACAGGGTTGCAACCAAAGTTTCCGTATCAGGTCTTGGTATTAAAACACCAGGCTTTACAATAAAATTAAGCCCCCAAAACTCCTTTTCACCTAAAATATAAGCCATAGGTTCATGGCTTACGCGCCTTTGTGTTAAAGCTTCAATCTCAGTTATTTTATCCGCCATCAAAACTTCTTCATCTTTCATAAAAAGTTCCAACTTTGAATAACCTGTCACCTTGGACAAAATAAGTGAAGCGTCCAAAGATGCACTTTCACTTACCTTTGCAAGCTTACCTGTTACATCTTTCAACGCTTCTTTAATCAGCATAAAAACACCCTGTTTTTAAATTTATTCGTCCCCTAAAGCGGCCAAGCGCCTTACTTGGTCCTCAGCAATCAATGGTTCAATCACATCATCTAAAGAATCACCAGCAATAATAGCATCCAAGCTATGTAAAGTTAAGTTAATGCGGTGATCGGTCACACGGCTTTGTGGATAGTTATAAGTACGGATACGTGCACTTCTGTCCCCTGTTCCCACTTGGGACTTACGGGCATCAGAACGCTCTTTATCCAAAGCTTCACGCTGTGCATCATACAAACGCGTTGCAAGCACCTTCATTGCTGTTGCTTTGTTTTTATGCTGAGAGGACTGATCCTGACATTGCGCCACAATACCTGTTGGAACGTGCGTAATACGCACAGCCGATTCCGTTTTGTTAACGTGCTGACCGCCAGCACCAGACGCACGGTAAACATCAATACGTAAGTCTGCTGGGTTAATATCAATGTCAACCTCTTCCGCTTCCGGTAAAACAGCGACAGTAATAGCCGATGTATGAATACGACCTTGCGATTCCGTTTCTGGAACACGTTGAACACGGTGCGTGCCAGATTCGTATTTCATGCGCCCAAATACGCCATCACCCATAAGCTGTAAAACAACCTCCTTCACGCCGCCAATATCATTTTCACTGATATCCATAATTTCAGCTTTCCAGCCACGTGTTTCAGCATAACGTGTGTACATACGCATCACATTCCCCGCAAACAAAGCAGCTTCATCACCACCTGTACCCGCGCGAATTTCAATAATAACGTTACGGTCATCTGCTTCATCTTTTGGCAGCAACATAATTTGAATTTTTTCTTCCAAAGCTGGAATGGCAGGAATAATTTCTTTCAGTTCAGCATCTGCCATTTCCTTCATGTCGGCATCATCGCCTTTTAAAAGCTCCTCTAAATCAGCTTTTTCTTTATAAAGACCTGAAAGTTCGTGGTAAGCTTCCACATACGGTTTTACTTCAGCATACTCTTTATTCAACTTGGTAAAACGTTCCATATCATTTGTTGCATCAGGTTGCCCAAGCATATTTTCAAGCTCGGTGTGACGATCAACAACTTTTGCTAATTTTGGTAAAATATCCATTAGATATACAAATCCCCTTTAAAAAATAACCCCTCAATGTTAGTGACGTGTTTTAGTCTCAAGACCTTCTTGACGCATCACATCTACAAATGGGCATTCCCCTTTATTAACGGAATCTGAGTTAATTTGCAAGAACTGAACACGCGGGCAACGCAAACCAAACATTAAACACAGCGCCATTTCAACACCTTCACTTGGCACATAACCACTTTTTATCATCATGGTTGGGTGGTGTAATATTTTATTCAGCAATAACCTTGTCGCTTTTTGCGCTTCAAATGATGAATGATCACCTAAAACATCGTCACGCACTTTTTCAAATGATTCACGCAAATGCTTAACCATATGTGCATTTTTTCGTTCTTCACTCCAACGGGTAAATGCTTCAACCTCTTCATTAATAATGCGCTCTGCATCTTGGACGTATGATGCTCTTTTTTCTTTGGACATTTTAACAGCTACAGAAAGCGCATCCATATCAATCAAGGAAACGCCTGACAAGGTCGTTACGTCCTCTTCAATATTGCGTGGAACAGCCATATCTACCAAGTGTAGTGCTTTTTTACGCGTTGCTAGTGAAGCCGCATTTAAAAGAGGTTTTGAAACAGAAACACAGGTAACAATAGCATCGGCCTTTGAAGCCCAGTTCGGTAAATCTGACAGTGGTGCGGCTGAATAGCCCAAAGACTCAACCAAATTCCAAGCCTTTGCAATTGTTCTGTTTAACACAATCACATTTGTGTAACCAAAAGCATGTAAATGTTTCACAGCAGCCGTGCACATATCACCTGCACCTACCACCACAATAAAAGGATTCGATTCAACAGGCAAACCGTCTTTCAACGCATGCATAGCAGCAGAAGCTACACTTACAGGCTCTCTTGAAAGTAAAGTTTCATGACGCACACGCTTTCCAACATGGAAAGCAGTTGTTAAAAACTTATCCAAACCTGCACCGATAGCACCGTCATCTTTTGCTTTTTTATAGGCTTTTTTCTTTTTTCCTAGAATTTGAGGTTTACCCCCCCCCATAGACTCTAAGGAAGAAGCCACTTTAAAACCATGGCGCAACATATCCTGCCCCGTTTTTTGGTAAACATGGCCACTTAATTTTGCACCCGTTTTCTCAGATAAGATATCTTCCAAGCTTGTTTTGGCTGCTTTTGCACTGTGTATGCAAGGCGCTACACCATATATTTCAAAGCGGTTACACGTTGAAAGCACATAAAGCTCTTTTAAAGAAAGCTTTTCTTTTAAGGACTCAATATCCAGCGCATTCAAAGCTGCACGCTCGTCCAAGCTGGACAAGTGATGGTCAACTCCAATTACAAATGCGCTTTCTAACATAAACTATTTTTCCTTACATACCCCGTATGATGTGCGGAACAAGTCCACAGCATCTAAGAATGATAATTCAGACTGAGTACCTTCATCCATATCTTTTACTTGGAATTTTTTATTTTTCTTTTCATCTTCACCGACAATAACAGTATAGCGTGCATTGAGCTTATTCGCTTTTTTCATTTGCGATTTAAATGAAGATAATTCAAGCGGTAAAGCACATGGAACACCGTCCAACCTAAGGTTTTCCGCTAGCTGAAGGCATGAAATGTATGCATCTTCATCCATAATAGCAAAAGCCACTGGTCTTTCATCAGACATCTGTTTTTCCATAATAGCTTCTAAACGTTCCATACCACAGCCAAACCCAACTGCTGGTACAGATTGACCGCCCATTTGCTCAACCAACCCGTCAAAGCGACCGCCACCAATAACTTGACTCTGAGAACCCAAACCTTCGCCATGAATTTCAAAGACAGTGTGTGTGTAATAATCCAAACCACGCACCAAAGATGAATCGATTTCGTATTTAATATCCAAAGCGTCTAAGCCGTCTTTAACATCTTGCAAATGCTTACGGGAAGTTGCACATAAGAAATCAATAGGTCTTGGTGCTTTTTCAACAAAAGGCTTATCTTCTTTTTCTTTCGAATCTAAAATACGCATTGGGTTTTTAGACAAACGTTCACGCGACTCGGCACTGAGCTGATCTTTAACAGGCTCAAAATATTCAAGCAATTTCGCACGGTAAACCACACGGTCTTCTGCCGTGCCCAAGCTGTTCAATTTAACAGTAATATCACCCTGCAAACCAATAGACTTTAAAAGCGCAACACCTGTAGCAATCACTTCAACGTCCGCAAAAGGTGAAGCCACACCAAAACATTCAACTCCAATTTGGTGGAACTGTCGGTAACGTCCTTTTTGAGGGCGCTCATAACGGAACATAGGCGTACCTACATAAAAAAGTTTAAGAGGTAAATGCTGTTTCAAACCGTTTGAATAAAAAGCGCGCACCACACCAGCCGTTCCTTCTGGGCGAAGTGCCATTTTTTCACCATTACGGTCTTCAAACAGGTACATTTCTTTACTGACAATGTCGGTTGTTTCACCCACCGTGCGCATAAACACATCAGCGTATTCAAAAACAGGTGTACGAATTTCGCCATAACCACGACAACCAAAAACGTGACGGGCTTGCGATTCAATATAAGCGAAACGCTTCGCAAGTTCAGGCAAAGCGTCGTATGTTCCTCTTGGGTTTTGTAAATCTTTACTCATGTAATTTCTTTTAATTAAGTTTTATTCTGCTGCGTTCAGTTCTTCTTGTTTGCGCTTCCAACGGTTGTAAGACTTTTCATTCAAACCTTCGCCAAAGAAGTCAAAAATCAGGAAGTTTGCATCGGTGGAAAGCCTTTTAATAACACCACCCCATGTTGGGCCTGCAGCGCCATATTCTTTACCGTCAATTGTAATTTCCATCATATGAGGGCGACCAAGGTCCATCAACACACCGTCTTCAGGATGAATCCAAACTGAATGGCCTTTTTTAAGCACTGCGTTTTGGAACACACGGTCGGTTTTCGGGTTGTAAACCTGATACCAAGCATCTTCTTTTGCAGTTAGCAGAACACGTGCTCCATATGGCTTTGTGCCAACTAGTTTAATTTCTTTTTCAACTTTTTCAGTAACCGCTTCATTTTTAGGTTCAAGCATAGCCGCCACTTCGTCTGCTGTTAAGCCTTTTGTTTCTTCAACTTCTGCACTTTCATCTGCAACAGCTTCCAATTCTGCACTTGCGGCCGCATCTTCTTCTGGCACAACAACATCTTCTTCAATCACGCTTAAGTTTTCAGTATCATCTGGCAAGTTTTTAACTGTAAAGAAAATAAGAACAAGAGCAATAACGGCTGCACTGCCCGCAAGCAGGCGGATAATCATTTTTTTATCGGACGGTGTGGTAACTTTTTCTTCACTTTCAACCGCAGGCTTTGTTGGTTGAAGCGATGGAATTAAACCACTTTGCATTAAACGGTCCACCATGTGAACATCGTTTAAACCCAAGTAGCGTGCGTAACTACGCACAAAACCCACAACATAGGTATTCCCTGGTAATTCTTGGTAATTATCTTTTTCGATAGCCGTAATGTGTTCAACCGTCAGGTTCAATTCTTCAGCGATATCTGTAATTTTAAGTTCGGCTTTTAAGCGTGCAGCACGAAGCTCTTTACCAACACCAAATTCTATAGACATTTGATTCATGATTTAAAGACTCAACCTTTTATTTTTCAAATGATTTTATGTTTATCATGTTATGTATATTTTTTATGCAAGGTACTATACACGATGACGCTCAAAAGAGGTAGAGTTAATTCGACTTTTTTCAATATATTTTCACAAAAAAAGGTGGCGTTAAGCCACCTTTAGTCTCTGCTTCAATGGAAGCTTAAAGCTTACCAGAAAGAAGGCGAGAGCGGTTTTTGCGTGAACGACGAACAGCTTCACGTGCTTTACGCTGACGCTTTTCGTATGGTTTTTCACAGTGACGACGCATTTTCATTTCACGGAAAACACCTTCGCGGTTCAATGTTTTTTTCAAGCGACGTAGAGCTTGGTTTACATCGTTATTACGAACTTCAACCGTTACCATATTCAGTCACCTCCTTTCCAAAATTCTTGTATTTATATCTAGGCCTTAAATAGCCTGTGAATGTGTTTATGCACAAACTTGGCTTAAAATGCAAGCTTTCATTACAAAAAAATAACGACAACCGCTTTTTATCACTTGTAATTTACAAATATTCGCTTAATCTTTTTAGAAACAAATTTAATTCAACAAGTGAGATACCTTCTTAGACATGGGCATTAAAAACAAAAAAATCAAACTATTTAAACTTATAAATTTTGTTTTTAAAAACCCTAAAAACGCACAAGATGCATTTGAAAACTATCATTTGGTACGCCGTAAATACATTGTTTCTCACGCTTCTAAGGCCTTTAACAAAAACAAATTAGAGCCAGCACCTCTTTTAAACTTAAGCTTACTTGACATTGGTTGCGGCACCAGCAAATTAGCCGAAGAAATGACCTTTAGAGGCGCAGATGTAACCGCTATTGACCCACGTGGTGACTGTATTGAAACACAAAAAAGGCAAGCCGAGGCTGATGGCGCTATTGTGAACTTTATTCAATGCACCCCTAAAGAACTTGCCGAAAAAGGCGAAAAATTCCACATTATTTTATGCATGGATATTTTTGAATATGTAGACCATACAAGCGGTTTTTTAAAGGAACTTAAAAACTTACTACATGACGGTGGCATTGTTGTCTTTTCAACCAACAACCGCAATTTCAGGTCATGGTTTATTCATATATTGTGCGCTCAACTTATTTTTAAATGGGTTCCCAAAGGAACTTATAAATTTAAGCGATTTAGAACACCCAATAAACTTATTGGAAAACTAAAAGACAATGAGTTTGAAGTAATTGACCTTTGTGGTGTTTATCTTGACCGTACTGCTGGTCGCTGGCGTCGCTGCATTAAACCAGCCTCACGCTATCTAGGAACAGCTATTTACAAAAAACCTGCCGAAGCACAAACTACAAATATTGAAATGCCAACTGATAAATAAATACAACAGTTAACATAACAAGTGGTGCAAATTTAGGCACAAAGCTTTCAAATAAACGTTTTGTTACGATGTAAAGCCCGTAAGCCAACACAGGCCAAATAACCACCACAGGTAAAATATAAACAAACCCATAAAAAGAACCTTGACCCACAACTTCCGTATTCTTCACAAGGTCTAACAATTCAGAAGGCCATTTTACCGCACCAAAAGTTAGCATAGCCATACAAAAACCAAACAAAACTCCAACGTATGGCACAATTGAAATATCATCTTCTTCACCGTAACCAATTTTCTTACCTTTCTGACGCACAGGTAAGCACAAGTAAACCCCTAAAAATATCCAGCCCAGCAAGCTTATTAAAGTTAAAAATTGCGTAACCGTAAGCCCCCAAACATAAACCTGATAAGCCATATACTGTAAAAGTGGTGTATGCGCCAAAAACACAAAAACCCCGCACAACATAAAGCATGATACAGCTGATAAAATACCCCAATAAACCTCACGTCCAACACTTATTCTTGCATCAGCCTGCTTAGACTTAAATGCAAGATTTACAAAAAATAAAAACATAACTAGAAAAGACAAAATAGCTGAAACGCTATAAGTTGTCGCAAAGCCTGAAGCCAGTACATTTAAAATATTATTTACACCGCTGCCCATAAAAACACTTTCTGTCGTTTT
>NZGE01000013.1 GCA_002689455.1 Magnetococcales bacterium | reverse complement strand
TGCTGGCTATAAAAAGAAGAGGGGCGTGTTATTTAAACATATTACTTATATTTTTATAAGCCACTACTTGACTTTTGTAAGTGCAATGTATACACATATACTCAGGAATTTATCCGAAACACTTCGTTTTTTTTCATTATAAACGTTTTGAACGTTCTTACACTCACGTGGCGGTTGCCACATTACCACTGGAGATACTTTCAAATGAAAGCATTTTTCTTGAAGTTTTTAATTGTACTAACAGCCATTTTGGGAACGTACCTTTTAGGTGCTCACCATTATGTTAAATGGAGCTATATTGCGGCCTTTTGGGGTATTGCTTATTTTACTTTCTATGGCTACCACAAATGGTGGACGAAAGATTGGGAAAACCAAAAAGGACGTATGAAGCGCATTGTTTACACAATTGCTTTTTTGCCTTTTATGGGGATTATTTTTAATGTCGGTACGGCATTTTACCATGGTCCGCAGGAAGTTTTTGTGACTGAGGTTAATGATATTTCAACAAAAGGCATGGATGCTAAGGTTCTGCACCCTTACGGCAAGGGATCTGGCTGGTTTCACCCTGACTTACCTGTGGGGTTAAAGGTTATTTCCGATACGGAAGTTCAAATGACCAAGGAAGACGGAACTACTGAAAGAGTTCTAATTTCAGATATGTTCCCTGATGCGGATACCTCACGTATCATTAATAATCAGGCACTCTTTTGGTGGAAATTTGACTCAAGCGGTGTATCGCAGGATTTGTCCACAGCAAAAAGTGCTGCAAAACCTGCCACTATTTTCTTGTATGGTCAATACTTTCCAATGCCAAGCTTTATTAAAAAGGCTTTATGCCCACAATATACGGTTCAAGCCGATGGTAAAGAAGTTCCTGCAGCTGCCAATTGTGAATGGGCACAATATAATGTAATTACAGTACATGACGGGGGTCCATACCGCATTATTTATGTAACGGTAACATACTTATTGTTGCTTATTATAAGTGCAGTTGTTGTTGTACGTTATTTCCGCAAGGCTAAAACGGCTATTACGAATTTGAAAGACGACTTGACCACAAGTTCATAGAATTTATCGAAAAAACCACCTCAAAGGGTGGTTTTTTTATATCTTAGAAAGGGCAGTTTTAATGCGTTTGAAAGTTGGGCTAAAGCGTGATTCCCAGTCTTTCATTTTAATTTTAACGTTATATCTTTCTTCAACATTTGTGGCAGCTTTTAAAGCTTTTTTGTTAATCTCCATAAGCTGTTCTCGGTCGGCACCAAAGTTTTGTACAAAATAATCAATTGTTTTTTTGTTTAATGAAACTTTGTAGTATTCACGCAGGTTAAAGGCAAGGCGGTGTGCAACTTTTTTACGTGTTTGTTGGAGCTCTTCAATGGATAAAATAGCCAAACCAACTTTTGTTCGACTTGGCGAATTAATATCAATATGTGAAAAATATGGCGAATTTGAAAATTCAATCGCAAACATTTCTTCTGGTTGGTTAAAATGTAGCATTTCTTCTAATATTAAAACATAGTCCATGGCTAAACGCTTAAAGCTCTCTTGCGATAGTTCAATATTTACAAACTTTTGTGAAGTTGTTTTTTGTTCCTTTAAAGTATGTATGTGTAAAGTAATTAATTTTTTTGCTAAAAACAATTTATCTGCATCGTCTAGAGTAATGTAATCTTCACGAATTGAAATGCCTCGTTTGGAGGATGAAGCATCATCACCTAAAATAAGTTCAATAGATTTTCCGTGTTTGCGCCATTGTTTGTTGTAAGATTTTTGAATGTTATTAAATACAGTAAGATAACGTTCAGCACGACGTTGGTGTGTACGTATTTTTTCTTGATACTTAAAACTTGTTTTAAGAGTTTTACGTAAGTGTTTAAGTTCTTTAGCATTTTTATTCTTGATGGCCGCATTAATTTTTTTGCGGTATTCCTTATATAGGTTTTCAATCACATCAATAATGTCAACACTGTCAAAGGTTGTGGGCATGACAATGTCGGTGTCTACTTCGCCACTTAATAAATCAACAAGTGACTTTAAGCGACTGTTACGTTTAGCAATGGCTTGCTTAAGGTATGAGCGGCTTCGGTCTAATTTTTCCTGTGCTTCCATATAATCTTCATGCCCTTTAAAGACAGGGTGAAGAACGGGAATTTCACGACCATTAAGCATTTCAAATGTAAATGAAAAGATAGAATAGACATCTTCAAAAGGCATTAAGTCTAGGTCATTGTTGTCAATAGCATTCATTGTGCGTTCTAAAAATCCAATATTACGCGAATAACCTTCCTGCATACTAGGGGCGTATCCCTTCATGCGCTTTAAAAAAATTTCGGCCGCAGGGGGTGAAACTTCTAATAATTCTTCATAGTGTTGAGTAACTTTTGTTTCAATTTTAGAATACTCATCTTGGATTCGGGACATCATGCCATGATGGCGAAAACTTTCAATTCGACAAACTGCAAATGAGAGTTCTTCATTACCTGTTAAATCTTGAACGGCAACTTCTAACTCCGAGCTACTTGATTCTGGGTTCTGTAAAACAACTGTGGCAGCAAAAATACGTCTTTGGGGTTCATCCATATCTGCCATAAACTGGTTGCGAGACTTAGCTATAAGGTGAAATATGTGGTTGTTACAGCGCAGCAAACTACGCTGTGTTTTAATCTCTGCTTCATTTTCGGCGGTTGTTTTTAAAATGCGCACAATAACAGACATAATGACAAAAATTGCCGTGTAAATACCAAAGTAAATAAAAACATTGTTTTCAGGCGTTTTGCCATAGCCAATTTTATAGGCAAGGTACAAACCAATGCTTACGGTAATAACAGCCATCCAAGCAAGTTCAAAAAAGTTTAATTTCCACGATTCTTTTTTAATGGCTTTAGTAACTTGTTTGGTAAAGTGGTCACCTGTACGTTTTACTTCATCGTTCAGGTTAGAAATTTTATCTTTGTGGCTTGGTAATGAGTTTTTCATATAATTTAGCAGAACTCTAATCTAGTTTTCTTATGTTGTAAGTCTAGATTAAGAATTCTGCCAAAAAATAGCAAGTTCTGTATTGAAGCAGAGCTTAAATTTTCTTGATTTCAGTTAAGAATACATCCGATTTATGTGAAAGCTCTTCTACTTTACTTACAGAAGAGTCTACAGTTTCAGACATTTGAGTGAAAATTTGTTCGTTTACACTTAAAATGTCAACAACTTGTTCCACACTTGCGCGGACTGTGTTTGTTGCATCTGATGCATCCGTTGCGTTTATTGCAATGCTTTCTGTTGCAGAAGATTGCTCAGAAATGGCAACTTGAACCGAAGATGAAATGTCGCTAATCATTTGAATTTGACTTGATACTTCATCAATAGATACTTGAGCATTTTTACTGCCTGATTGAATCTCTTCTACAAATGATTGAATTTTCAGCGTTGCATTACCTGTTTCTTCAGCAAGGCTTCGAACTTCTTCCGCCACAACAGCAAACCCACGACCAGCTTCGCCAGCACGTGCGGCCTCAATAGAAGCGTTTAGAGCAAGAAGGTTTGTTTGGTCTGCAATACCGTTAATAATGTTAATCGCATCACCAATACGTTCTGACGCACCAGCTAACTTTTCCATCAACTCTTGTGTGTTGGCAGAAGTTTGGGTTGCGCCGTGAATCATAGAAGTTACTTTTTCCATGTTATCGTTAATTTCGATGATAGAGGCATTTAGCTCATGAATGGCGCTGGCAACTGCTTGAACGTTAACATCGGTGTTGCCAGCAGCATTTTCCACACCTGTAACGTTTTCACCAACAGTTTGGTTGGCCTTCATAATTTGAGCGGCACTGCTTTTAACGCTTTGAATTTGGTTTTGTACATCGTCAATCAGGCGTTTAACGGAACCTTCAAAGTCCTTACGTAAAACAACCTGTTTTGCAAGTGGTAGAATGATTTTGGTTTGAACAAGCACCGCAGCACCCACTAAGAACACAATTAAAATGCCACCTAAAACATATAAAAGCCTTTCTTTAGAGTCTAATTCTTCTACCAGAGCGTTCATTGTGTGTGTTGTTGGCTTACTTACAGCAGACGCAACCTCATGAATAGCATGGTGTACATCTTCTGTAAGTGTGAAGAATTCTTCAACAGTCGGTTTATTACCAAAGCCGAATAGAAGGGTTGTATATAAATTACGCTTTGTTTCTTCCATTGCTTTTAAAGCTTCGCCCATGTGCTCAATTTTTTCTTTTACTTCTTTTGTAAGAATACCTGAGTCTGCAATCAATGAAAGAGTTTTCATGTAAGCAAGGTAGCTTTCGCGAATATTTACAACAGAGCCTTTAACTTCTGGCGTTAGCTCGCTGTCATTCGCTAGAAGGTCAAGAATATAACCTTGTTCAGTATTGGTAAGGTTTTCAATTCCATCTACAATTGGTTTCACAATAAGGTTTAAGAAAACACCTTTACTTGCATCATCGTGTGGTGTTAGAAGCGCTTTTTTGGAAACATTTAATGTTGTTATAATGTTCTGCATAGAATTAACCCAGTTGGTAACGGTCATATCACCTTTAATCAATGCTGCACGGCTTTCTTGTAAAGCTGTAAAATCTTTATTAAGTTCAGCTATGATGAGTTTAATGAATGGTTCATTCTTATACAGTTCTTCATTTTGAAACACGTTAAGAAGTTTTGTAAATGCTTTATCGGTTTCTTCAACTTGTTTTTTGAATTGAGTTTTATCAGCTTCTTTTTTAAGCGCTGCAATACCCATAGTTCTTTCATCATAGAAGAAGCTTGAAACTTCATCGGCTTCATCAATAAATTTATTGGCCTGAACAATGAATGCCCCTCGTTCTTGTTCTATGTTTACTTGTCTTTTAATTTCATAAGCAAGTAAAGCAACAATGGTTAGAAAAATAATGCCGACAACGGTTAGGATATTTCTTGCATTCATTAAACGGTCTCTTTTTAGAAGTTGTTATTAAAGTTTAATAATTCTTTATATATCAGCTTATGGAGCACCTTTAAAGTAAGGTGCCCCATAAATCTGACATAAGTTTTTAGTACTTGTAAGTTAGTGTTGCAAGTACAGACTTGCCAAGGGTGTTGGCACCCACTGGGCCTGAAGTTGTTGACGAAAGTTGCCATTCACGGTGTTCTTCCACCAAGTTGTAACCTTCAATTGCAACGTCAAGTTTGTCGTTTACTTGATAACCCGCACGTGCGTTAAGTACAAAGTAACCGTCAATCTCTTCACTCACATTTGAACCAGAGCTTGCTACAAATGTAGATGTATAATCTGAGATGTAGTGCAAGTCTGTGTCAAATTCCCAGCTCTTGTAGTCAAAGCCAGCAAGCAATGAAACTTGGTGCTCAGGTTGTGCATCTTCATAGTTTAAGCCAGCGTTTGCTTGGTCGTCTGTTTTAAGGTAGGTGTAGTTTGCACCCCAACGTAACCAGTTGTTGTAAACGCCGTCTAAGCCAAGTTCTAAACCTAATGTCTCACTGTCACCTTTGTTAGAGAATGTAAGCAACTGAGTAGGTCCTGCAATTGTTGATACTTGATCATCAATAATGTTTTCAGCTTTTTGTAAGAAAACAGCACTACGGAAGTTCATGTCACTTCTAAGCTTCTTGTCCCAAGCCAATTCGTAAGACATGATACGCTCAGGTTCTAAACCTGGGTTACCAGTAAAGCCAATGCTAATTGGCGTTGTTGTAACCTGCGTTGCACTACCAAGTTCAATTAAGCTTGGAATGTGTAAACCACGCCCAACGGAAAAACGAACAGTGTCTGTTGCTGTTGGTTTATATGCAAGGCCAGTGTTGAAGCTAAACTCTTCAATGTTACGGTTGAATAAAGCAAGTGCGTGCGGACCAAATGATGGTGCAGCATTACGGCTATATTCAGCATAGTCATAACGTACAGAGTTTGTTAAGTTCCATTTGTCACTGATTTTCCAGTCCCACATAGCACTTGGAGATGTAAGTTGTAACTCAAATGTATCGTCCACACCTGTTGCACCGCCAACAATAACACCATTTAACTGGTTGTCACGGTATTCAACAGCTAAACGTACTGAGTGGTCTGACCCAACTTTAAATAAGTTGTTAACTTGTGCCACCATTAGGTCGTTTTCATTACTTACAACACCACCTGTTTCATCGTTAGAAACTTGGTAAAGGTTTGCATTCCATAAACCATAGTCACTTTGAAGTGCATAAGTTAAGTGTGCAAAGTCAAAGTCGTTTGGGCTGTGGAAAGAAGCTGAGAATGGGCCAAGCTGTCTTACTTGGTTACCGCTGTGACCAATTTGAGCACGTAGGTTAGAGTTGCCTGTCATTTGCCATTCAGCGTCAATGTTGTATTTGCGTTCAGACCATTGGTTCTTGCTAGAATCTTCATATGTTGAAGTTGCAGTTGCCATGCCAGTCATACTGTCGCGGTTGAAACCGTCAGAGTCAATTTCAGCAGCAGAAACACGAACAGCGAATTTATCGAACTGTGCAGTGTGTGCAACGCTAATTTCTTTGTGGTCTTGTGTACCCACTTTAACTTTTGCAAAGTCTACGTCATCTGTCATTGGGCTGTATGTAATAATGTTGATCACACCTGATTCAGCGTTAAAACCAAATAGAGATGAGTTAGGCCCTTTAACAACTTCAATTTGACGGATTTCTTCCATGTTAACGCTTAAACCTTCCCAACGTGTTTGCCCGAAAGCGTCAGAAAGAACTTGGCGTCCGTTTACCAATACTAAAATACGGTTTGCATATGGTTTTGAATAACCACGAATAGAAACGTCGGCACGGCCAATGTTAGAACGTTGTACTTGAACACCAGCAACACGGCGTAGAAGTTGTGGGATGTCTTTCGCACCGCTACGACGAATTTCTTCGCTGCCAATAATGTCCATTGTTACAGGTGCATCTGATGCACGTTGTGGTTTACCTGTTGCAGATGCCGTTACAGGCTCCCCAAAAATTGATTCCATCATGCCGTAATCAATTGTTTGAGCATTTGCCAAACCAGATATAGCTGTCCCTAAAAGGAGAGAAGGGATAAGTAGTTTTGTTTTTTTCATTTTTATTCCCCTTAGATTTCTTTAATCATGAATTTAAATGCAGCATCAAAGTCTAGCTTAGACTTTGCGTATGATGCACCATTCATCAAAATGTTTACGTTGTCACCCACATCAACACCAAGTACGCAGTTGCCACTTTGAACGTATGGGATACTTGTTGTTACTGTTAGAGCTTGGTTTGCAACGCCCTTATCAAGTGCTTTTGCTTGATCGCCAGCGCTGAGACCTTCCGTCATAAAAATAATTTTTGAAGAAACTGACCCAATGTTTGAAACAGGGATTTCTTCAAGTTTAAAGTTATGTTTTGGTGCTTTGTAACCCGCGCCAATAAGGCCCTTAAGGCTTTCTAGGTCAGCTTTCGATTCAGCAGAGTTAGGGTCGTAAACAACGCTAAATGTTGCATCGCCAGCTGGAATGTTCTTAGAAAGAGAAATGATTTTAGCAATAGCGGCCATCTCTTGGTTAGACGTTGCAGCTAAAGCATTCGCTTGAAAAGCAACCAAAGATAGGAGCGACAGCATGCCAAGTGTGTATTTTCTTTGCATAATGTTATACCTGGTTTTTGTTTTTCTTAAAACTAATGGACAAATAATACAGGTTGAAGGCTACCAAATGCAAGTTATCTCATTTTGAGGGGGGATGCCGTTAATGTCTCAAATGAAGTGATTGTAGTCAATAAAGTCTTAAATAGATCGGAAGAGCGCC
>NZGE01000012.1 GCA_002689455.1 Magnetococcales bacterium | reverse complement strand
ATGTTCTTTTTTGATTGAGGTTCTTTTATGGAATTTTTAATTTCTCTGTTCTCTGTACCTATTGCTTTATTTTTTCTTATTTATGTCTGCCCTGTTCTTTTTGCACGTAACTATACTGAAATGTATAAACGTTGGGAAAAAACGCCTGACTGGGCTCAGTTGTTAGGTGTTATAATTACAATTGTTACAATTTTAGGTTTTGTTAACCTTATTTTTTCTGGGCATCACTTAACTTTAAATACTAAAATGGCAGTTGTTCCACCACTTTGTATTGTTATTAGTTTTTTTGTTATTTATGTACGTAGTCGCTTTAAATAGGAGGTTTTATGACCTTACCTTATGGTGTTTTTATTTCATTTGAAGGCGGTGAAGGTGCTGGGAAAAGTTCCCAAATTGCAAGGTTATGTGCCACCTTAAAAAGTTGTGGTATTGACCATATTAGAACACGTGAACCTGGTGGCTGTGTAGAAGCCGAAACATTACGTGACCTGTTGGTGCGCGATTCACATAATAATTGGACACCGAAGACCGAGCTGATGTTAATGAATGCAGCACGTCACGAGCATTTAGAAAAAGTGATTCGTCCTGCCTTAAAGGATGGTAGATGGGTTATTTGTGATAGATTTTGTGATTCTTCGCTTGTTTATCAAGGTTATGCGCGTGGGATGGATTTATCTGTTATTGAGAAATATCGTGCCGATATTGTTGGTTCAACAATGCCGAATTTAACTTTTGTTTTGGATGTTGATCCTATGATTGGTATTCCACGCTCCCGTGGGAATGTGCATGAAAATGGACAAGTAAACCAAGAAACAAGGTTTGAAAATTTGGAAATGAGTTTCCATGAAAAAGTACGTGAAGGATTTAAAAAAGTTGTTTTAAACGACCCTGATCGTTGCCACTTAATTGATGCGCATAAAAACCAAAATGAAGTTTATATGGATATGATGTCCATTTTACTACAAAAATATCCACTATTAAGCGTTCCTAAAAACACCCCTAACTAGGGTGTTTTTTTTGTTTAATAATTGACATAAATGTATACAGTGTTTATAAATTAACTGAATTCGTAACACATTTATTTTTTTACCCCTTTACTTTATGAGGAAAAACATGCAAATAAAAGTGCTTCCAAAAATAAATTCCACAATGTGGAATTACACTAAGTTTGCCTTGATGGCATCTTTTTTTGTCTATCATTTGGTAAACAGTTCGCTTCTTATTGCTGGCTGTGTGCTGGTTGGTTCCTTGGTTTATATGATAACGTGGAACAGGTTCTACGAAATTGTAACCAAGCCTACACCGTATGAACTTTGGCGAGAGTATGACCTAGATCATAATGACTTTGATATAGGTTGGACTATAATTGGTGTTATTGTAACTATTGTTTCTGCAATTGGTTATATATTATATGCCTTAAAGTTGGGAAGCTTATTTATTCCCCCTTGGTATATTCTATATGCTGTTATGCCTTGTGTATTCATAACGCCGTTTATACAAATTATTTATGCGGTTCGTTTGTGGGCCGAATAAGGAAAAATGATGACGTTGTCAAATTTGAATACACGAGACGTGTATATTGGCGTTGCAGTTCTTACCATCGGTTTGTATTTTTTTGAATGGTATAATGTGGCTGCAACTGCTTTTATGATTGTTGGGATTATGGCCGTTTGGGATTTTTCGCATGAAAAAATTCTGTCGCAAGATAGCTGGATTGCAGCTGAAACAGTTCAAAATCAACTATTGAATGAAGATCAACATTTTACAGCTGGGAAAATTTCAGCTGTTACTTTGGTTGTTTCTATTTTTATGGGAAGCTGGTTTATTTTTTGTGTATCCCTGCCCTTTTGTTTATACAACAAGTGGCTTATCAAGAAAATTTACCACGCCATTCATTAATTTTATCGAATAAAAAAGCCCGCATTTGCGGGCTTTTTGCTGTTAAAGGTTTGTTTTAAGTTAAGCTGTCGCTTTTTCTTCTTCTGGCATTTCATCAACAGATGCTTCACCACGAAGTTTAGCTTCTAAGGCATTTGCTTTTTCTTGGTTATCTTTTAACCATTTTTTCGCATTTTCTTTACCTTGGCCAATGCGTTCACCATTCATGCTGAACCATGCGCCTGCTTTTTCAACTAAGCCAGCATTTACACCCATTTCAAGAAGTTCACCTTCTTTAGAGATACCTTCGCCGTACATAATATCAAAATCAACTTGTTTAAATGGAGGTGCAACTTTGTTTTTCACCACTTTAACACGTGTTGTGTTACCAATAACATCGTCTTTGTCTTTAATGGCACCAGTACGACGGATGTCTAAACGAACAGACGAATAAAACTTTAAAGCGTTACCACCAGTTGTTGTTTCAGGGTTACCAAACATAACACCAATTTTCATACGAATTTGGTTAATAAACACGCACATGCATTTTGTACGGTTGATTGTACCTGTAAGTTTACGTAAAGCTTGTGACATAAGACGTGCTTGTAAACCAACGTGGCTGTCACCCATGTCACCTTCAATTTCAGCTTTAGGTGTTAAAGCCGCAACCGAGTCAACCACCACCATGTCAACAGCACCACTGCGCACAAGTGTGTCAACAATCTCTAAAGCTTGCTCACCATTGTCTGGCTGAGAAACAATAAGGTCTTCAACCTTTACACCAATTTTTTCAGCGTAGTGAATGTCCAAAGCGTGTTCGGCATCAACAAAGGCACATGTACCGCCAGCTTTTTGGCATTCTGCAATAGCGTGTAATGTTAAAGTTGTTTTACCAGAAGACTCAGGGCCATAAATTTCAATAATACGACCTTTAGGTAAACCACCTATGCCAAGTGCCATATCCAAACCAAGAGAACCAGTTGAAATAGATTCAATGTTTTGTTGAACGGCATCGTCCTTCATGTTCATAACTGTGCCTTTACCAAACTGTTTTTCAATTTGGCTAAGAGCGGCTTTGAGAGCTTGTTGCTTGTCCATTTATAAGACCCCTTATTACAGCGTTAAAAATTGAAGAAATTCTAACATTTATTAAGGCTATCTACAAGCAAAACAGCGTGAAAGTATTGGAACAGTATTAAGATGTAATTTGTATAATAAACTTGTTAGCCTTTATACCCTTTATTGTTTAAGTTGTTGTTTTATATGTAATTGTGTTTTTTTGTAAGCACACCATTATTTTGTTAACGAAAGAACTTCCTTACAATCAAATTGTGTAATAAAGAGGCAGACGAATGAAGTTAGAAAAATTAAAAACAAAAAATAAACTTCATGGGGGTTCATTTTTAATGCCATCCATGGCAACGGATTTTAAAAATCTATTGATTGAGTCAGTAGAGTCAGAGTTACCGCTTGAATTATATCTCGATGATATTGAAGGTATTGACACATTGAATTTACAAATGCTTGTAAGTTGTAAAAAAACTTATGAAGCTAAAAAACAAGAATTTATAGTTAAAGGTTATTCCGATAATTTTGAAAAGCAAGCTAGAACGCTTGGCCTTTTTAATTTCTTAGTTGAAGGTAATGCAGATGCTTAAAGGTCTTCTTCAAATTAAATTTAGCAATATTATAAAGTTTGTCAAAAATACAGTTGATGTTCAAAAAGGTTTGCTTCAAAAAATAAGCTTTAAAAACTGTTGTAAGAACTTTAGTGCTCATACAAATATTTTAATTATTTGGAGTTTAAGGCTGGCTATTACATTTTTAATTGTTTTATATGCCGTAAATGTGCTTACACATTTTTACATGACTGTTGTTGTGTTGTTCTTTTTGATATTGGCAGCACTTTTAATAGAAGCTACCATAATGCGACATTTTTCAAATGATAGCCGCCAGCTTTCACGTGCAGCAACACTTACCCAAACCCACAGAAAAAGTACAAAAATTTTATCAGATCAAACAATACGTGTAGCACAGGATATGGAAGATGCAGTGCAAAATATTATTGCGGAGTTTATGAGCATTGCATCCAAAACATTTGAACAATCTCAAACCATTCAAAACACTGTTCAGGCGGCTGAAAAAATTGAAATTGATGGTGAAAAGTTTGAAACGGAAGATTTTGTAAATTCAATTGAAGGTATGCTGAACGAAATTATTCAAATGTTGGTTTGGATTAATGAAAATATGATTGAGGTTTCAGAGAATATATCAAACCTTAAAAGCAGTGGAGCATCTATTGATAAAGCTATTACAGAAATTGAGTTTATTTCCAAACAAACTGAACTCTTAGCATTAAATGCTGCTATTGAAGCTGCGCGTGCTGGTGAGCATGGTCGTGGGTTTATGGTTGTGGCAGATGAAGTGAGAACTCTGGCTTTAAATTCAGCGAATTTTAATGAACGAATTCAAAGTGAACTTTCTGGTATTAATACAGGCTTGCAAAACGCGCATGAAAAAGTAGATGCCGTTGTTAAAAAAGACCTGACCCCCCTTCTTCTAAATAAAAATAAAATACAAAAATTTATTAGTAAATTGTTTAACCAAAAACAAAGCATTGTTAGCTTGCTTGACCAAGCCGGCATGCAAACAAAAAAAACATCCGATAATATTGCTCAAATTGTTCAAGAACTTCAATTCCAAGACCGCTTAAAACAACGTTTAGAGCATATTGCCACGCCTATTGCTGAAATGGGTGCTGAGATGGACATTATTTTTGAACACTTTGATGAAAAATATCAAAACCAAAAACCAGACTCTTCATTTTTGCATGAGGTAGCAAGTCGTTACACCATGCAGTCAGAACGTGACCTGTATAACATGCATGTAGAAGGTCATGATTTTAAAAAGGATATTTTAAAGCCTAATGAAATAAATGAAGACCATGCTTTGCAGGCAAAAGTTGAACATGAGCAAGTAAATAATTCAAATATGGATTATGGCATAGACCTGTTTGATGAGGACCTTAACACAACCGAAAATTCGGAAAATGAAAATGCTGAATTAAAGGGAAATAACAAACCTAATGCTGAAAAAATTTCAGATAACATTGAACTGTTTTAACTGAAGGAAGGACAAAAGAATGGCTAAAAAAATATTAACCGTGGATGACAGCGCATCTATTCGCCAAATGGTGAGTTTTACACTTAAACAAGCTGGTTATGATGTGGTGGAAGCCATTGACGGTGTGCAAGGGTTATCCAAAGCAAAAAGCGAAGCCCCTCACCTGATTATTACTGACTTAAACATGCCAAACATGAATGGCATTGAAATGATAAAGGGTATTCGTCAGGTGGCAGATCATAAATTCACGCCTATTTTGATGCTTACAACAGAATCGGATACAACGAAAAAAATGGAAGGTAAGGAAGCTGGTGCAACAGGCTGGATTGTGAAGCCATTTAATCCAGAGCAACTTATTAAAGTAATCCAAAAAGTAATGCCAGCATAAGGGTGAAAATATGAGCATAGATATCAGCCAATTCCATGAAACATTCCTTGAAGAAGCTTGCGAACACTTACGTGACTTTGAAACAGGTTTGCTAGATGCAGAAACAACAGGTGAAGCCGACCTGGATTCAATTTTTCGTGCAGCGCACTCAATTAAAGGTGGTGCAGGAACATTTGGTTTTGATGAAATTGCTAATTTTACACACGTTGTTGAATCTGTCCTTCAAAACGCACGTGATGGTATTTTAACCCTTAATGAAAAAGTTGTAACAGAGCTTCTAAGGTCCATTGATGTTATAAGTGAGCTTATTCAGGCTGCGAAAGAATCGCGCGATCCAAACATTCAAATACGTGATGAAGTATATGAATCTCTTTCAGCCTTTATGGGTGGTAATATTAAAAGTGAAGATAAGCCAACACAAGAAAACAAGCCTAAAAATGAAGGTTTTAGCTTGTTTAATGTTGACTTTATACCCGACCCACACATGGCACAAACAGGTAATGATACTTTAAATATTATTCGCGAATTACAAGAAATTGCTACAGTTAAAATAACATGCAGAATTGATAATGTTCCACTATTGCATGAAATGAATGAGCATGAAATTTATTTAAGCTGGCTGCTAGAGCTTGAAACGTCTTCACCGCAAGAATTATTAGAAGAAGCATTTATGTTTGTGGAAGATGATTCAACCATTACTTTCACAAAAATTGCGAATGTAGACATAGAAAAAGTTGAAAACGATTTAGCGGAAGATAAAGCCGAGAAATCTAAAAAACCAACAGGTGTAAAGCAAAATAAACCAGCGCATGCAGCAAAAGCTGAAACAGCTTTTATTCGTGTTGCTGTTGATAAAGTAGATGCTCTTATTAACATGGTTGGTGAACTTGTAACCAATAATGCAATGCTTGAATTACAGGTTAAAAAATCAATCGATATTGAAGAAAATCAAAAAATGCTTTCAGCGATTGATCATATGAATAGCCATACGCGTAATTTACAAGAAAGCATTATGGCAATACGAATGATGCCACTCGAATTTGCATTTAGCCGGTTCCCACGTATGGTGCGTGATACAGCACAAAAATTAAATAAAAAAATTAATTTTATAACCAATGACGGTCAAACAGAGTTGGATAGAACCGTTATTGAGAAAATAAGTGATCCTCTAAATCACCTTATTCGTAATGCAATAGACCATGGGATAGAATCACCAGAAGATAGGCTTGCAGCTGGAAAGGTTGAAGAAGGACGCATTGAACTTGTTGCTTTTTATCGTGGTGGTAATGTTGTTATTGATATTATTGATGATGGTAAAGGTTTGGACTCTGAAGCAATCTTTAAAAAAGCTGTCGACAAGGGTTTGGTAGATGCAAATGCCCATTTAACAGAATCTGATATTTTTAAATTTATATTCCACAATGGCTTTTCAACAGCACAAGCTGTTACCGACGTTTCTGGGCGTGGTGTGGGCATGGATGTGGTTGCAAAAAACATTAAAGCGTTAAACGGCAGTATTGAAATTTCAAGTGAAAAAGGTCAAGGCACTAAGTTTAGTATTAGTTTGCCACTTACATTGGCCATTGTGGACGGTATGGCAACAAAAGTGGGCGATCAAACATATATTATTCCACTTTTAAATATCGTTGAATCCATCAAGCCACAAAAAGACAAAATAAAAACAGTAAACGATAATGTAGAAGTTTTATTCATACGTGGTGAATATATCCCTCTTTTACGATTAAAAAAATCATTCACAACAGAATCGAATAAAGGCTTAACAAGTATAACCGAAGGCATTGCCATTATTGTTGAAGTTGAAAGTGTAAAAGTTGCACTGTTTGTGGATGAATTATTGGGCCAGCTTCAAGTTGTTATTAAAAACTTAGAAGATAACTACAAACCGGTAGAAGGTCTTTCAGGTGCAACAATTTTAGGTGATGGTACGGTGGCTTTAATTGTGGATTTGCAAGGGCTTGTGAACATGTCTCAACGTTTGAATAAGTTTAAATTAAAAGAGATTGGTAAACACCATTTTTATGGTGAAAATCATGAAGTACAAACCCATGAAACAGAATCTTTAATACCCTCTTCCCAGCAATTACAAGAAAGTGAAACGCTATGAACAATGAACATCAAAAATTAAATAAAGAAATAGAATTAAACAAGTTTGGTTTAGATGACGAACGGGAAGAGAATGAGAAAGTAAAACAATACTTAACATTTCAAGTTGCCGATGAAGTTTACGGTGTTGATATTTTAAAAGTTCAAGAAATTCGAGGTTGGTCACACGCAACACAAATGCCAAACGCACCCGAGTTTATTCGTGGTGTAATGAATTTACGGGGTTCTGTGGTACCGATTCTTGATATCCGTCGCCGATTCGATATGGAAGAGGTTCAGTTTACCCCACAAACGGTCATCATTGTTGTGAATGTACAAAAGCGAACCATTGGTATGGTTGTGGATGCTGTAAGCGATGTTGCCGATATTTCAATGGATAATATTCGTGAGTCACCAGACTTTGGAGCATCAATTGACTCATCCTTTATAGAAGGCTTGTCACCGCAAGGTGAAGATATGGTTATTCTGATTAATGTCGATGCGATGATGAAAGGTAGCGATCTTATAAAATTAGATGAAATTATTGAAGAGCATGAGGAATAGGCTTATGGAAGGTTTACAGTTGAAAAACGAGTTTGACTACAGCGATAAGGACTTTTGGGATATTAGTCGCCTTGTGACTGAGCATTCAGGCATTGAACTTCCTGAATCTAAAAAGTCATTGGTGTATTCAAGGCTTGTAAGGCGTTTGCGTACACTGAATATTATGCGCTTTTCAGAGTATTATGAACTTGTAAAAGCCGATTTATCTAAAGGAAATGAACAGGAATTTTTAACGCTTATTAATGCCATTACAACAAACGTTACGCATTTGTTTAGAGAACATCACCATTTTGACCATTTAAAAGAACACTTAAAACTACTGTCCCAAACGCAAGATAAAATTAACATTTGGTCTTGTGCGGCTTCAATTGGTGCCGAGCCTTGGTCTATTGCTATGGTTGTACACGAATTTTGCAAAGAAAACCCATCGTGTAAAGTTCGCATTATAGCGTCGGATATTGATTCAGAGGTTTTGAAACAAGCACAAAAAGGTGTTTATGAAGTTAACCCTGAAAATGTGAAGGCAAACCCTTACTTAAAAAAATATTTAAAACTTGAAAAAACAGAAGATTCAAACAGCCCTCTTCACCATAGTTTGTATAAAATATCAGATGAAATCCGCCCTTATATGGAATTTCGCCAAATTAATTTATTACACAATTGGCAAAAAGAATTTCATAGCAAGTTCGACTTTGTCTTCTGTCGTAACGTTATTATTTACTTTAGCAAGCAAACACAAAAACAACTTTTCGAAAAAATAACAGAAATTATGAATGTGGGCGCTTATTTGTACCTTGGTCACAGTGAATCACTTTTAGGAATTACAGATGATTTTGAAAATCAAAGACAAACAACTTACAAAAAAGTGAGGTAAATGGTCGCAATCGATATTCAGAAACAATCTACACATCATTATGTTCACAGTAAAACGCATCAGTGGACAACAAAACTGATGCCTGGTGAATTTTATGTGACTGATAAAGAGGAGTTGCTGATAACAGTTTTAGGCTCTTGTGTTTCTGCATGTATTTATGATGTGAAAGGTAACCTTGGGGGTATGAACCACTTTATGTTACCGCATAGTTCCAATGGTCAGTGGGCGGGTGATAGCTTGGCCACACGTTACGGCAATTATGCCATGGAACATATGATTAATGAACTGCTTAAAAAAGGCGCTTTAAAAGAAAACCTAAGGGCTAAAATTTTTGGCGGTGGCAACATTAACAGCCATATGCGTGACGATGTAAGCCAAAGTAATATCGCCTTTGTTAAAGAGTATCTGTTAATCGAAAAAATACCTGTTTTGTTAGAGGACTTAGGTGGCGATTATTCAAGGAAAGTTTACTTCACGCCATACAACGGTGAAACAAGCGTGAAGTATATTAAACAACCATCAGAAACAGTTATCAAACGTGAGGAGAGATACGAGTCTGAACTTAAAGAAGATGAAATTAACTACGATGTAGAACTGTTTTAAGGGGTGAAAATGAGTAATGAAATTAAAGTAATGGTGGTTGATGATTCTTTAACAATGCGCTTGTTTTTGAATAAAATTTTAAACGCGGCTGAAGGCATTAAAGTTGTTGCATCAGCTTCCGACCCTTACGACGCAATGGAAAAATTAAAAACATTTGACGTTGATGTTATGACACTTGATGTGGAAATGCCCAAAATGGATGGCATTACGTTTCTCAAAAAAATAATGCGTTTAAAGCCTATGCCAATTGTAATGGTTTCAACTTTAACTAAAAAAGGCAGTGAAACAGCTGTGGAAGCATTAAACCACGGTGCTGTAGATGTGATTGGTAAGCCTTCTCATAAAGTTGAAATGATGGAAAGCTTAGGCTCTGAAATTATAACAAAAGTAACAGAAGCATCACGTGCTCGTGTAAACAGCTCAGTGCGTCAAGAAATATCACCGCTTCCTGTTTCATATTTAACTCAAGAAAAAGCAATTACAATTGATGATGTTTTGAAAAATGTGAATGCAGAATATGTTGGTAAGCGTATTATTGGTATTGCATCGTCAACAGGTGGGCCTCCTGTGCTTAAACAAATATTATCAGAAATAACATCGCCCAACACACCGCCTATTGTAATTGTTCAGCACATTGGTGTGGGCTTTAGTGAAGCTTTGGCCAAAAGCATGGACGCTGCAACGCCATTGCCTGTTCATCACGCATTAGATGGCCAACTTTTAAAACGAGGCAATATATACCTTGCACCAGCTGGTATTCATTTAGGTATTACATCTGAAAAAGAACACTATAAAATTAGGTTTTATGACTTTGAACGTGTCAATCGTCACAAACCATCGGCTGATGTTTTATTTAGAACAATGAATAAAGTTGCAGGTCGTAATGCCCTTTCCTTTGTTTTAACGGGCATGGGAAATGATGGGGCAATTGGTTTGCAAGAGCTTTATAAGTCCGGTGCTTTAACTTTTGTTCAAAGTGAAGAAAGTTGCACTGTTTATGGCATGCCTAAAGCAGCGCTACACATCGAAAATCAACATAAAGAAGTTGGCATTAAACAAATAATAGAAAAAATAAAGGAATACGCACAATGATTAAATTAAATGAATTAGGTGATAAAAAATTTGAAATTGTTCTTTCAAAGTCGTTTGATTTTGAAAATTTAAATGACTTTCGATTTTTCTTAAAAAAGGTACAAAAAGAAGGCGGTAAAAATTTAAATATTAACTTTGAAAAAGTTGAATATATCGACTCATCAGCGCTTGGAATGCTTATGCTTGCAAAGCATGAAACCGACATGAACCAATGTGAATTAAAGCTTTGTAAAATTAAAGATGGGCACGCTAAAGATGTTTTACACCTTGTGAAGTTTAACCAACTATTTACGATTCAGGAAGGATAAGGTTTTGCATGAACATTAACATTCAAAGCAACAGTAGCACTGCTTTTAAACATAATGCTGAAAAATATGAGCAGGAAATTTTAAGATATTTTGAAAGCCAAGATTACACCTTGTCTGTTCATTTATGTGAAAATTTCAAGAATTTGGAGCAGCTAGATACGGATAATTCTGTTTATATTGTAAGCAGTCGCCCGCACCATGTTCTAGAAAATCTAGAGAGGATTAGCATATCCGAAGGTCATATTTTTACAATTATTGGCGAAAGTCGCTTGCTGTACACTTCAAGATCGGCAAGGCTTATATCGGAATATTTGTTTAAAGAATCTTACTTAACACATGCTCAGTCCTTACAATATTTTACAGCACTACAAGAATGTTTGTTAAATGCTATTGAGCATGGAAACCTTAATTTATCGAAAGATAAAAAGGACGGTCTTTCAATGCTTGATAACATTGAGCGTTATCATAAAGTGATTGAAGATCATTTAAACAATTCATCACGTGGTTCAAAGCTTGTAACAGTCACGTGTGAAGTTAAAGATGAATTAATTGTAACAAGTGTGGAAGACCAAGGTGAAGGATATGATGTTGAAAAAGTTTTAAAAGAACGTAAAAAAACTCATACACTTATGCATAGCCGTGGCATACGTTTAATTGAAGGCTTAACCGATTCATATCACATTTTAAAAAATGGAAAACGTATTGATTTTGCAATGCAGGCATTATTCTTATCACATCATAATTTCACACAAAGCAGTATGATGGATACACGTCATAAGTCAAAAATTTTAATTATTGACGACCAAGAGGCAAATACAAAAATTGCTAAATTTTATTTAGAATCGGTTGGCTATACAAGTGTTTATACAGCCAATTCTGCTGCGGAAGGCATTGCTTTAGCACAAGAGATTATACCAGATTTGATTTTGCTTGATATTGTGATGCCTGACATTAATGGCTTTGCCGCTTGTCGTAAAATTAAACTGATGGAAGAATGCCAGAACATCCCTATTCTATTCTTCTCAAGTTTAGATGATACACAAACAAGAATTAAGGGTTACCGTTTAGGTGCTGTAGATTATGTTGCAAAGCCTTTGCAAAAAAATGAGCTGATTGCCCGTACCGATGCACATATTCAAAATGGGTTGCTATATAAAAGTTTGAACGCTTATGTTGAAAAAGTAAATAATGATATGAGCCGTGCTAAACAAGCACAAATTGAACTTTTACCAAGCAGTGAAAAACTGTTAGGGATTAAGAAAAAATATGAACTTGAAGTGAGCGCTTGTTTTAAAACATGCTATGAATTGGCAGGTGATTATTGGACTGTAGAAGACCTAGATGATGGACGTGTTGCTATTTTAATGGCCGACTTTACAGGGCATGGTGTTGCCGCATCATTAAACACAGTTCGACTACATGCGTTTATTCAAGAGTTTTATCATTATTTACAAGAAGATATTGAAAGCTTTGTTTACAAAATAAACCAAAGGTTAAAAAGCACCATTCCACTTGAAGATTTTGCAACTTTTGTTTGCGCTATTTTCGATACAACTAAAAATGAGTTAACTTATATTGGTTGTGGTAACCCACCTATTGCTGTCATTCCCTACAAAAAGGATGCAAAATGCAAATTCCTTTCATGCGAAGGTTTGCCACTTGGCATTGAGGATAGTGGTAAGTTTAGTTTACGTAAACAGCGTATTCAGCTTGATGATGGCGATAGCTTAATGCTTTTTAGTGACGCATTAATTGAAGCCAGACATAAAACCGATAATGAAATGTGGGGCGAGAAAAAGCTACTTCAAAAATTAAATGAAATTAAGGATCAGTACACCTACCCTAATTTGGATGATATTTTGGAAACCTTTAATGAAACAGCCAAGAAGCCACTTATGGATGACTTAACCATTTTACATATAACATATAAAGGTAATAATGTTAGTAAGGAACTTCTTCAAAGCTATATGCACCCCGACGCATTACTGACAGAGCTTTCGGGCTAATTTGACCAAGCTTACTGTTGTTTGGACCAACAGGTTCAGCAAGCACGAAGGTTGTACCATCCACGTGAATGGCATAATCATTTTTTCCTTTGGTGTAGTCAAAGCCTACTAAAGCATGCCCTGGTACATAAACAACAATAATGCGTGCGTAAGGGTAAAGGTTACGCATAATAGCCGCAAACATCACACTTTTTGAGTCGCAGTCCCCTTTATTATCATGAATAACGCCATAAGGTGTTTGAAACCCTGCCCCATTTGTGGTGCGAACGTCTTCAAGTGTGTCGTATGGAATACTTTGAATAAAGTTAAGGACATGGTTGGTAATTTCGCGAGAGTCTTTACCATTCATTTCTTGTTGTAAAGCACGTGCGACAGGACGCATTGCGGTAACATATCTTTTAGCAATAATACCGTGCGCAGGTCTTACAGAATTTTCTTTTGGATTATAATTATAGTAGCGCTCTTTAAAATATTCACCTGTTAACCTTTGTTGTTCTTCTTCAATATCCTGCATGAATTTATCAATGGTTTTCTTGTCAACTTTATTGCGAGACCTTGTGCTTTGAAAGCTTAACATATCCGTTTTAGGGTCAAAACTTACATTTACTCCATACGGGGATCTATATTTTACAAAATCTGAAATTTTTGGTTTGCTGAAATTCTGCAAGTCGGATGCATCGAATCTTTTAAATTCAGTCATACCTTTTTGAACATCATTGGCATATAATCCAAAATTGGTTTTAAAAATTTCACCTTTTAAATTTTGCCAAGTATAATTATAGTGCACAACACCATATTCAAGTTTCCTGTCAAACTTAAGTTGCCGTGCTTCACTGCATACAGTCACACTTAGTAATAAAGTAAAAATAATTAAAAATTTATGCATAACTTAAACTAGTTTTATATACCCTTCTCTTTATTTATATTTTAAAGCAATAATAATGTCAGTTATAAAATAATGTATGCAATTT
>NZGE01000011.1 GCA_002689455.1 Magnetococcales bacterium | reverse complement strand
TTCATGGTGGAATAAAGCATGTCCGATCAAAGCGCTGATAAATTAAGAGCTTTCTTACAACAACGTAAGCAGCAAAAACAATTACAGTCTGAACAAGAGCATTCGGAAGAATTACATCAAAATGAAGTTGATGTTGAAGGTTTAGCTGAGAACTCGTCAGCGTCTATCACTCACTCACATGCCTCAGAAATTGAAAAAAGTGTTGTTCATGAAGATAATCAGGTTTTTGTTGAGAATGCTGAACCGGAGCTAGAACCAGTTGTTGAAAGTTTGGAAAATAATCAAAATTCCGATCCTTTAGCTAAAGAATCAGTTTTAGCTGACCAAGCGGCTAAACCTGTTGTTGAACCAAAATCTGTTCATACGCCTGAAGGGGTTGTTGTTCAAAAACGTTCTGATGAGCCTCGTATGGATGATGTGGAGATGCAGTCTCAATTAAAAGCTTATTTAAATCAACGTCGCAAAACTGTGAAGGGTGAAGACGATGGCGCGGATGACCCTTACTCTGGTGATGGTATTGCAAAGAAAAACCTTCGTCATTTACAAAAATATTTAGACCGTGATGATATTGCAGATATTAAAGAAATTGTAATTAACCAGCCATGTGAAGTGGGCCTTGAATTTGCGGATGGTCACTGGGACTGGATTCGTGACCCTGACTTAACGCAAAATGCCTTAGATGAAATTGCAAGAACACTTGCCAACAAAAGTGGACAATTATTCCACCCTGGTAACCCTATTTTATCTGTAAAAATGCCTGGTGGACACCGTGTTCAGGTTGTTGCAGGGTTTAATGCCCCTTCAGGGTTTGTTTTCTCTATGCGTTTACAACGTAAAGAAAAATTTGGTCTTGAAGATTTTAAAATGCCAGATGAAGAGCGTGAGAAAATTAAGGAAATTGTAAGAAGTCAAAAAACAATTTTATTAAGCGGTGGTACTGGTACTGGTAAAACAAGTTTTATGAACGCCCTTATTCCATCAATACCAGAGGATGAGCGTTTGGTAACAATGGAGGATGTTCCTGAATTACGCATTCCACACCGTAATTGGGCTCAACTTATTTTCTCGGGTAGTGATACAGCGGTTGGTGACCAAGGTGTTATTGAGCTATTGAACGCTTGTTTACGTTTGCGCCCTGACCGTATTATTTTAGGTGAGATTCGTAAGGAAAATGCTTTTGCATTTTGTTCGGCTATTAACACGGGTCACGAAGGGTCAATGGCGACAATTCACGCCAACACACCTAAAATGGCTTTAGATGCTGTTATTAACCGTGTGATGATGAATGGTGATTTACCAGATAGTGCGATGCAGGTTTTAAGAAGGCAGCTTATTCATGATATTTATGCGGTTGTGCAGCTAACGCGTATTCCTAAGGGTGTGAAGGCCGAATTAACTATATTAGGCGAAGATGAAGATATCTAATAATCTGATATTTGCATCTTTTTACTTGATTATCGAACACAACACAGTTAGAACATTATGTGATTAAAGGGGACACGTTTGAACGTCGTTTCTTTTAAATGAATTTAATGAAAAAGGAAATGAATATGAGTGACGTTGTAGCTCGCGTAACAGAACTAGTGGTTGAAAACCTTGGCGTTGACGCTGAAAAAGTAACAGAATCTGCAAACTTTGTTGATGATCTTGGTGCAGACTCTTTAGATACAGTTGAACTTGTAATGGCTTTAGAAGAAGAATTTGGCATTGAGATTCCTGATGAAGCTGCAGAAAAAATTACAAACGTACAAGAAGCTGTTGCGTACATTAACGCAAACGCAAACTAATTATAAAGTTTTACGGCTTATATAATTTAGTACGATATTTTAGAAGGCTCGCATGCGAGCCTTCGGCTTATAAAAATAAAGAGATTTATTAAATGAACAAAAAAACAGTTGTTGTTACAGGAATGGGCTTGGTGACACCATTTGGTGTTGGTGTAAATGTTGCGTGGGACGCATTGAAAAATGGCGTTTCAGGTATTTCACGTATTACACAGTTTGACCCAGAAGGCTTTGCTTGCCAAATTGCAGGTCAAGTTCCAAGTGAAGGTGAAAATGCTTTTGTGGCAGATGACTGGTTCGATAAAAAAGAACAGAAAAAAATGGGGCGTTTTATCCAGTTGGGTATGGTTGCTGCTGAAGAAGCTGTAAAACAAGCTGGTTTAGAAAATGTTGAAAGTAATGCGCTGCAAGAACGTATTGGTGTTGTACTTGGAAGTGGTGTAGGTGGTCTTCCTGAAACTGAAGAAACCTGTGCAACGTTGAAGGAAAAAGGGCCACGTCGCGTATCTCCATTTTTTATTCCGTCTATGTTGGTGAATTTATTGCCAGGTCATGTTTCTATGAAGTACGGTTTCAAGGGGCCGAATAGTTCTGTGGTAAGCGCATGTGCAACGGGCGCACACTCTATTGGGGTTGCTAAGCGTATGATTGAAGATGGTGAAGCTGATATTGTTGTTGCGGGTGGTGCAGAAGCTGCAATTTGCCCAACGGCTATGGCTGGTTTTGCTTCTGCTAAGGCGCTTTCTACAAGTTATAATGATACGCCAGAAAAAGCATGTCGCCCCTTTGATGATGCACGTGACGGTTTTGTGATGTCTGAAGGTGCAGGTGTTTTGGTTGTTGAAAGTCTTGAAAGTGCACAAGCACGTGGTGCTGAAATTTTAGCCGTTCTAGCCGGTTTTGGTCAAAGCGGTGACGCTTACCATATGACGTCACCTCATCCAGAAGGTGATGGCGGCAAGCGAGCAACGTTAGCGGCACTTTCAGATGCGAATATGGAAGCATCTGAAGTTCAATATGTGAATGCGCATGCAACATCAACTCCAATGGGCGATACAATTGAATCGGGCACAATTGAAGGTGTATTTGGTAAAGATATTTTGGTTTCTTCAACCAAGTCTATGACAGGTCACTCTCTGGGTGCGGCTGGTGCTTGGAAAGCCGTATTTTCAATTTTAGCAATTCAAAATAATATGGTTCCACCAACAATTAACCTTGAAAATATTAGCGAAGGCTGTAACTTGGATTACGTTGCGGGTAATGCGCGTTCGGTTGAGGTAAATGCTGCTGTTTCCAATTCGTTTGGTTTTGGCGGCACAAACGCAAGTTTACTGTTTAAAAAATTTAAATAATAAAAAACGGAATTTTTCTATGTCTAAAAACATTAAGTCTGGGCACATTCTTGTATCTGCCTTTATTTTACTTATTTTATTTGTGGCTGTAACAGGTTTATGGGCTATGTTAATTACAACAAAAGGCCCTTTAAAAGAAGATAAAATGGTGCAAGTTGCTGCGGGTCAAAGTGTAGGTTCAATTGCTAAAACTTTAAAAGCACATAATGTTGTTTCATCTGAATTTTTGTTTAAATTAAGCTCTAAAATGATGTTTGCAGATAAAACCATGCAAGCAGGCATGTATGAATTTGATGCTGAAACGCCTTTACGTGATGTGATTAAGAAGCTTGCACGTGGGCATACAGCTCAGTTTAAGCTTACAGTTCCAGAAGGTTTAAGAAGTTATGAGGTTATTGATATTTTAAAAGCTCAGGAGTTTTTAACCGATAAGGACAAATTACCAAAAATTACCGAAAGTGATTTATTGCTTCCTGAAACTTACATGTTTACATATGGTGAAAGCGCTAAAAATGTATTGGCGCGTATGAAAGACGGTATGGTTAAAGCATTAGATGAAGTTTGGGAAAACAGAGCTGATGATTTACCTGTTGATTCAAAAGAAGAGTTGTTGGTACTTGCCTCTATTATTGAAAAAGAAACAGCCTTGGACAGCGAACGTAATGAAATTGCTGGTGTGTTTGTAAATCGCCTTAAAAAAGGTATGAAATTACAATCAGACCCAACTGTTATTTACGGTTTAACGGACTATGATGGGGATATTACAAGAAAACATCTCCGTACAATGCACCCACATAATACTTATGTTATTAAAGGTTTACCACCAACGCCAATTGCACACCCTGGTTTGGCGTCGTTAAAGGCTGCTGCAAACCCAGCAGAAACCGAAAACCTGTTCTTTGTAGCCGATATGACAGGTGGGCACGTGTTTGCGAAAACAAATGCAGAACATGAAAAAAATGTTGAAGCTTATTTAAAAAAATATAGAGAGCTGGTATCTGGCGGTAAATAAGTTTATACTTCTTTGTAAATCAATAAGAAATGGTGCTTAAGTGTCTGTTCAAAAAATGAAATATTCAAATTTAATTATTACATTTACGGGTCCAAGTGGCACAGGTAAAAACACTATTTCAAATTTGGTGATGGAACGTGACCCGAATGTTAAGTACTTTATAACAGCCACAACAAGAGACCCACGTTCTTATGAAAAAGAAGGTGTGGATTATTATTTCTTATCTCAAGAAGACTTTGAAAAACGACTTGATAATGATGAGTTTCTCGAGTGGAGTCGTCATTATGGAAATTATTATGGCGCTTTGAAAGAGGAGCTTCATAAAAAGATGCAGGCAGGGTTTGACCCTCATACTGATATTACATGGAGTGGTGCAAAGGCCATTCGTGATTATATGCCCGCTAATACGATTAGCATTCTTTTAATGCCACCATCCCTTGAAGCTTTAGACGAACGTATGGCAAAACGCAAAGTTGTAAGCGGTGAGCAAGATGACCATCAGCGTGTACGCCTTCAGAAAGTGCGTGAAGATATGCTTTACTGGAAAGACCCAGAGTATATTTTTACCAATGATGATATGAAAGGCTCTAAACTTTCAGATTACGATTATGTTGTTGTGAACTCTGATGTAGAAGAAGCTGTAACTAAAATTTTAGATATTATTCGTGTTGAACGCCAAAGGCGTGAGTTTTAAAGGTTATTGTATAAACTCTACGGTGTTCATTTGCTTGTATTTTTATGAGGTTATGCTTATAATTATATGAAAATATAATAACTTTTTAGGTCTCTTGTTTATGGTTCGTCTTTTTTATTTATTACTTATTCCTATATTTCTATCGGGCTGTACAACTGAATATTTTATCCGAAAGTTTATGGATGGACCTAAGTTTTGTCATTCAGAGGAAATGAATAAGGTTGTTCAAAATAGAAGAAGTTTTAAACACTTATCAGTTCGATTAAGACGAGAGTTTGTTTTGTTAAATATGCCAACTGCACCAGATAAAACAGTTCAAGTTCAAACCAGTGATGGCCATGTTTATATTGTTGATTACTACCAAACCACTGGAAGTTTTATATGCGGAGGTGAAGGGTTGTGGGGTGAATATGAACCTGTTGTTTACTTAGGTGGTGTTATATCGGGTACTGGTAATGATTATTACGAAAAAATAATTGAGCCTAAAATTGTAGGTATGGATGAGGTGGAAATTCATGAAAATTAAAAGACATAAATTCATACGTTTAACTTTAATAATATTATTTTTATCGGCATTTCTATTTGTGTTTCTTTCACATAGGTTAACTGCCGAACAAGTTGAAGAAATGTTAGGCAGGGTTAACCATACTGAACTAATGAATGAAATTTCATCTTTGCATGAAAATGGGGTTTTAAAAAACATTGCGCATCAGCCTTTGCCAAAAACACTTCAAAATTTAGGTGTTAAACGCATTCATATGAACCAAGGTCGTTTTCATGCGGTGCTTGATGAGTTTTTTGTATCTGAAACAGGTTTTATGGTTGCAAAAGACTCTTTAAAAACATGTAAAGATTTTCCGTCTCCGTATTGCCGAAAAATTAGCGATAGAATATTTTATTATCATATTCCAGGGTGATATAAAGGGCATTCAAGTAAAACATTAAAAATTAGCAGGGTAATTTAAATTATGGATCCTTTGTCCCAGGCTGTTGTTGGTAGTGCTTTACCAGCCTCATTTAGCTATAAAAAGTATCTGCGTTTGGCCATTTTGTGTGGTGCCTTAGGTGGTATGGCACCAGATTTAGATGTTTTGATCCGCTCGGAGGTTGATACGCTGTTAGCGCTTGAATATCACCGTCATTTTACGCATTCAATTTTAATGTCACCGATTGTTGGTTTAATTGTAGCCTTTGCTCTTTGGGTAGTTTTTAGTCGAGTTAAAAAAGAATTCCTATTGTTTTATATATTTACAACATTGGGGGTTGCAACACATGGTGCTTTAGATACATGCACAGCATATGGTACTTACTTGTTATGGCCGTTAACTGAAGAGCGTTACACCTGGATGAATATGTCTATTATTGATCCTTTATTTACATTTCCAATTCTCATTTTACTTGCTATTGCAACCATATGGAAAAAACAAAAAATTGCTTTGCTGAGTTTAATATATGGATTGGCTTATATTGGATTTAGTCAATATAATTTAAGCCTTGTGCAGGGTCGTGTTATTTATGAAGCACAAAACCGGGGACACAAAGTTGAACGTATGTTTTTTAATCCAACCATTGGTAATAATATTGTTTGGCGAACTGTGTATGAGGCGAATGGTCGATACTATGTGGACGGTGTACGTTCTATTCCTTTTAAAACAATGCAATTTTTCGAAGGTGTGAATGTTGAAAAAATTAATGCTGCTGAAATTTATCCTTCCTTGGGTGAAAATACACAACAACGTCAAGATATTTTAAGGTTTAACAAATTTGCACTGGGTTTTTTATATGAACATCAACCTCATATTTTAGCCGATTTGAGGTATGGTCTACTTGTGAATAGTGCTGATCCGTTGTGGGGCATTAAAGTTAATATTACTAAACCTAATATGCATGTTGAAAGGTTTGTTAACCGTGGTGACAGACGTAAAGCGTTAAATGAGATAAAAAGTCTAGTTTTTTATGGCACATCAAAATCAAATCAGAATCATAAAGTTGGAGAACTGTAATTGCAATTGCATGAATTAGATCAACTGTCGAATGCTCAGCTTAAGTCTTGTGCTGAGCTAGTTGCTGATGAGCTTTTAACCTATGTGTCAAATGAAGAGCCGTATTCTGTCATTCAGCTACCCCAGTTTGTGAATAAAGAACTCTTGAAAATAAAAACCTTTTTGGGTTCTCCTTACAAAGAGATGATTTACAAATTTCAGGTCTATAACTTTGACGAAACCCTTAATTATTTAAAAGCAGTGCCACATGGTTTGTGTTTGGATTTAATTGGTGTTCATGGACAAGATTTTGACTGTAATCGTTTTAAACAATGCTCTTCGGTGAAAGGAAGTGATTCAGCATCACTTTTTATGTTGATGCAAGAAAGCCCTGCTTTATGCCATCTTATTGCACAGGCGTACTACAATAAAACAGGTGTTGAGTTAAATTTAGAGCTTACAACACACCTTGCGATTGCACATGTTGTTGAAAAATTAGTGGCGTTAGAACTAAAGTATAATTTTAAAAGCAGTGCTGACTTTTTAACAAACACACAAGTTCAAGAATGGGTTGCATGTTTTGATCGGTTTATGAACTTTACAATGAATGGTTTTGAAAAAGTTATTCACTTTGATGAATCAAAATTGTACGAAACAATACATATGGGTTATGAGATGACTGAGGGCGTAAAGTCGACCCCAAAATCTATTCGTGAAATGTGGATGTTTGAGTGGGAAACAAATATTTTACCCGAACTTCCTGTAAATCAACCAAGCGATATCTTAAAAATATTATCGGCTTTACAAATGAATTTTTTGGATACAGATATTGAACACTATGAAAGTTCCGATTCTTTAGAATCTATCGCAGAAGCTTTTTATATGAATATGCACAAACATGTGTTTGCAGGTATTCAAAGCAGCCCGTGGGTTCAGGCTGCTTCAAATTGATTTTTTGAGCTATACAGTACGTTAATTTTGATGTTCTATGAAATTTAAATAACCACCTACACCACAGCTTAATGAATAAGCGTCATAGCCTTGCTCTTTTGCAAATGCAGCAAATTTAGTCGAGACATCTCCAATCATACATGCGAATACAATCGGTTTGTCGTGCGGGAATGGTTGACCATTATCAAGCATAGGCTCTAAAAATGTGTCCTGAATGTTAATAGAACCTTCAATATGCGAAATAGAGTAAGCAAATGACCCTCGAATATCAATAATGAGTGGCTTATCTTCGCTTCTTTGCATTTCATATAATTCATCAGCAGTCAGGCTGGGTGCATTTTGTATTTTAATTTGTGGCAACGTTTGAATGCGAAGCTTGTTGCTTTGCTTTTCATCAAAAATCTCAGGGCATGCTTTTTGAACATAATCCATGTATGGCTCCATTCGGTCGCATGCAATAAAAACAGCTTTATGTCGTTTTGTACCGTCTAAGGTTTTATCAATTTCTTTGAGTTTTTCTACCATTCGGTGGTAACCTAAACCACCTGTGGGGCCACACATTACACCGCACTTTAAGTTTAATTCACGCATGCCTTGGGTTGCATGTTGGTTTGTGCCTGTTAGAATTTCATCGTAATGGTCGGGGTTAAAAATACCCACTTCCCACATCTCATTTTTAGAGCGGCCACCTGGCGCTGTGTGACCATTCTCTGTAATAATGCCAAATACTTTTGTTTGTGGGTATTGGTCTCGTAGGTAGTTCCCTGCACCAAGCGTTGTGCCCGATGTTCCGAGTACAGCAAAGAAGTAATCTACATTCCCTAGGTCGCTGTATATTTCTTTTCCTGTAGTTTCGTAATGAATTTGAGGGTTTCGTTGATCCCCAAATTGGTCAATTAGATGAAATTTTTCTGGGTTTTGCGCAACTTTACGTTCTGCAAATTGAATCATATCGTTTGGGTCGAAGGGGTTAGGGCATTGTGTAAGGGCAGGGAGTTCTTCAATTTCTGCACCTAAAAATTTAAGCTGGTTTTTAACTTCCTTATAAGGCATTTTATTACTTACAATATATGGCTGTAAGCCAACATAATGGCTAATAGCGCTCACGGCTTTTGCGGTGTTGGCATTTGAAACGATAACGGGTTTCTTACCTGTTTCTTTCATTTCTTCAATATGGTCTTTCATGAGGCCATAAGCAATACGGTCCTTAATAGACCCATATGGGTTCATGTATTCAAGTTTGGCGTAAACATCAATATGTTTTAGCCCATGAACTTCTTGTGGAAGTTTGAGCATAGGTGTATTGCCAATCATGTCTAAAACGGATTCGTATATCATTTTCCTACCTTATTCATTAAATATGGGTTGAAACGGTCTTCGCTCATAAATTCCCATGTGTTTTCTGTTTGAATTGCAACAAGTTTTTGGCCCATGGGGTGCTGGTGTACTGGTGCATCATGAAAGTCTGCTGTATAGCTTGCAGTGTTTACAAAACATAAATAATCACCTGCTTTAGGTTTGCCTTTTAAAACAACTTTTCTTTTAACTAACACATCAAAGTCCGCACAAAGGTTACCAACTAAGTACGTTGAAAATGAATCTTCATTTTCATGTGTTTTCTCTTGTTCTAAAAGAATAGGGTCAGACATATATTCCATAATGTGAAAAGAAAAATTAAAGACATTACCATCTAAAACGGTAACGTATTCATTGTTAATTTTTCGTGTTTCAATAACTTTTAAAAGCATCACGCCACATTGATCATATGTTGCAGCACCAGGCTCGAGTGCTAGTTTAAAACCGCATTCACGAATGATATCGCTTACAGCTCTTTTTTCTTCATTTTTTGTTTTTAAAATGGCATTGCTGAATGCTTCAATTTCTTGACTACGGAAATGACTTCTTAAAGCTTCTTGCCCTAAAACGGAACCGTTTAAAGTTAGAGAAAGTCCGTATGTGTAATTACGCCAAGTGTGGGAAGCGGAACCAGTTGTTAAATGCTTGATGAGAGATTGTATAAAGTATTCACATTCTTTAGCCGATTCATATTGAATACGTGGAAGTGCACCACCAATGTCAATTGTTTTTGGTTTGAATCCAAGTTTATATGCATTTTGTAAGTGATATAAAAGGTAATTTAACTCATCGCCGCGCAGATCAGCATTGCTTTCACCAGAGTGCATGTGAAAACCTTCAAGGTGGATGTGAGGTGTTTTATTTAATAATTGGAAGCATTCATTTAATTGGTTTTCCAGGATGCCAAACCTTGATTTTTTCCCGCCATATGGTGCATCGGCACTGTTAATGCGCAGTAAAATATTGCTTGTTAATTGTGGGTTAATTACATTTTTCAGCTCTATATAACGTTTTAATTCTTCAATGGAGTCTAAACTGTGCAGGCAACCATGTTGAAGAGACAGGGCTATATATTCGTCATTTTTACTGCCTGTACAGCATATACGTGAGCCACAAAAACCAGCGTTTAATGCTGATATAAGTTCGTTTTTAGATGAAACGTCAATTTTTGTGTTATCAGCACATGCTTGTTTGATAAGGGCTTTTGATTTTGTTGGTTTATGTGAGATGTAAATTTCAGGTGAGATACCATGATTTTTAAATGGATCTGCTATTTTATGAATATTTTTTGTAATTTGCTGTGGTAAAACAACATGTACATGCCCTTCAGGTAAAACTTGAACAGCTTTAAGCAAGGCTTTCTTATTTTCTAATAAGCTTTTTATAAGGTTGCTTTTTTTTGCTGTTAGTTTTGGTGGTGATTGCAAATTTTCCATGCCGATATATGCTTTGTTTATACTTTGAATTTGGAGTTGTAATATATTTTAAAAATTTTAATCTGTAAATGTTAAAGTTTAACAATTTGTATTTGTAAAAAAAAAGGCGTGCATAATGCACACCTTTTTTCGTTATTTAGGTAAAATAATGCGTCCACCCATTTCATCTTGTATGGTTGCGTTTAAGAATTTTTCTAGCTTCTGACTTCTTAAAAGTTCTAACCGTTCTTGTGGTGTTAATTGATTTAAATGGGCAAGTTCGGCTTCAAATTTTTGGCGTATGACAGGGTCTATAAGTAATAAAGCTGCTGTTGCTGAACAGCCTGGGCAGTCAATGTGTCCAACTGTCTGTTGCATTGTGTGATGGTGGTTGTGATTTTGACTTCTGTGGTCAAGGCTATGCAAAAATTGTTTGTTTATTTTTGCAAGCTCTTTTGCAAAGTCATCATCGTTTAATGCATCATCCATCACAAGCTGAATATAAATGAGTGACCATTCAGTATTAATATCTAAACAGCCAGATAGGGCTTGCCATAATATGTTACGTCTTGCTTCGTCGGCATGAAGCTTCCACGGGTTAGGGTCATTCTCTTCATAATATTCAGGAGGTAATTTACCTGTCTTTTGTAGCCAAATAGCTTCATAAGGTCCGTATAGGTCATCTCTCCTCAGTGGGTCATCTTTATTTTCAAGGTTTCTAATTTTTTTAAAAACCTCTGAAACCTGTGCAGATAAAATAATGCTATCAGGTGTTATATGTGTGATTTTCATAAAAATCCTTAGTGGGTGTGAATTGTGGAAGTTGCTGAATGATTTATACCAAGTATATTTTCTTCAAACAGGAAAATAGAAATGTCAAAAATCAAAAGCAGTATTAAAAAGGTTATAAGGCGTTTGGATTTTTTATTATTTTTTGCTTTTTTAATAAGTAAAATAATAGAAGTGAAAACGCTTAGAGCGGCAAAAACTAAAACCCATAAATGATATTGATGAAACCATAGAAATATCGGGGTTTCCATCCAGTGGTGTATTGTAACACTTCCAGATGCTATTAAGCTAAATATTGCAAGGGTTACAGGTAAAGCACAACAAATAATGTGGGGCAAAAGTGCTAAGGTCGTAAGTGCATAAGTTATGGGCTTAGCCCATGGTTTTGAAGTTTTCATGGGCGATCCTTAAAAGTTTAAGTGTTTCTGTTAAAAATTAACATTTGCGAATGTTATAGATTAACAGTAAGATGTCAAGCCTAATTTATATTTGTTTGAAGGGGTATTATGTCTTGTAAGCATCACCATAATTGTGAGAAAGCAGCTAAGTTAACAGCTGAACAGCTTTGCGAAACTTATGGCTTTCGCTTTACGGAAAGTCGTAAACAGGTTTTTGAGGCTTTAATTTCTTCCCACAAAGCACTTACAGCAAAAGAGCTTATGGTTCAAATTGGTAATAATCAGCCACCCATTACATATAGAGCTTTAGAGTTTTTAACAGAAGCAGGTTTGGTACACTTTATTTCAAGTATTAATGCTTATATAGCTTGTGCACACGCAGAGGATGAAGGGCATATATCGCAATTTCTTATATGCAAGGAATGCCATGAAGTTGAAGAGTTTCAAGCACCAGATGCTGTTTGCTTGTTAATGCAATCGGCTAAAAACGGTAACTTCCAAGTTTCCGACACCAGTATTGAAATGCTAGGCGTATGTTCAGAATGTCAAAACTAAAATTTTATTTTTTTACATTAATTGGTATTTTTATACCGCAAGTGCTTATGGCTCATCCACATATTTGGGTTTATACAAACGTTATGCCTGTTATTGAAAATGGGTTTATTAAATCTTTTAAAATTCATTGGAATTTTGATGAAGTTTATAGTGCCACATTTATTCAAGAGGCTGATACAAATTTTGATGGGAAAATTGAAGAAAGTGAAGTTCAACATACCATTAAAACAGTGTTTGAAGATGATCCTCAAAGTTTATACCCATTTATGTATATGCATTTAAATGGTCAGTCACAAAAGTTCGCTTTGTTTAACCCAAAAATTTGGTTGTCAGATGATGAAACTTTAAATTACAGCTTTGAAATTCAATTTAAGGAGCCTGTTCCTGTTGTAGGGCAACATGATTTTGGTTTTTTTGATGCAGAATTTTACGTTTCCTTTGAACAATCGTATGAGATGAAATTACCTAAAGATACAAAGTGTACTTATGAGTTAAAAGAAAACTTAAATATTTCAATTTACGATGGTTTGGTAAACCCCGAAACCTACAAAATGAATTGTGAAAGTTGATATGGATAATTTTAAATTTTTATTAGTCTTTTTGTTTGTTTTATGCCTATCTTTGGGAAATTTAAATGCAATACCTTCACTTAAAGCACCTGAGAAGGTGAATGAAATAAGTGTGGCTGAGACGTCTTTTTTAACGCCTATTAAAAAACAAATCGTAAAATTAAGTATCATTATTAATCGTGAAATTCCTAAACGTATGAAGGAACTTAAAAATAACCCTTCCATTTCTGTGGTTGTGGGAAGTGCATTTGCTGCATTTTTATATGGTATTGTACATACGCTTGGCCCAGGGCACGGCAAGATGGTTGTGGCTACATATTTCTTAAGTCATGGTGCGCATTTTGCACGCGGTGGCTGGGTTGGTTTGCAAGTTGCTTTAAGCCATGTGGGCGGTGCAGTGGTTATTGTTTTACTAACCAATATAACCATGAAATCTATTATGACAAACCCAGAAGCCGAAGTTTACTGGATACGTGCTGTAAGTTACGGCTTAATTATTGTAATAGGTTTGTTTATGGCGGTTCAGGCTTTAAGAAAATTATTACATAAACATGATGATGTTCACAGTTGTGGGCATTGTTCAAAACATTCGAACCATAACCATAAAAAAGAAACATTCCTTTCTTGGTGTGTTGGGGCGGTGCCTTGCACTGGCTCGCTTCTTATTTTGGTTTATGCAATGGCTTATGATGTTTTATGGCTTGGCTTTTTTATGGTGGGCTGTATTGCAATAGGTATGGCCATGACCATGATGGTGATTGGCCTTATTTGTATCTCTGGTAAAAAGCATATTATAGATAAGATGAGTGTGAAAAAGGACCATTCAAAAATTCAACCGACCATTGAATTTATAGGAGCATGTTTTATTATCTTTATTGGGTCTGTTCTAATTCACACTGTGTTAAATATATAGCCATTTAATGTGTTATCTCTTTTAATTGCAACTTGAGGTTTATTCTTTTTTAGTATAAATGTTTATACATAAATATGAATGGGCTAATGTTATGAACTTTAAAATCTTTTTACAAAACTTTGTATGGGTTTGTGCATTTTTGTGCACTTCTTACTTTATAGGTCAAACAACACAAGCTGGTATGCCTTGGTATGATACCTTAACAAAATCACCCTATAATCCACCAAAGATTATGTTTCCAATTGTGTGGACTACTTTGTACATCATGCTTGCAATGGTTGGGTGTTATTTGTGGCGCCATAAACAAAATTCTTTTATGAAAAATATGTTGATCTTTTTCTGTTTATATATGCTTGTAAACTGGGCATGGAGTTATATTTTCTTTTATGCGCATTTTATTTCAACAGGTTTTTATTGGATAATACTGTCAGATCTTATTTTAGGTTTTCTCATTTTTAGGTTGTTTAAACAGGGTTATCAATTTCTTTCTTTATCATTATTACCCACTTTTATTTGGGGTTGTTATGCGGCCTACTTAAATGGCTATATCATGATATTGAATTAAGGTTTTTGTTTAAGCTATGGATGATACAATTATTAAGTTTTTAGACAAATCACGTTACTGTAAAACCATTGACGACCTTACAAACCTTTTAGAAAATTGCCTTGAAAATATTGGGTTTCCTATGTGGGCCTATTCAACTGACTATGACACGTTAGATGAAGAAAATATTCCACTTGTAAAGCACAACTACCCCAAACAGTGGGAGCAGTATTATATGGATAATAACTGTTTTGAGATTGACCCCATTGTAACGGAAGGGAAAGGTAAGTTTTTACCTTTTAGTTGGGATGAGGTTATGACAAAAGATTCTAAATTAGAATCTGAAAAAGAATATGAAAGTCAGTCTCATTCACATGGTTTAAAAAGTGGAATGGCTATCCCTATTATTGGCGGGGGTGGCAAATTTTCTATGCTTTCACTTGCCACATCCGACCATAACAATGAAGTACAAAAACTTATGAACTTTAAGTCCGATGTTATTATGGCATTGGCCTTTGCCTTTCACTCTATTGCCAAAGACTTGCTAACAGTTCAAGGCGATAAGTATGAAGACATATTAACAAAACGTGAAAAAGAAATTGTTACATGGACATCTCACGGTAAAAGTTCTTGGGAAATTTCAAAAATTTTAAATATTTCAGAGCGTACGGTTATTTTTCACCTAGATAATGTGAAGAAAAAATTAAACGTAAATAATAAATATCACATGGTGATGAAAGCGGTAACCATGGGGCTTGTGAAACCTTAAATTTAATACCTGTTATTTTTGACAGGTTTTTAAAGCCATTTTATTTATATATAATATAAGTAACGTTGCAGCTTTTATCATACCATTCATATTTCTGCAGCGTTTTAAGTTTAAATGGGTGTGGGGTATTACAAAGGAGTATTTGGGCAAATGCTCCTTTTTGCCCTGTAAATATGACGTGTCTTTTGCTATGCTGTGCTTTAATTATGAATGAAGTTAAAAAGCGGGAAAATTATGACACAAATTCAAAGCTGTTGGTCTCAAAGACGTTCTACAACAAATACAAAAACGTATATAGAAGACGAACGTACATCAGCAGATACCGACTATTCTCGTATCATTCACTCTGCTTCTTTTCGACGTTTACAAGGGAAAACACAAATTTTAAATATTGGTGATAGCGACTTTTACCGAACACGTTTAACGCATTCTTTAGAAGTTGCGCAAATTGCTGTGGGCATTGTGCGTAAAATTTCACAAAACCAACCAGATTTAAAACCTGTGTTGCCAGAACATACACAAATTCAAGCTATTGCCCTGACGCATGATTTAGGGCATCCTCCGTTTGGTCATGGTGGTGAAGTTGCTTTAAATTACTGCATGAAAGGTGAGGGTGGTTTTGAAGGAAATGGTCAAACCTTACGCATTCTTTCAAAGCTTGAAAACTTCTCTATTCAGGATGGGGCTAATTTAACAAGAAGAACTTTGTTAGGTGTTTTAAAATATCCTGCGGCTTTTTCTAAGGTTGTGAATGATGCCATTCAACCAAGTATGGTAAAAGAAACAGAATCTATTCGTATTATTGACCGCCATAAATCTAAGCCACCTAAATGCTTTATGGATAGTGAAACAGATGTTGTTGACTGGATTTTAGAGCCTTTGAGTGACTCTGATAAAGAAAAATTTACTGAGGTGAAAGCAAAAGCTGGTAAGCATGGTAAAACTGTTCATAAGTCGCTAGATTGTTCCATTATGGATGTTGCTGACGATATTTCATATGGTGTACACGACCTTGAAGATGCGATTGAATTAAACCTTTTAACGTTAAATGAATTTAAAGAAGATGTTGATCAGGCTGCTTGCTTAAACTTTTTAAATACATTGCAAGAAAAGTACCCTAATGAATTTAGTGATGATGTTTACCATGAATTTTCAGAAAAATTGTTTGGTGATAGTAAATCACGTAAAAGGCAAATAAGCAGGCTTGTGGGTTACTTTATGTCGCAAATTAGTGTGTATGAAAAAGGTTGCTTTGAAGAACCATTATTAAACTATAATTTAAGTATGAAGTCGGAAGCGGAAGCTTTTTTAGCAGAGCTTCAGCTTTGTGTTTATAAACGTGTTATTCAAAGCCCGAATGTTCAGCAACTTGAATTTAAAGGTCAAAAAATGGTGGTGAATGTTTTTGAAGCGATTGCATCAGAACCGTTGATGTTTTTACCCAAAGAAGTTCAAGCGCTTTATAAAGAGTCAGGTGAAGATAAACGCATTATTTGTGATTATATTGCCGGTATGAGCGATTCATTCCTACTTAAGGTTTATGAGAGGTTATTCAGCCCACGAACAGGTTCAATTTTTGATAAGTTGTAATGAAAAAGCTGGTTATAACCAGCTTTTTTTATTTTGCTAATGCCTTTTCGATGGCCTTTATAACTCTATCGGCTTCAGGGTCGGTCGGTGAATAGAAATACTCAACAAGTTCGCCTTGGGTGTTAATGAGGTATTTGTGGAAGTTCCATTTCGGTGCTGTTCCAAAGCCTAACTGGTTTTTAGCCCATTTGTAAAAAGGGTGCGCTTGGTCACCCAATACGCTATATTTACGAGCCATAGGGAATGAAACCCCGTAGTTAAATTTACAAAATTTTGCAATTTCTTCATTGGTGCCTGGTTCTTGTTGTGCAAAGTCATTGCTTGGAACGCCTATAACAACAAGCCCTTTGTCTTTATATGTGTTATATAAATTTTCTAAGCCTTCGTATTGACCTGTAAAACCGCAATTTGAAGCTGTGTTTACAATAAAAATAGCCTTGCCTTTATAGTTTGAAAGCTGAATAGGTTCTTCGGTCATCAAAGAGTCGAAACTGAATTTGTATGCATTATCTTGTGAAAAGGCAGGGGATGCCATTAAAGTTATGCATAAACTAAGTTTAAATAATTGAATGTATTTTTTTACCATATCCTAAAACGATCATTATCTTAAAAAAATAATTATATGTGTTTTTCATTCTTATGTCACGGCATATGACTCTTCAAAAAATGTTTGTATTTTTTGGTAAAGATTACGAATCTCGGTTAAATATGTTTCCTTAATGCTTTTGGGCTCATTGCAGCCTTTTTCGGCTTCTTGACATATATCGAATAATTTATTGCAACCTAAACTGCCAGAGGCTCCTTTTAAGCGATGTGCCGCTTTGCGCCATGGTTCATCTTCACCAAAGTCTGAGCAGTTATCTTCTAGGATAAATAAGCACTCTGTTGCCGTTTGGAAGAAGAGTTCGAACAAGCGGACTTGCTCTTTTTTATCGCCAGATGTGATCATGTCTAGGTTTGTTAAATTGACAATACTATTTTGCGAGAAAATATGTTTACTTTTTAACTGATCATCACTGACTTGAATGTCAATCCAAAGTTTTAAAGCCTCCGCAAGTTTTTTACTTTTTATGGGCTTGCTGACGTATGCATTCATGCCCGATTTCAAACACTTTTCTTTGTCGCCTACCATGGCATTTGCTGTGGTTGCAATAATAGGTATTTCAGTGTTATTTAATTCGTTACGAATAATATTAGTCGCTTTGAAGCCGTCCATCTTAGGCATTTGACAATCCATCAATATAAGGTCGTATTTTTTATTTTTTAAGGCGTTAACAGCTTCTTCACCATTATCAACAATATCAATATGTTTTATGCCAAATTTTTGTAATAATTTAAGTGAAACTTCTTGGTTCATGGAATCATCTTCCGCAATTAAGATATGTGCATCTTCTAAAGGAGTGGTTAAAGCTTTGTTGTTTATGGCTGTTGGGAATATCTCCATTGGGTGTTTTGTGCTTGATAGTTTGTCTGCAATAGGAAGTTCTAATGAAAAGGAAAAAGTTGAACCTTCGCCTTCTTGACTATCTAGCTTCATTTTTCCGCCCATCATGGAAAGAAGTTGTGTGGTAATGGCTAAGCCTAAACCTGTCCCTCCAAACTTTCTGGTGATAGATGAGTCTGCTTGTGTGAATTTTTGGAAAATAAGGTTCTTATGCTGTTCCTTAATCCCAATGCCTGTATCTTCCACAAAAAGGTGGAGATGTGCTTTATCATCTGAATAATTTCTGTCCAAATACTCAACACCAATTTTAACATATCCTATGGATGTAAATTTAATGGCATTACCAACTAAGTTAACAATAATTTGCCTTAACCTTGCAGGGTCTGAAATTAAGATATCAGGTATTGTTTCATCAAACTCTATTAGAAGTTCTATCTTTTTCTCACGCGCTTTTGACTTGAAAAGTTTTTCAATATCAAAAATTAACTCTTTTAAGTTGAAAGGAATTTTTTCAAGGGTAAGTTCACCAGCTTCAATTTTAGAAAAATCAAGTATATCGTTTAGAAGGACCAATAAATTATTTGCGCTTTTTTGTATGTTTTTAGTCATATCTTGCTGTTCATCTGCAAGCTCTGTATCCATCAATATTTCAGTCATTCCAATAACACCATTCATAGGTGTTCGAAGTTCGTGACTCATATTCGCAAGAAATTCACTTTTTGCTTTTGCGCTTTCTTCGGCCTTTTTAACTTGATGAATAAGTAGTTTTTCATGTTCTTGCCTTTCTGCGACATAGCCAATTTGCACGGAAACTTGTTCCATGATTTCTAAAAATTGTTCATCAATATATTCTTTTGCTACATCTGAAAAAAATTCCATAATAGAAATGACATTGTCACGTTGCAGTATGGGGAATGCAAACCCTGCTGTGAATCCGCATTGTGTAGCTTCTTCTTTTCGCAAAAAGCTATTGTCTTGAATGTCTGTTATAAGTTCAGGCTTTTTATTGTTTAGCACTTTTCCTATCCAGTTGTCGTGGTTAATATCTTGGCTTACAACACGTGTTTTGGATATGAAATTTCTATACCTACTTGGGCTTTTAGCAATGTGCCATAAATTAGAAGAAATGGCATTCCCTTCATGTATGAAGTATGTATGAGCAACGGGCCAACCTGTGAATTCAGAAATTTCCTGCATAACTGATTTTAATGCGGTTTGATAGTCGGATGTTTTATTTGTTTCTAGCATGATGGAGCGAATAAATCGAAGCAGACTTATTTTATATTGTAGTCTTTTTTGAAATAAATTACTCATGCATTTAACCTTTGCTTATTAATGTACTCAATTAGTTTTTGCCTGCTAAATGGTTTGCTTACAAAACCCTTGGCACCTAAAGTGATTGCTTGTTTAATTTGTTCAGCATATGAATTACCACTCAGCATAATAATGTAGGCATTGGGGTCATATTTTTTGATTGTTTCAAGAACTTCATATCCAGAATATGTGGGCATATCAATGTCAAGAAACACAATGCTTGGTGCTTTGCTAAAATATAAATCTAATGCGTCTTCTGCAGTTTCAACTAAAATGGTTTTAAAGTCGTGAAGTGATTGTGCGATGATGTTTAAAGTAAGTGGTTCATCGTCTACCAGTAATATGCTTGTTGAGGTTTGGGATAGGCGTTTTTGTTTAAACAAGTTTAAGTCTTCTGGTGTAAGTTTAAAGTTTAACTTTTCACTTTTTTTATTCTTTGTATTTTCAATTTTTTGAAGAGCTTCTTTTTCCTTAATTTTGTGTGCTTTTATTATATTTACAAATTTTTCCCATTCAATGCTTAAATCTAAAAAGGAAATTTCAGGCATTAAAGTTATTTTTTGAAATGAAGTTTTCAACGCTTCTGTTGCAATTGTTATGTCGGTTAGGTCACCTTTGGTTAAAATAAAAATATCACCGCTTTTAAGGGCGATGATAGTTATGTGGTCGGGGTTTAAGGTTCTCGTTAATACAGGCTTAATATATGAAATGGCATTTTCAAGTGACTTTGGTATGCCTTTAATATTTATAAATCTCCATAAAACATATTCATTTTCAATGGATTTTGCTATTTCTATAAAAGAATTTATATTTTCACTTTGTATAACCTTCATTTAAAGTTCTCCGCTTTTGTAAGTGGGGGCTATATAACATTTATTGTGACGTTAAGGGGGTATGCCAATTCACAAAAGGAGGTGGAACAGTAACTATAAAGTTATAGATGTTTAAATATGAAATTCTACTTTTTGGGAAAAGAATGGTGGGCAGGGAGGGTTTTAATCATTAACTTGCTCAATTGGTATTATTCAGCTATTTGACGTGCATAGTTTACAGTTGTACAATTATTTAGATTTCCACTTAAAAGGGCGAAGAGTGAAAACTTTTAAAAAAATAGTTTTATGGTCGATAATGTCCATTCTTATAATTATTGGAGGGGTATTCGTATATTCACCATTCTTAGGTATTTTATAGTCGAAAGTTTTGACAGGATTACCGATAACATTTTAGGGCACGATACTAAAACAATCAAAATAGCTAACCAATTATATGCATTTCCAAAAGAGTCTTTAAAGTGGAGTTCTGTTAGTAAGTCCTATGCAATACGTTTTGAATATATGTGGCCATCGTTTAAGGATATACGTTTAGTTAAAGGATACACACGTGGCAATAAAAGAGAGCATCAAAGGTTTTCATTGGGCATTCTAGACGGTACTACCAATAACAATAAAGGTAACGCTTATAAAAGATACCTTCCCAAAAAGTATTTCAAAACTGAAAAAGATAACTCTCTAATCGGTATGGAAGGTTTTAAATTTTACTCCAAAACCTCTGACGGAAATATATTTCAATGGGACTCCTTGTATAAAAAGAATAATCAAAACAAATACCCTACAACCATCAAATGCAGCAAAGGCTCAGGTTTTGTTAAAACAACATGCTCTATGATTTTTATAGATAATGAGTTGGTATACAGGATTAGGTTTAGTTATGAACATTTAAAAAATTGGCAAGAAATTAAAAGTAAAAAT
>NZGE01000010.1 GCA_002689455.1 Magnetococcales bacterium | reverse complement strand
TTTTTGATATAAATTTCATAAGACTATAAAAAATGTAATTATATACATAAAAAAACCGCTACTTTTAAAATAGCGGTGTATTTCACATATAAATTTATTCAATTTAGCCAAGCTTAAAGTCCGTACCGAGGTAAACTTTTTTCACTTCATCGTTAGCAACAATTTCAGCCGGTGTACCTTCCATAATAATACGACCATCATGCAAAATGCATGCACGATCAACAATAGAAAGGGTTTCGCGCACGTTGTGGTCGGTAATCAAAACGCCAATACCACGCTTTTTAAGGTCAAAAACAAGCTTACGCACGTCACTAATCGCCAATGGGTCAACCCCTGCAAAAGGCTCATCCAGCAAGATATAAACAGGGCGCGCTGCAAGTGCACGGGCAATTTCCACACGGCGGCGTTCACCACCAGAAAGGCCAGGCGCCATACTTTTACGTATATGCTCTAAACCGAAGTCTTTTAAAAGTTCTTTTAAACGCGCTTGTACAGCTGGCGGGTTTTTCTCAACAATTTCTAGCACTGACTTAATATTATCTTCTACGCTCATACCACGGAAAATTGAAGATTCTTGAGGTAGATCCCCCAAACCATAACGCGCTCGACGATAAACAGGCCAATCTTCCACATTCATACCATCAATTGAAATGGTGCCTTGGTCTGTTTCAACCAACCCAACAACCGAATGGAAACTTGTTGTTTTACCAGCACCGTTTGGCCCTAACAAAGCAACTACCTCACCACGCTGTAAATGAAAAGAAACATCATTCAAAATCACACGTTTACCAACAACTTTACGTAAATTATCAACACGTAATCCTGTTTTTGCTGTGTTTAATGGCGTTACTGTCGTCAAAACTATTTCTTTCCTTTAATTGTAAATATTGCCTTAATTCGGCCATCACCTTCGTTATTATTGAGATTCATATCCCCTGTTTCAAGGTCGTAAGTTAAACTTTCGCCTTTTAATACATTATCTTCTTTGCTCATTACCACGTTGCCTGTAACCAAAACCTTACTGGTTTGAGGGGTAAAAACCGCTTTATCGCCCGTAGCTGTACTTTCACCATGCACAATAATAACACCGCCTAAAGCCGTTACTTGTTTTACATCACCTTGTTCATTTTCACCACTATAAAGAACTTCAAGTGTATTCGAGCCCATGGTTGCAGCGCCATATGTCACTTTAACATCGCCTTCAAAAAATGCTTTGTTTTCAGTTTGAACAACTTCCATACGTTCTGATGTAATATTGACAGGCAATTCCCGATCAACGGCTTTTGATGCTTGAGCCGATAATAATATTATAAATAAGCCTAAAATTATTTTCATGAGATTACTCCTCACCCTTTCGAGGCACAAAACGCACCTTCACACCACCTGCAAATTCTATTTTTTCAGCACCGGGATGCACATTAAAACGCCCAGCCTCCAAAACACCTTGATCAGACGTTATAAAAACATTTTGATTAGAATAAACCGCCATAGAAGTTAAATTACTATAAATTTCCCCAGTTTTCAGTGTATAACCACGCCCCATCAACCGTACAGCGCCGTTTAAATAAACGTTCCCTGTTTCGTTTTCGTAAGAACCTGAATTCGCTTCAAATGTAAATTTATCGCCATTTTCAAGAATTGAAAAACCATCAATACCATTTAAAACCATTGTTTCTGAAGTATCAAACCGCCTTTGAACAGCTTCCGTTGCTTGAATATTCCAACGGCGCCCCTTTTCATCTTCACCTGAAAAGTGTGGCGCTTCCATAATAGTGGAAGTCATACCTTTCACATTTGTTTCTGTAAGAGAATCTACATTAGAAGAGCTTTCCCCCGCCTCCATGGTAGGCGACAAACTTAAGCGACTTTCCTGCTTTGCAGGCCACATAAACATGAGAAGCGTTAAACTCACAGCAGAACCAATGAAGAAAAATTTAACTGTTCTTGGTTTCACGAAACTAGATAACCCCTGCTTGTAAACAGTTGTGAATATGAAGTACACCCACAGGTTTACCATCATCAATCACAAACAATGATGTAATTTTCTTTTCTTGCATCAAGTGCACGGCTTTGCTTGCCAAAACATCACCCGTAATTGTCTTTGGTGAAACTGTCATAATATCAGCTGCTTGTTTGGTCATCACATCTGTTGTCATGTGACGGCGCAAATCACCATCTGTAATAACACCCGTCAGGTCACCTTTTTCATTCGTCACACCTGTAACACCAAGGCGTTTTTCACTAATTTGTAAAATTGCGTCACTCATAGGCGCTGTCTCATTTACCACAGGAATATCTTTTTCCATGAGCTCAGAAACAATCAACAATTTACTGCCCAATTTACCACCTGGGTGGAAATTAGCAAAGTCTTCTGGTTTAAAACCATAACGATGCATTAAAGCAACCGCTAAAGCATCACCTAAGGCAAGGGTTGCTGTTGTTGACGATGTAGGCGCAAGGTTAATTGGACAAGCTTCTTTTGTAACCCCATTCACCAAGCAAATGTCAGCCGCTTTCCCCAAAGTTGAACCACTTTTACCTGTAATGGCAATTAAAGGCACATTAAAGCGTGCACAGTGCGCCAATATATCGCCCAATTCTTTTGTTTCACCGCTATGTGAAAAAGCTAAAACAGCATCGTCAGGGGTAATCATACCAAGGTCACCGTGGCTCGCTTCACCAGGGGGAACCGCAAAAGAAGGGGTACCAGTACTTGCCAATGTTGCCGCAATTTTAGCGCCAATATGCCCACTTTTACCCATACCCGTTACAATAACACGTCCTTTGTTAGATGAAACTTTGTAAAGAAGCGCTACCGCTTCAGAAAATTCACCATTTAAATTTTCTGCCAAAGAGGTAATGCAAGCAGCTTCTTTGAGAAGAACATCCTTACCATTTTGAATATCAAAACCTGATTGGCTTGCTTGAACTACTGTGCTCATATTAAAATCCCTTGTTTAGTGGTGTGCAAAAATATCTTGATCTTCCCAACCTGCAAGGTCAATTTCCACACGGGTTTCCAGAAAATCGAAGCACTGTTGTGCAAGGTGAACACGATCAACCTGTTTCAGCATTGCATCTAATTTTACTTTTAAGGCATGCAAGTGAACGACATCGTCCGCTGCATATTGTAACTGAGCTTCAGAAAGTTCATCGGCACCCCAGTTTGTAGAAGTAACGCTTTTATCAAGTTGAACACCTAAAAGCTCTACACAAAGTGCATTTAAACCATGCTTTTCAGTGTAGGTACGTGTAAAGCGTGATGCGATTTTTGTGTCATATAAAGGCGCTGTCATCACATCTAGGTAGTGCTTCATAGTCACCACATCTTTACGACCATAATGGAAAATTTTAAGAATTCTTTTATCTGTTAGGAGTTTTTTAAGGTTAGGCGCAGACCAGTCGGAACCATCAAACTTAACAAGCCAAACATCACCTTCTCCGTTTGCAACTTGTGTCATGCACAAGCGGTCACGGTAAACGTTTAGACCCATCATTTCACAATCAACCGCAGCCATACCATTGGGAAATGTTGCATCTGCTGGTAAATCATTCATACACAGTTTAATATTTTCAGCCATTTTATCCTCCTTTGGCGTAACCCATAACATGAAAGTTTTTAACACAAAAACGCTTAAAACAAAAACTTTTTACAGGTAAACAAAAGCCAAAAGACCAAAACCCAAAAGCACGCGGTAAATTACAAATGGTAAAAAACCAACTTTTTCAACAAAGCGCATCAGAGCATGAATTGCCACAAAGGCTGTAATACCTGAAAGTACAGCACCCAATGCAAGGTTGCTTAAACTCCCAACAGGCTGACCTTCCACTGTTAAATATTCATAAAAACCGTACACACCTAAAATAAGAATAACGGGAATGGACATAAGCATCGCATAACGTGAAGATTCTTCACGGCTAAAGCCCATTAAGCGACCTGCTGTCATGCAAATACCACTTCTGGAAGTACCTGGAATTAAAGCTAAAACCTGAAAAATCCCATAAACAAAAGCCCCTTTTTGATAAAGAATTTTTTGTTTGTTTTCACAATACAACACACGCTTATCAGCCCAATAAAGAAGCAACCCGTAAACAATTGAAGTTGTTGCAACGACTACTAAAGAACGCCCTGCATGTTCCACCCAACCTTTTAAAAATGGTGCAAAAATTAGCAAAGGCACCGTGGAAGTTACAAGCAATAAAAATAATTTTGTATCACTTTCCGCAAAACGCCCTAGAAGAAAGTTTTTAAAACCTTTTAAAAGGGTAAAAACTTCTTTTCTAAAATAAATCATAACAGCAAATAAGGTTCCTACATGCACGCCAAGGTCAAACAAAACACCTTGATCTGGCCAGCTTGTAAGCTTGGGCACAAGCACCAAATGAGCACTTGAAGAAATAGGTAAAAACTCGGTAATACCTTGCGTGACGCTTAACGTAATAATTTGCCATATATCCATAACCTTAAAATAATCAAAATAAAAAAAAGAGACAAGTAAACTTGCCCCTTATTATTCGCTTTGGTGATTAATTTGACACGCGTAACGCATTGTCCGCCCTTAACATCTTTAAGTTCAGTTGAAATTGCGCATCTTGATCTGAAAAACGTTCGTCAGCAGCGTCTAAAACACCATTTTCGACCTTAAATTCAATTAAAATTTCAAATTCAAAATCAATTAAAACGGTCGCACCGTCATCCTTCGTGATCAATGAAATTTCATAGTTACGCGCACTGCCCTTACCATTGGCAATCTTTTCACGTATAACATCCAACTGAATATTTAAATCATCTAAATAAAAAAAGACCTCCTTAATTTGGCCTTCGTAATTTAAATAATAGCTAAGCTCATTAACAGTTTGCCCGCCAGCCACAAATTTAATATCACGCTGAACATTTACAAAAGGCGAACCTTTAAAAGACAGCATATGCCGATCAATTACGGCGTAATTAGGGTTAGGCATAAAGCCCCCTTAAATAAAAGAAAAAGTAAAAATAAATCTCATTTAAAATAACAATATAAGCCTCTACTGTCAAAAAAAGCCCCGCTTAAAGCAGGGCTTAGTCAAAAAAGTTAAAATTACTTTTTAGAAAGAGGTGAAAGCATTAACAACATGAAACGACCTTCCATTTTAGGTGCTTGATCCACTTTTGCCAGATCTTTCGTGTCGGCTTCAATGCGCTTTAACATTTCGTAACCAAGTTCTTTGTGCGTAATTTCACGACCACGGAAACGCAAACTCACCTTCACTTTATCACCTTTGGTAATAAACTTAACAATGTTTTTGAGTTTAATTTGGTAGTCATGTTCTTCAGTTTGAGGACGAATTGTAACCTCTTTAACCGTTGTTTTAACTTGGTTTTTACGTGCTTCAGCTGCTTTTTTCTGTAGCTGAAACTTGTATTTACCATAGTCAATAATTTTACATACTGGTGGCTCGGCGTTTGGTGAAACTTCCACAAGGTCTAACCCTGCATCGTAAGCTTTATTCATAGCTTCGTCTGTTGAAATTACACCTAACTGAGCACCTGTCTCATCAATTACTCGAACTTGACGTGCTGTGATAGCATCATTCACCCTTACTTCATCTTTACGATTTTTTTCTGGGCGTTGTCTGTTTATAGCGATTGTTTTACCTTTCTTTATTCGTCTTCTAATCGTTTATCTATTTTTATGCTTCTAAATAGATATATCAAGTGCTTTTTATGCTGCTTCTTCATTATTTTCAACAATAGGCAAAGCCTTTGTGTTGATTTCATCATGCATTGCCGCAATAAAGTCTGTTACAGACATGGTTGTCTGCTTTTGTGAACCCAAACGGCGCACTGTGACCGTATCGTTTTCAATTTCACGATCACCTAGCACCAACTGTACAGGGGTACGTAATACACTGTGTTCACGAATTTTGTAAGAAACTTTTTCATTTCGGTAGTCCCCTTCAATGCGGAAACCTTCCGCTTCAAGGCGTGCCACAAGTTTTTCAACAGCAGGGTTTTGCTTTTCAGTAATACCCATAGCCACCATTTGTTGTGGTGCCAACCAAAGTGGGAAATGCCCTACAAAGTTTTCAATTAAAATACCGCTGAAACGCTCAAGCGAACCCAACAAAGCACGGTGAATCATCACAGGAACTTCTTTTTCACCTTGTTCATTAATAAAGGTCGCATCTAAACGGTCTGGCAAGTTAAAGTCAAGCTGAATGGTACCGCACTGCCAGTCACGGCCAATGCAATCTTTCAGCACAAACTCTAATTTAGGGCCATAAAAAGCACCTTCACCAGGGTTAAGTGTCCATTCTAAGCCTGCAACTTCACATGCTTTCTTCAAAGCTTCTTCAGCTTTATCCCAAACCTCATCGCTTCCCACACGCATTTCAGGGCGGTCGGAGAACTTCACACGGACATTATCAAAACCAAAGTCGGCGTAAACTTCTTTAATTAATTCGCAAAGCAATAAAACTTCATCGGTAATTTGTGCGTGCGTGCAAAAAACATGCGCATCATCTTGTGTCATGGAGCGTACACGCATCAAGCCGTGCAATGCACCGTGTGCTTCATTACGCATGCAAGTTCCAAACTCACTCATACGCAGTGGTAAGTCACGGTATGACTTAATACCTTGGTTAAACACTTGAATGTGGCAAGGGCAGTTCATTGGTTTTAAAGCCATAACCTTATCACCATCGTGAATTTCAAAAATTTCACCCGTCGAGAATTTTTCCCAGTGACCACTTTTCACATATAAAGAATGATCCACAATTTTAGGTGTGTTTACTTCTTGATAGTTATGCTTTTTCAATTTTTCACGGATATATTCTTGCAAAGTTAAAAACATTTGCCAGCCTTTTTTGTGCCAGAAAACCTGACCCATCGCAATATCTTGCAAGTGGAACAAGCCCATAGCAGGACCAATTTTACGGTGGTCACGCTTTGCACTTTCTTCCAACATGCGCAGGTAGCCTTTAAGCTCGTCCTTAGAACCCCAAGCTGTACCGTAAATACGGGTAAGCATTTCGTTATTGCTGTCACCACGCCAGTAAGCACCCGCCATATGTTGCAGTTTAAAGTGACGGCCAGCTTTAGCTGTACTTGGAATATGCGGACCACGGCAAAGGTCTAAAAAGGCAGAATCGCCTTCCCCTTGACGGTAAAGCGAAATGGTTTCATCTGCTGGTAAGTCTGCAATAATTTCCGCTTTATAGTCTTCCCCAATGCTTTTAAAGAAAGTAACCGCCTCGTCTCTATTCCACACTTCACGGGTAATTGGAAGGTCACGTTTTACAATTTCCTTCATACGTCCTTCAATTTTCTCAAGGTCTTTATCGGCAATTTTTTCTTTAAATGACACATCGTAGTAAAAACCATTGTCAATAACAGGGCCAATGGTAATTTGTGCCGTTGGGTAAAGTTCTTTAATAGCTTGTGCTAAAATGTGCGCTGTGGAATGGCGCAGCGTATCTAAACCTTTTTCGGTTTTTGATGTGTGGAAAACAATGTTTGCATCTGCCGTGATCGTCGTCGTGAGGTCCAATTCTTTCCCGTCAACTTCCATCATTAAAGCTGCATTGGCAAGCCCCTCACCAATAGACTTTGCAACTTCAAACCCTGTAACAGCGCCATCAAATTCTTTTTTAGAACCATCTGGCAGAGTAATCACTGGCATAATTTTGCTTTCCTTTTTAAAATTTATTTTAATAACCCTGACAATCTAAGCTTTTATAGGGATTTTTGCAAAGTTTTTATCTTATCAAACACAAAAAAATGAGGCCGAAGCCTCATTTATATCGTTAAGTAGGGTAACGTGTAACTCTGCGTGGGAATTGAAGAAAAAGGGTTAAAAATGAAATACAAAACAAAACAGCAACCCCAGCCATATACATAAGCTCAACGGCTAGAACTGTAAACGAACCTATATGCACTACACTTAATATAAAAGTTGCCATACCTAAGAAAAAGCCAAGCAACATTTGCCAAACAGCCAAACCTTCATTAACCCCAGCCGACATAAACCCATAGTTAATGCCTAATAAAACTGCATTTACAGCGCCTATTAAAACAGCCACCTCGTATAAGCCTAGAAAAGAAATATTCAAAGCGAAGACACAAGCAACAAAAACAGACAGACAAAACGACGCTTTTTGCAAATTTTGCATAAAATCACCTTTATAAAAGAAATATGTAGATGAAACCTAAACTTCAAATAAAGTGTATACAGAAAGCTAAGTGGATTTACAACTATAAATTATCGACCATCCCAACGGCGCGCTGTTTCTGGCATTCCCGCAGGGGTAAGTGTGCAGTGATTGTAACCACGTTGATCTTCTAAACCATTTGCTGTTATTTGACGTTGATGTGCATCTTCGTGTAAGCATAAGTTACGGTCTTGACGAATCATTTTTTCTTTATTATTCGGAAAAGCTTCACGAAAACCCGTTGCGACACTAATTGTTTCAGCATAATCATAAGTGGTAACAGCCTTCCACTCTTTACGCCACTGTTCCTTTATAGCAGGCGTACAACCTGCAAGGAACATAAGACACAAAAAACCTGTTAAAACTTTTTTCATAACGCTTATTATACCCAAAACCTTATAAAAACACCTAGCAGGAAGCAAAAACAAAGCTTAAAGACCTAAAGTATCTATAATTTCTTGTGTTGTTATTGCATCAATATTGTCTTTTTGCAGAACATACACACCTTCAGCCCTTGGTGCACAACGTTTCGGGTTACTAGCTGAACCAAATAAAACAGCCCCTTTTGCACCACTTGCTGCGGCAATATGCATTGGACCTGTGTCGTTTCCAATGGCAAATGCGCATTTAGAGGAAAGGTCGATCAACTGACCAATAGTTGTTTGATTACATAAATTCACAGCGGAACAATTTTTTTCAACATCTCTTAAAAGTTGTTCTTCAGCACCTGCACCAATTAAAGCAACTTCAAAACCTTTTTCAGTTAAAGCATTTGACAGCTCAGCATAATGCGACCAACGTTTTTCAGGGCGATGCGCTGAACCACCCGGCACCAAAAGAACAAGTTTTTCAACGTCAAAGCCATGCTTTTCAATAAGAGACTCTGACTCAGTTGCGGCATAAAGTAAACTTGGAGAATCCATTTCCTCAATCCCAGCCACCTGAATTTGATCGGCCAAACGGTCTAGCGTATGCATATGTTTACGGTTTGGATGCGTTTGTTTATGTGAACAAAATGGTGCTATCCCGCTCCAAGTTGGGCAACCTGCCAAGAAATAGTACAAATGATTCGTACGGTCATTGGTTTGCAGGTCATAAACCATATCATAACCCTTAAGCTGACTGCGTAATTTCATCAGATACGATAAATTATAAGGCTTCAGCCTTTCATCCACCAAAATATTATTAAACGCAGGGTGGTTATGCGCAAAAGGCATCATCCCCTTAGTGGTTAACAATGAAATTTCAGCATTTGGATGTTGCTTACGAATGGATGCAAAAGCCCCTGTTGCTTGAACAAAGTCTCCCAGTGCACCTAATTTAATAACGAGAATTTTTTCCATGGAAGGATATATAACACATTAACCTTCAGAAATACCAGCTTCAGCTACTGTTTCGTAAACAGGGCCAATAGAACTTTCCCAAATGCGCATTGTTACCGTGTGTTGGTGGTATTGACCACTTAAACAAAGTGGCGCCACCATGGAAGCTTTAAACCCAGCATCAAAAAGGTCGAAACCAGCTGCCAGTAAAAATGCTTCGGTATGCGCACCTGTTACAAGCACTTCTTCAACACCGTTTTTTTGTAGTGTTTTAATCACAACTTGTGGCACACCATAGCCATGGTGTTTAAAAGAATACTTTGTGTGAACCTTTGAAGAATCTTCAGCTGGTGCCTTCCAGTCTAACCATTCAAGGTCACGACCATCTTGAGGATCTGCAACAAGCACTGTTGCAATGGTTGGAATTTTAGATGCCAATTTATTCACATTGGAAACAATCACCTCTGGTGTGTTTAAACCAGGCTGAACATCTAATGCTAAAACAACTTTTTTCATTTTTCCCCCAAAACTTTAAGGTAAGCCGACCACTCCGCCTCACACATACGTTCCAAGGTAAATGAGTTTAAAACCCATTCATAGCCTTTTTTACCCATTTCGGTTGTTTTAATATCACCTTTTATAAACCTTAGTAGTATTTTCGCCATAGTTACATGGTCGCCCACAGGGAACAACACACCGGTTTCATTGTCTTTTACTGTCTCCAATGCGCCACCATGCCCCGCAGCCACAATGGGTTTCTTCATAGCACCTGCTTCAATTGGCACCCTACCAAAAGCTTCGGGTTGCAATGAAGGGCAAACAATCACATCGCTCATAGCATAAAAAGGTGCAATATCTTTTTGTCCACCTGTTAATGTGACACGAGAAATTAAACCCAACCGTTCAATTTCAGCTTTTACCTCTTCAAGGTAATTTTTCTTTTTACTGGCGCCACCCACAAGCAATGCATGCCATGAATCATCGCTTTCAATTTCTTTAAGCGCTTTTAAAAAGGACAATTGACCTTTCCAACGCGTTAAACGACCTGGAAGGGTTATCACAAATTTACCTTCACAGCCCCATTTTTCTTTTAAAGCCTCCACATCCTCACGGGAGAATTGATTCACATCAAACTTTTTTAAATCCACACCACGGCAAGCAATGTCAATTTTTTCCGCTTCAATGCCGTAATTTTCAATAACATGGTCTTTTATAAACTGGCTAATAGCCACCACACGAAGCCCACGCACCATAGAACTGTTATAAAAATGCTTAAATTTATTTTGAATTTTATGTGCACCGTGGAAGGTTGTTATAAAAGGTGTCCCTGTCCACTTTGCAGCCAAGTACGCTGCCCAAGCAGGTGCGCGCGAGCGTGCATGAACCAACTTAATATGATTACGCTGAATATAACCTTTAAGTTTAAATGCACTATAAAGTATAGAAAAGGGGTTTCGATAAACCAATGGGAGATTAAAATGAACGCCACCTTCACGGGTTAGTTCTTCCACCATTTGACCGCCAGAACTTGCTACAAAACTGCCACAACCTTGGTTCACCAAAAAGCGGGACATTTCAACCGTACCACGTTCTACACCGCCTTCATGCAATGCAGCCGTAACCTGTAGTATATTTAAATTTTCAAAATCTGTTTTCATATGGCAAAAACTAACCTTTTTACAAAAGAATATCCAATAAATTTGTGATAAAAAAATAACAAACCTTGTAAATTCAACACAAAAAGCTTTTCTTTTAGAACAATTTGTCCTATTTTGCAGTACGAAATGAACAAAGATTGAGGACATTTTGGCAAACGTTAATTCTTACTGGTATCACAAAACTGTATCTAGACTACGAGAATTCTTCACATCCCGTGGGTTCATTGAACTCCACCCAAACCCACGCCAAAGCTTCCTAACCATCGCCGACGATGTTTCAACCATCACCACCTATAACTATGAAGGCGAAAACTATCTTCTGCCACAAACCACACACATGTGGTTAGAGTTTGAACTGCTTAAAAACCCACATTTACCAGGCGTTTTCTGTTGCTCAACCAGTTATAGACAACACAAAAACCCAGTTCCTGGTCGTCACGAAAACATTTTCCCAATTTTTGACTTTGAAATGGCTGGTGGCATTCAAAGCATGGTAAATCTTCAACGTGAACTGCTAGAACACCTTGACTTTGATATGTCAAAATACAAAGAATTCACATATGACAATTTAACCCTTGACCTAGGTGTTAAACAAATTGACGCAGCAACTGAAACACTGATTGGCCAAAATGTAAGCCCTGTAACAGTGGTGACGGACATGCCAAACAGCATCAACCGCTCTTGGTATGCCAAACGTGACGAAGGTCACGTTAAATCATCCGACGTTATTTTATTTGGTATGGAAACAATTGGTGCTTCTGAACGTGCTACAAACCCAGAAAACATGCGCGAACGCTTTTACCAAATGCAAGATGGCAACTTTGCTAAAACACTTTTTGAAACATTTGGACAAAAACGTGTAGAAAAAGAACTTGGCGAATTTCTTTCCCTAGAATTTTTCCCAAGATCAACAGGGAGTATTGGTTTAACACGTATGATTCGTGCCATGCGTGAACAAGAAAATGCACTCCAAAACGCTGAACCTGAAGTGCCTTACTTCGAACATGAAACCGTAAAGCCTCAGCCAAAAGATATTATCTTTAACAGTTAAAAGCTGCCCCTCATTCGTTATTTTTGTGCCACACCCCCACAGACCTTTCAAAAGCCTCTCTCTATACAACTCAGATATCCCTGTGCTTAAATAAGCCTATATTTAAAAGAAACACATACACATTTATAAATCTTTAACTTTAAAGCACTGCTTTTTTAAGCGCTTTTGCGCATTTTCATTCTTTTATTGTGCCGAAACATCTATTCGAAACATCTTTATATATGCACAATTCCCACTCTTAATATAACAAACCAATCTAACGCAAAAAAAAACGAAACACCTCAACATTTAAAAGAAACACCTGTGACCTTAAAAGGTCATACCTTTTATGCATTAAAAAATCGCCTAACCACGGCGAACATCTTCTTATTTTTTGACCTCTTATTTGGGGTTCTTTGTTGTGCGCTATGGTTTTTATGTAAAAAATTAGAAATGTTTTCTATTCCATGCTAAAACATTATAGAAATAAAAATTCAAAAAGGCTTAGAAAATGTACGACATCACAATTATGGGTAACTCACCAGTGGATATTTTAACGCACGTTGAAGAAGACATACTGACAAAGTACAACCTCAACAAGGCAGATTTTAACCCTGTGGACGCTGAAACCTTCATGAAAATTGCTGATGAATGCACATTTGTAGGCATGGAAGCAGGTGGTTCATGCGCTAACACAGCTTGGGCACTTGGTAAAATGCACAAGCATGTTTACTTCATTGGCCATGTTGGACAAGACCCCGCAGGGAAGCATTTCCACGCAGAAATGGAAGCCGCAAAAGTTGAAATGCCAGAACCTCAAACAGGTTCACGTACAATGGAAATTTTCGTCCTCATCACACCAGATGGTGAACGCACATTTGTTTCGCGTGGTGTTACAGCCTTTATTACACCTGAAATGGTTCAAGAAGAAACACTAAACAAAAGTAACTGGCTTTTATTAGAAGGTTACACACTGCTAGACCAAACTTCAGCGGTTACAACAGCACTTGAGTTAGCACCTCGGTGCCATTGCAAAGTAGCTTTCACCATCAGCGCTGACTTTATCATTCACGCTCAACACAGCTTTATTATGGAAACCATCCTTCCAAAAATTGACCTTTTCATCGCAAACGAAGAAGAGTTTGAACTGTTACAAGAATATATCGCAAAACTTCCAGAGGAAAAAAGAACAGCTCTTGAGGCAAAGCTAAACAGCATTGACCTACTGGTTACAAAAAGCGAAAAAGGCGCAAGCTTATATTCAAAAGGCGTTGAAACATTTGTTGAAACCACACCTAAAAAAATGCTAGATGCCACAGGTGCAGGCGACGCCTTTGCCGCTGGCTTCTTCTGCAAATACCTTGAAGGTGATGCTCAAGGCGGCCTAGAACTAGGCCACACAATTGCAGGTGAAGTCATCAGCCAACTTGGCGCACGCTTAAAAAACTGGCCAAGCGTTAACGTAAAACAAAAAACAGCATAAAACTTACAAAAAATGGCAAAATTAAAACAACTTTACATTGATACGCCCCTTTCCTTAGGTGGTGCTTTAAACCCGCCGAAAGAGGTTAGCCGTCGCCTTAGCCGTGTCCTACGCCAAAAAAAAGGTGACAAACTTGCCCTTTTCAACGGGAAAGATGGCTTGTTTGAAGCTGAAATTATGGACGACAGCTGTAAAGAAATTCACATCAACTCCATTTTAAAGCCTCAACCTAAACCTCAAGAAGTTTATCTTCTTGCTTGCCTAGTGAAAAAAGACGCCATGGATAGAATTTACCGCCAAGCAACTGAATTTGGTGTTACAGATATTATCCCTATTATGAGCGATTACACTGTTTCAGACAAAGTAAATGAAGAACGTGTCACGTCCTTGCTTGTTGAAGCAGCGGAACAATGCGAACGCCTTACAATACCAAAGCTCCACAAAGCGTCTCACCTACAAAACATTATCCCCGAATTTGGCGGAAAAGTATTTTGGTGCGCTGAACATGTGGGCGGAAAATGGAACGCTGAAAACCATTCGAAAAGTGGCGACGCCTTACTGGTTGGCCCTGAAGGTGGCTTTAGCTCCAGCGAACGCAATTGGCTAAAATCATGCATCAATGTCACGCCTGTTGGACTTGGTAACTTTATATTGCGTGCAGATACAGCGGTTTGTGCTGGACTATCACGTTTTTTTGAATATTATGAACAAAGCTAATAAAGAAGTGACAATAAAGCGCTTTCAATATAGAATGATTTCGCTTTTAAAAACGAAAAACAAATAAACCTTTAAGGAATCGCAAGAATGCTTAAGAAATTAACAGCGCTAGCTCTCGTCGTCCTAACATTAACAACAGCAGCAGCCTTTGCAGGTACAGTTCACCCTGGTGGCTTTAACAACCCAACAGGCCCTATTGCTGATAAAGTAAATGACATTTACAACTTTATGTTCTGGATTACGGCGATTATCTTTATTGGTGTTCAAGCTGTTATTGTTTACGCTATTTTCAAATTCCGTCGCAAGAAGAACCCAAAAGCGGCAAAGTTTACACACAACACACCGCTTGAAATTTTTTGGCTAACTGTTCCTGCTATTATTTGTGCAATTATTGCTTGGAAATCATTCGATGGCATGCGTTTTATCCGCTCTATGCCAGAAGCAGGTTTAGATGTTGAGGTAATTGCTTACCAATTCGGTTGGGACTTTGACTACCCAGATCTGGAAATTTCAGCACCTGAACTTGACCTTGAAGTTGCAAAGAAAACAAAGCCTTGGTTAAAAGACCTTACACAGTTTAACGACTCATTTTCTGTAAAAGAACTTGTTGTACCAGTAAACACAAACGTACGTGTTCACGTAACATCTCGTGATGTTATCCACGCTTTTTACGTGCCTGAACTAATTGTGAAGATTGACGCAATGCCTGGCCGTATTAACTACCAATGGTTTAACATCCCAAAAGAAGGTACATACATTGGCCAATGCGCAGAACTTTGTGGCGCAGCACATGGATTCATGTACTTTGCAATTCACGCTGTAAGCCAAGAAGATTACGTGAAATGGGTAAACAAACAACGTAGTGAAGAAGGCTTAGAGCCAATGACAATGGCCCAGCTTAAAGAGCTTACAATGTAATTATTACACATAATAAAAAACCTCTCAATTGAGAGGTTTTTTTTTGTTTCGTTACGGTATAAGCGCCGTCAATCTCCAAGTAAGGCATTTACAAGGTTTTTAGCCACACTTGCAGCAAGACTTTCTATCATGCGCTTAAACATTATAAATATGAGCATCAAAGTTAGAACACTTCTAAACCTAAACTCTATCAATAAGCTATATACATATAAAGCCGTACTAGAAAGCACAAAACCCTCCAAAAGGAGGGTTTTGCTTGTCCATTGAAACAGCCAGAGAAAAATCCATTTTTCTCACTGTCTACACCAAAGATGTAGTGCAGACCGGCGCAGACCAGGTTTTATCGAAATTTTTTGTTGGTGTTCATTGGCGATGCTCGTGCCATAGGAAACGCTCCTAAGTTAAATAACCTCAACTCCCCAGAATGGAATTGGGGCTGGGTTTAAAGAACGCAGTTTGTTATTTTCGCAAGTTAATAAAACCCACAATAGCAAACCCATGAATGCAAAAAACATAAAACCAAATAACACGTAAAAAATAGACGACGTGTATTAACCAGAGATAAAAAGCGCGTGATATTAAGCTGTGCTTAAATCAAAAAAGAATGCGCCGACAAGTTTGCTATAATCTTCAACAGCTACTATTGTCCGATACCGGTGGTAAGAAAATCAGGTGAAAAATGTTCGATGCCTGAAGAAACGATTAAGTTTTAGTATTTGCAAAAAAGGTTTTAATGCTGCCTTAAATGCTTTTCAAGCCCTTTATTTAATTTTTTTGAAAAAAACTTTTCTTTAAGTGCCTTTTTTCCTATGATGTGGACGCTAACAAAAGGAATTTTATATGAATAAATTATTAAAAATCACCAGCCTTGCAATGGTTTTAACTTATGCTGTTATTGTTATTGGTGCCGCTGTACGCGTTTATGATGCTGGGCTTTCATGCCCTGACTGGCCAATGTGTTATGGTAAAGCATTCCCTTTCCCAGTGGAAGAAAGCTGGGGTTACACTAACTGGCAGGTATTTTTAGAATGGTTCCACCGCTTGCTTGCAGCTGTTTTAGGTTTTCTTATTTTAGCTGTTGCCGTTTTAAGCTTTAAAAACCGCAAAACGCACAAAGGCATTTTTATGTGGCCTTTAATCACCATTATTATTTTATTCCTTCAAGTAAAGCTGGGCATGATTACTGTTCTTCTTAGTAATATTCACTGGACTGTGGCCATCCATCTTGGTAATGCCATGCTTTTATTTGCAGCTTTAATTGTTTCTCGTAAAAAAATTGCAATTGCCTTAGCAAGCAATAATGAAATTATTCCTGCACCTAAAAAGTTTAAAATAAATGTGTGGGCTTTATTTATCAGCACATTCATAACCATGCTTTTAGGGGCTATGGTTTCCACATCGCATTCAGGTGGTATTTGCGGTGGTTTACCACTTTGTAACGGCGAATTTATGCCAAAAGGTGACTTTCAAGCCATGCTTCACATGAAGCACCGTATCTTCGCACTTATAACCTTGATTGTAAGCTTAAGCCTATTCTTTACATCTAAAAACGCAGATGCTGTTTACAAAAAAACAGCAAAAGGCTTAAACATCATTGTGTTTGGACAAGTGATTATTGGCATTATTCTACTTTATAGTTTCAGTCACTATGCATGGGCCTACAAAGGCATGAGCGTTTTCCACCTTGCATGGGGCACACTTATTATTCTTGCATCCGTTGGTGCACTTTGCAAATTGCGCTACGGTGTGGGAGGTTCTTTCCATAAATGACTTTAACATCACAAAGCTTTTTTGATATTTTCAGGCTGATGAAGCCACGCATTATTGTTTTGTTAGCCATTACATGTGTGGGCGCAATGTTGGTTGCAAGCAAAGGCAACACCGACCTTTTAAGTTTTAATGCTCTTTTTTGGGGAACCATTGGTTTATGTTTAAGTGCAGGTGGTGCCAACACTGTAAATATGTGGTACGACCGCGACATCGACCAAGTTATGAAGCGCACGCAAAACCGTCCTCTTCCAGCTGGTCGCATGCAACCTAAAACAGTGCTATTTCTCGGTATTTTCTGGGGTGTCTTCGCACATGTTTTATTAAGTGTTATGGTAAACCCCTTAACCGCTTGTATGGCCACCGCAGGTTATTTGTTTTATGTTTTCATTTACACCATGTTTTTAAAGCGTCGTACTGTTCAAAACATTGTCATTGGCGGTGCAGCTGGCGCATTTCCACCTGTTGTAGGTTGGGCAGCCATTCAAAATGACGTATCCAGCTGGATGCCTTGGGCAATGTTTCTTATTATTTTCCTTTGGACACCGCCACACTTTTGGGCATTAGCCCTTAAAAAGCGTGAAGATTATCAAAACGCAAAAATTCCAATGCTACCGTGCGTTAAAGGCGAAGATGAAACAAAAGTGCAAATTGTTTATTACATGCTTATCCTTATTCCTGTAACACTTTCCATTGGCTTATGGGGGCATTTAGGGTTTATTTACTTTATTGCAGCCACTTATTTAGGCGCTGTTTGGTTATACAAAGCTTACAAGCTGATGCATGATAAAGGCATTGACCGCGCGATGGACGTTTTTATGTTTTCGCTTTACTACCTTGCATTTTTATTTGCAGCTATGGTGGTAGATACCTTTATTTAAAATAAAAACAACAAACATTAAGAAACAATATGAAAAACAAAAAATCGAACAAAAAACTTTTAACAATTCTCCTTTTTGTGGGCATTGGCATGTTTGGTGTTTCTTATGCTTTTGTGCCTTTATATGAAGCATTTTGCCAACTTGTAGGCATTCCACTGGCCAAAGTGGCCACCAATGACGGTGACAGTTTGCCGATGGGTGAAATTCAAGACCGTGAAATTACCATTCGGTTCATTGCCCATGAAGCCGCAGGCGTGCCTGTAACACTTGCCCCTGTAAGCCGTAAAGTTAAAGTGCGCTTAAACGAACCGCTTTTAACGGCTTATACAGCCAAGAACGAATCGAGCGAAGGTATGAACGGTATGGCTATTCACACAATGATCGCCCTTTCAACCGAAGGTGAGTTTGGCGATGTAACCGAATATGTTGATCTTCAGCAGTGTTTTTGCTTTGAAGAACAATATTACCCACCCCATGAAGAAGTGAATCTACCGCTCAGCTTTTTTGTAACAGAAAATCTGCCTGAAGGTATTCACACCATTAATTTTTCATACACACTTTTTGAATCGGAAGAGTAACTGTTTTACTTTCATTTCTTTTTTAGTGTAAGCTAAGTTTATGAAAGAGCCTACCCTAACCATTAACCTGAAAAGCCTCTGCCGAAACTGGCAGATTTTAAATAAGCTATCCTCAAACCTATGCGGTGCCGCTGTTAAAGCAAACGCTTATGGCCTTGGCATTCAAAAGGTGAGTGAATCACTTTATAAAACAGGTTGCCGCCATTTTTTTGTAGCCTATTTAAGCGAAGCTTTAAAAGTAAGAACGGTTGCCCCAAAGGCTGAAATATACCTTTTGAATGGCTACCACGCAGGTGACCATGAAAATTATATCAAACACGGCATCACCCCTATCCTTTCAAGTATTGAAGATTTAAAAAACTTTGTTTCAAAACCTCAAACAACCTTTGCCCTTCAATTTGACACAGGTATGAACCGCCTTGGCATAAGCTGGAAAAAAGCAGATATAGCTTCAAAGATTTGCAAAAAAGCAGGTAAAACGCCAACCCTTATTTTATCCCATTTTTGTAGTTCTGAAGAACCTTCCAACCCAAAAAATACGGAACAGTTGAATTTATTTAAAGAAATAACCCCCTATTTTCCGCACAGCTTACACAGCTTATCCAATTCTTCTGGTATTTTTTTAGGCGCTGAAAATCATTTCAACCTCACCCGCCCAGGCATTGCCCTTTACGGTGGAAACCCCACACCAAATACCCAAAACCCAATGCAACAAGTGGTTTCTCTCACAGCAAATATCATACAAATACAAGAAGTCAAAAAAGGCGAAAGCGTTGGTTACAACAGCACGTGGACAGCTAAAAAAGACAGCCTTATTGCCACACTTTCTTACGGTTATGCTGATGGGCTTTTACGCCAAAAAGGCCAAACAAGGTATGTTTACATAAAAGGGCAAAAAGCACCTTTAGTGGGCAACATTTCAATGGATTTAACCTGTGTGGATATCACGGATATTACAGAAAAAGTCTCCACAAATGATATGGCAGAAATTATAGGAAGCCACCAAACCTTAGAAGACCATGCAAATAACAGCGGCACCATTTCCTATGAAATTTTAACATCGCTTGAACAGCGCCTTATTCAAAAATATATTGAATAAGCTTTATTAAATAACACAAAGAGAATAGAATACCTTTATTCACATACCTTTATTTTTATTTCAGAACCTCGGAGGTGACCTATGTCTCACCTATTCACTCACATTGGCCTTGCCTTTACCTTAATGTGCATTATTGCCATTCCAACAACGCTTTACGTGTTACATTTAAAAGGTAAACTCAAAAAACCTGCCATCACTTGTAAAAAGTTTAAAAGACGTGAAAAATTTCACAAACATGGACAAAGTGAATTTCAAGATGATGACCTTCAATAACGAATGACAAAAGCTAACTTAAACAGTTAGCTTTTTCTTCATTCTGTGCTTTGGTTTAAAAAGAAAAAGTGATATATTAAGGCGATTTTTATACAAAAATGATGAACATAAAAAATAAAAAGGGAATATTCATGGCCACAGCGGCAGCAGAGAAAAAAGGTTTCATGTATTATTTTACAACGGTAAACCATAAAGATATCGGTAAAATGTACCTAATGAGTGCGCTTATTTTCTTCCTTCTTGGTGGAGCATTGGCAGAGGCAATTCGTTTAGAATTAATCCAACCTGGCATGCAGCTTTTCACAAACTCATGGGAGATTATGGGTAAAGAATTTAACGTTGGATTAAGCGCGGACACATTCAACAAAATGACGGCTATGCACGCCACTTTCATGATTTTCTTTGCGATTATTCCTGCCTTTGTTGGCTTGGGTAACTATGTGGTGCCAATTTTAATTGGCTCACCAGATATGGCTTTCCCACGCCTTAACAACTGGACTTTCTGGATTGTTCCTTTTGCGGCGCTTTTAATGGTTCTTTCATTCTTTGTTCCTGGTGGTGCAAACGCTGCTGGCTGGACAATTTACCCACCGCTTACCAACGCAACCTATTCTTCAGGTGCTGGTATTGATATGTGGATTTTAGCTGTTCACTTAGCAGGTGCGAGCTCTATTTTAGGTGCGATTAACTTCATCGTGACCATTTTAAACATGCGTGCCCCTGGCATGACGTTGATGAAAATGCCTTTATTTGTATGGTCTTGGTTGGTAACAGCGTGGCTTATGCTTTTAGGTACACCTGTTTTAGCGGGTGCAATTACCATGTTGCTCACAGACCGTAACTTTGGCACATCTTTCTTCAACCCAGCAGGTGGTGGTGACCCTGTACTGTTCCAGCACATTTTCTGGTTCTACTCTCACCCAGCGGTTTATATTATGATTTTACCAGGGTTTGGTATTATTTCTGAAGTTGTATCAACCTTCTCTAAAAAGAAAATTTTCGGTTACGCACCGATGGTGTGGGCAACAGCTGCTATTGCCGTTCTTGGTTTAATTGTTTGGGCACACCACATGTACACGGTTGGTATGGACATTGTAGCGCAAACAGCATTCATGACCATGACCATGTTAATTGCAGTTCCAACGGGTGTTAAAATCTTCTCATGGCTTGCAACAATGTGGGGTGGTTCTATCAACTTCACAGTCGCTATGAAATTTGCCGTTGGTTTCATTGCATTGTTCACATTAGGTGGCCTTTCAGGTGTATTCTGTGCCGCTGTACCTGTGGACTATATGATTCACGATACATACTATGTTGTGGCACACATTCACTATGTATTCGTAGCGGGTAGCTTTATGTCTATCATGAGCGGTGTTTACTACTGGTTCCCTAAAATGATTGGCCGTATGATGTCAGAACGTATTGGTAACTGGCACTTCTGGTTAACGTTCATTTTCCTAAACCTAACATTCTTCCCAATGCACTTCATGGGGTTAATGGGTATGCCACGTCGTATTGCCGACTACAACCCAATTTACACAGACCTAAACATTGCAAGTACTATTGGCGCAATTGGTTTTGGTTTAGCTCAAATTCTGCTTGTTTACAACGTGTTCTACTCACTGAAAAAAGGTAAAAAAGCGGGCGACAACCCTTGGGAAGGTGAAACATTGGAATGGACAATTCCAAGCCCTCCAACAGACCACAACTTCACTAAAATTCCAGTTGTGAAATAAGGAGGACAATTCAATGTCTAACGTAAAATCAACTCAATACTCACAGGGCGATATGAGCCCTGTTGAGTACATGAGCAACAAGAAAAAAAGCAACAAAGTTTATGGCTTCATTCTAGGTGTTTTAGTGATTATGCTGGCTTGTGTTGCTGCTATTTTATAAGAGGTGAAAAATGGCTAAAAAATTACATTATGATAAAGATGCTCTCATCAAGGAATATCAAAAAACACTCAAGCTAATGGCTATTGGCACAGGTGCAGTTGTTGTATTTGCAATTATTTATTTCTTTGTAATGGCAACCTACCTTGGATCAACAGGTCACACAAAATACGACCCATACTTTGACACATTCGAAAAAGATGGCCGTATTGAAGGTTCTTACGAAGGTTTAAAACTGAAAAACTCAGAACTTGTAAACCCTTCTGCAAATGAAGAATATTATGCTAAAAAGCCGCACGTTAAAGGCGAAGTTAAACACTAATAAATATAAGAATAAAGGACAAACTCATGGCACATCACGAACACGATCATGACTTTCACATTCCAGGTAACAGCTTATGGTCACCCCTTTCTTGCATCGGTGTTGGCTTATTGGCTTTTGGTTTAATTGCATTTTTACATGCTGCAAGCTTTGGTGTATCTGAACTTGTGGGCGAAATTATGATGCTAAACGGTCTTGCACTTACAGTTTATGGAACTGGTAAGTGGTTTATGGACCTTGTTAATGAAAGCCGTGAACGTGGCTTTAAAGAAAAAGTACAAGTGTTAGACATTGCAAACCGTTACGGCATGCTGTTTTTCATTGTTTCTGAAGCTATGTTTTTCGCAGCATTCTTTGCGGCATATTTCTTCTTACGTGGGCACGCCTTTGTATGGCCACCAGAAAACATCTTCACGCTTGATGTTGCACTGCCAACCATCAACACATTGCTTCTTTTAACATCTGGCGCAACGATTACAATTGCCCATCACGCTATTATGGACAAGGACATGTTAAAAGCACGCACATTCACATTACTTACATTTGTTTTAGGCTTCATTTTCTTAGCCTTACAAATGGTTGAATATAGCCACGCTTTATTTGATATGGACAGTGGTGTTTACGGTTCTACATTCTACATGTTAACTGGTTTCCACGGTTTCCACGTTCTTGTTGGTTCATTAATGTTGGTTGCTGTTTGGCGCCGTATGAACAAAGGTGACTTTAGCGATAAACAGCACTTCTACTTTGAAGCCACTGCATGGTATTGGCACTTTGTTGATGTGGTATGGTTAGGTCTTTACCTCGCCGTTTACCTTATGTAATATGAAAACCCTCCACACGGAGGGTTTTTTAATGAAAAGGGCTTTATAAGATGACAACGCAAGAAAACATTCAATTAAAATGGCTACCTCACGCACACAGTGCCAAAATGGTTATAGATGCTGAATGTAAGCTAAACCCTGCGGACGTTTCATCTTCTTTTATATTTGCCTTTAAAGGCGAAGACCTTTTGCTGGCGCAAGTTTATAGCCGTGGTTGGGATATCCCTGGTGGGCACCGTGAACGTGCAGAAACACCGGAAGAAACCATTGGGCGTGAACTTTTTGAAGAATGTGGCACACACACAGACATGATGGGCCAACTTGGCTATGTTGAAATTACCCTTGAAGGTGAAAACCCACCAGCCAATTACCCATACCCCTTCCCCACATCAAACCTTATGTTTTACTGGGGAATTGTAAGCGATATTGGAAGCCCTTCAGAATCTATGGAAGTGGGTATGCCAAAATTTTTCAGCCCAGAAGAAGCTATAAAACTTGATTGTATTAAAGACGATAAAATGATGTTCTACAAAGAAGCTTTAAAGCGCGCAAAAATTGTTGCTGAAAAGCTTAAACTCATTGAACAATTATAAACTTCTTTATAGAGTTTTCATTTCTCTGTTGTACGTTAATTACGCTTTTCGTTATAATGAATAAAAATTTTTTCAAGGGGAAACAGTGCATTACATTTCAACCAGAGGCTTTGGCCCAGTCAACTTTAGAACAACTGTTTTAGATGGTTTAGCACCTGATGGTGGGCTTTACGTGCCAGCATCTTACCCAAAGTTCTCACGCGAGGAATTGGAAGAACTTTCCTTTTTATCATATGAAGATATTGCCGATAAAATCATGTCACCCTTCATTGGTGACAGTGTACCAAGTGATATTTTATCTCAAATTATCAAAACAGCGTATGGCAAGTTTAATGACATTGAAGTTACCCCACTTATTCAATATGAAGAAGATACATGGATTATGGAACTTTTTCATGGCCCAACCTTCGCCTTTAAAGATATTGCCATGCAGTTTCTTGGCCCTATCCTTGAATATACATTAGGAGAAGAAGGCACGAATGCAACGGTTATTGGCGCCACATCGGGCGACACAGGCCCTGCGGCCATTGAAGGTTTAAAAAATAGCGATAATATCAATGTATTTATGTTGTACCCACACAATCGCACCAGCGCCATTCAACGCATGCAAATGACAACGTCTGGCAGTCAAAACATTTTCCCCATTGCCATTGAAGGCACCTTTGATGATTGCCAAAACATTGTGAAAGAACTGTTTTCAGACCTTGCGTTTAAAGAAAAAATTAACGCCACGTCCATTAATAGCATTTCATGGGCAAGGCTTTTACCACAAATGGTTTATTACTTCTTTGCTTGGTCACGCTTACGTGATGTTGTGCCAGGTAAAGAAATTAGCTTTTCTGTACCAACAGGGAACTTTGGCGATGCCTTTGCAGGTTATTTAGCAATGCAATGTGGCTTACCGATTAAGTCCATTCTTGTGGCAACCAACAGCAACGACATTTTAACCCGCTTTATCAACAACAATGACTATTCAAGCCATGCGGTTAAACCCACACGTTCCCCAAGCATGGACATTCAAATTGCCTCAAACTTTGAACGCTTACTCTTTGATATTTATGGGCGTGATAGCGATGTTTTAAAACATGCAATGCGTGAATTTAAACAGCATAAAGCTTTGCCAAAAATTAACGATTTACAAATTGATGAAACCCGAAGCATCTTTTCAGCTGAAAGTATTAGTGAAGTGGATACTTTAAAAATGATGTCCGAAAGTGATTTTACACATAATATTCTCATTGACCCGCACACAGCTGTTGGCTTAGCTGCGGCGAAAAAACACCCTGAGTTAAAGCCTATTGTAAGCCTTGCAACCGCACACCCTTTAAAGTTCCCAAGCGCCTTAAAAGAAGCCACAGCTAAAGAACTTCTATTCGATGATGAGCTTGATAAAATGATGAAAACAGAAGAAGTTTTCGATATTTTACCGCCAGATGCTGAACTTGTGCGCCAATATATACTGGACAATCTTTAAAATAAGGTCTAAGAGTCCCCTTATGGAAATATACAACGAAACAAAGCTTAGTAATGGTTTAACTATTACAACCGAACACATGCCACATGTTGAAAGCATAAGCATGGGTGTTTACGTGCGCACTGGCTCGCGCACAGAAAATGAAGAAAACTCGGGTGTTGCACACTTTTTAGAACATATGGCCTTTAAAGGAACCGACAAACGTACAGCTGAAGACATTGCAGCTGAAATTGAAGATGTAGGCGGCGCTATTAATGCCTATACTTCGCGCGAAACAACAGCATACCACTTAAAACTGCTTAAAGAAGACACCGAATTAGGCGTGGACATGTTAAGCGATATATTGCAAAACCCTACCTTTTTAAAGGAAGAATTTAAACGTGAACAAGGTGTTATTTTACAAGAACTTGCAGCAAGTTTAGACGAACCCGAAGAAATTGTTTTCGACAATTTACAAAAAACAATCTACCCAAATTCAGCAATGGGTTGGTCCATTTTAGGAAACAAACAATCCATTACAAACATGAGTGTTGCAAAGCTTAAAACATTCATGGAAAGCTATTACCATCCACAAAATATGGTTATTAGTGCATCGGGTAATGTTAACCACAAAGATTTTGTCGCCCTGTGCGAAAAATACTTTAACAAACTTAAAGTAAATAACAAAAAAGCCATTATAACGCCTGAGTATCACACAGGGGTTATTCACACACACAAAGACCTTGAACAGTCCCACATTGTGATGTGTTACAACGCTATGTCCAGTGTTGACCCTCATTTCTATGCAGCAAACATCTTCACCTCCATTTTAGGGGGCGGCATGGCGTCACGACTGTTCCAAGAGATCCGTGAAAAGCGTGGTTTGGCTTATAGCATTTACAGTTACCTTGCCAGCTATAGCGACTGCGGTAATTTCGGCATTTACGCAGGCACAGATGCCTCACAAGTGGAAGAAACCATCCAAGTCGTGCAAGAAGAAATAGAACGCCTTAAAAACGACATGACCGAGCACGAAATTAACCGTGCTAAAATCGGTTTAATTGCAGGGCTTAAAATGTCACTCGAATCCACCGACTCTCGTATGGGTCGTATGGCAAAAAATCAATTTTTATATGGTCGTCAAATGCCTGTTGAGGAAATTGTAGCGGATATTGAAAAAATCACTGTAGACGACATTAAAGCCGCTGCAGACACAATGACCGATAAAAGTACACTTTCTATTTCAACATTAGGTCGCCACGCGGCACCACAAATTTAACCTGTTATCTAACAGCATTAAAACCACAAAAAAAGCCCTTTTTTAAAGGGCTTTTTCCTATTCTTCAGCTTTTTTGCGTATTTTTGCGTATTCTTTCGCATTTGGTGCGTATATATTTCATACGCTAAACAACAAAATTGAAGTTACTTAGACGTATTTACCAATCCTTCATATCCACCATCTGGCAACATAAAATAGTCCTTCACTTCTGGCCTTACTAAAGCCACATGACTACGTTTCCACAGCGGAACATAAATCATATCTTTTTCTTGCCATTTCTGAACCATTCCAACAACTTTATGGCGCTCTTCATCGTCTGTTTCTTTCATCATAGCTTCAAGCAATTTATCCATCGTTTCATCACTATAACGCCCACGGTTTGCGCCATTTGGTGGCATCATAGAAGAATGGAAAAGGTTATAATAAATATCACTTTGGAAGCGGCCAACCCATGTTAAAATATAACTTTCAAAATTACCCTTTTTAATATTTCCATAAAAAGTTCCCCATTCAGATGAAGAAATATCAACATTAATACCAACAGCTTTTAAATCCTGTTGAATAATTTGTGCTATCCTTTGAATAAAAGGGTTACTTGTAATGGCTAAACGCAATTTAAACCGCATCCCATCAACGTCTTTTTTGTAACCAGCTTTATCTAAAATTTCATTAGCTTTTTCTGGGTTATATGTATGGATATCAGCCCTATAATGTGCTGGATGATCTTCTGAAAGCAGGCTATAAGCTGGCATGGCACGACCACCTAGCAAATGCTTCACTATTTCACCGCGATTGATAGCATATGAAATAGCTGTTCTAACCTTAAAATCTGCAGTTTTACCACTTTCCATTAAAAAGCCCATATAGGTATAAGAAGTCGCAGGGGATTCTATAATTTTATAACCATTTTCAAGCCCGTAACCTAAAATCTCTTCACTCACATCGTTATGAATAATATCAATCTCACCTCGATCTAACTTCAAATAACGCACAACAGGGTCTTTAATAACATTGAAAACAAGACGTTGACTTCCGTCCAGACGATTCAAAACAAGATTCCCATAATCATCAAATGATTCAACATTATATATACCAAGCCCAACAGGGATTTCTGGTCTATTAGCATTAAATTTAGCCAAAGAAACCTCTAAAGCACTCCAGAAAAATGGATTTGGTTTTGAAAGGTGAATCGTCAACCTTTTACCTTGGATTTCTATGCGTTCTACATCCTTAAATGCCCCTCTTAAAGGTGATGCATTTGTTTCATCTAAAATGGATTCATAGTATTTTTTTATAAAATCTAAAGTTAAAATTGAGTTATCGCCAAATGTTACATTTGGCTTCAATTCCATATAAAATTCTTTATAATGTCTTTGCCCAAAAACAGTTAAAAACTTTGATGTAGGTTCAAAATTAGAATCTAACTCAATAATACCAGGCGCAACTAATTTTAGCATACGAACCGACGCTGCATCGGTTGCCTTTAAGGGGTTTAAAGTTGTAGGACCACGCCCTACGGCCACCTCTATATCCACCCCATACGTTATTGCAGGTATAAAAAGCAATATAAATGCCACAACACCTCTTATAGACTTACCAATAACTGCCACGCACTGCCCTTTCTTTGTTGCTATTTAGACTATGTCGATTTCATAATAACTGTGGGACCCATAATAACAGGTGATGGAAAATAATGAAACGAACGTCTTTGAGTTTATTAACTTTGTTGTCAGCATCGATGTTGGCAGGCAACGCTCAAGCTGGTATTTCAGATATGATCAACAATTACTTCACATTCAGGCATGACCAAAAGCCGCTTGTGGCACCTGAACGCACACTTCCACCTAAGCACATTGTAACGCCAAATTATGATGAAAGAGCCGGTGAAAGCTGGGCAAATTATTACACCAGACCTGATTTAAAAGCAGTTGAACATATGGATAGTTCTTCTCGCGTTATGCGTAAGGACCCAAACTGGAGACCACCAAGCCATAGAAATAACAACGCTTATGGTAGCAATCAAAGCGGAAACAGTAATGGCTATAACGGCAATATTGACCCATCAACAGGCTATGCTGCCATTGAAAGACGTGCACATTTAAATGCTTTAGATAAATATGATGGGAATGTTTATATTGGTGAAGCAGGAGTAAACCCGTTTAACCTAGATAATACAGGGAAAGCAGGACAGAAAACACAGATTGGCGCGCCTAAGCGCAACTGGGCTTCTGCACCGAGCGATAAAGTTCAGCCACGTATTGGCGATTATGACTATGTGCAAGCACACAAAAGTACAAACTCAAATAACGCATTTGGTAGCTATGAAACAACACTTGCTGATCAACAGCAAGGGCAAGGACGTGAAGTAACACGCTCTTCTGGTTATATTGAAAACAGAAACGAAGCTCCACTTCCAAGCCAAAATGAAGCATATTACAACCCACAGCGCCCTAACAACTACATAGTTAAGCCACAGGATTCATTGTCTGGCATTTCTGGACAAGATCAAATATATGGCGACTGGAAGAAATGGCCTCTTATTTATGATGAAAACAGAAGCCAAATAAATGATCCAGACCTCATTCATCCAGGTCAAAACCTAGGTATACCGAGAGACCCTTCTCAGCAGCAAATAAATGATGCGAGACGTCGAGCAATGGAAAAGAAGGCTCCTTATAACTTCTATGATGGTCAATAGAGTTTGGCCGTCCAAAAAAAGCCCTCAAATTGAGGGCTTTTTTTATTTGTAACATGCAATCCTGAACAGTCTAAACCATTCTAGGCTGCAAACAAAATAACCACCCAAAACCCTCAAAAGGTCATTTAAACAACTTTCAGGAGCACTGCAACTGATAATATGTCAGCTTTTTTAAAAGCCCTTATAACAGTACACAAAGCAATCAAATCAACACATTTCAAAAAATACATCTTAAATTAAGATAGAGTAAAAATTTACATTTAATAATAATTAATTACTAATATTGGTTTATATTTATTTATAATCCCAAACAAAAGTTGTTGATGACAAAGAGCAACAGAATAAAAACGACGAACTCCCCCTTCAACAACATCAAAAAAATTCATAAAAAAATAGGTCTTAATATCATGAAGGACACCCTGTTTATGACAACTTAACAAACAAGAAAGTTTATTGAAAAATCACACATACAATTACATCAAAACCCCATCCAAATAAGGACAGATTTACAGCTACAAGAGTGAGGCTATAACTCCCTCTCATTCCATCACAAATTTCATAGAAATGGACGACTAAAAAATACTAGAGCATTGCCAATTTAAGGCCACACCTGAACTTCAGAATACAAATAAAAAGTTCAACCGATACACAACGATAACCAGAACAAAAAACACATGTAAACACCCTTAAACATCATCACATTTAACCAAATAACCCAAAAATGTTGTGTTAGCGCTCACTTACTTTTAATAAATATTGTTTATCAATAACTTATATAAAATTAACCACTCAATAGCAAATCATTGAACAAATCACTAACATATTCAAAAGTCACATATTTAGGTAAATTTAAAAAACTTGAAAATGTATCCTGTATAAATGCAAGGAAAGCACTTATACAGCCTTAGTTTATTTACAAAATGCGCCGCAACAGCCCCTCTTATTACAAAGTCCTTACACATACACCTCAAAGGTAAAAATTATATTGCCATGGCATTGTTCAACACATAAATTAACAACCTTTAATAACATCGCAAATTCAAATCCCTGCCTGATTCCCCCTTTATTATTACAACTCTGGTTTTAGCATAAAAAATATGCTATCTAGCAACCCAAGAACAGTTCCATAAAGACCCCAGCTTTAATAAGTACTGGCACACATATTTAAAACAATTAATAAATCATCATCACAAAAATAAAAAGGTCAGCAAACGCTGACCGTGACTTTAAAGTTACACGTTTATTAATTTTAATGAATTAAGGTTTTATTTTGTGCTTGCAAAATAAACTCCATCCCAATTTTCAGGTAATTCTTGCTTTGACAGTTCCGATATTCTTTCAATGTACATATCTCGCACTGTAAGTGGAATTAAATCGCTTTTAATTGTTTCTAAGGCGTTTTCCCATTGTTGACACTTAAATTCAACTGAGAACCTTTTCATGAGCTCGATTTTTTCCAGCATCTCACCGCTTGGCTTATCCAATGAAAGAAGGTTGTAAATCTTAACAGCGTCCGTTTTACCTTTTACAGCTACTGTATCTAAATACATTGCAGATACATCCTGCACCTTCAAAAGTTGATTGAAAGTTGATTCACTAATAATGAGCTTTACACCATATGTTTTACACTGACCTTCCAGCCGTGACCCTAAATTTACACCGTCACCCATAATTGTATAATCAAAGCGTTGGTCTGAACCCATGTTACCCACTGTGACTGTATCGGTATTAAGGCCTATGCCAATATCAATAACTGGCAAACCATCTTTTTTAAGTTCTTCATTTAATTTATTTAACCTTGCCAACATCTCTAAAGCAGCAGCACATGCTTTAAATGCATGGTTTTTAATATTAAGTGGCGCATTCCAAAACGCCATCACTGCATCGCCCATGTATTTATCAATAGTACCATTATGATTTTGTACAATTTCTGTCATTGGGGTTAAATAGCGATTTAAAACAGTTGTTAACTGCTTTGGCGTTAACCCCTCACTCATTGTTGTGAAACCCCTAATATCACTAAACAGAACTGTAATTTCCTTTTCCTCACCCCCAAGTGATAACTTTGAAGGGTCTTCCGATACAATTTTTACCATTTCCGGTGAAAGGTAATGACTAAAGGCATTTCTTATTGCACGCTTGGAAGCCCTTTCCATCGCATATTTAATAATGCTTTGCCCTAAATATAAAATAAACAACGATAAAAGAATAAACGACACATCAACCAATATCAGTTCATTAATAAAGAAATAAGCCGCTGTTGCCAAAACCGATATATTCAGAATTGAAAAAACAGCCAAACCTACAAGGGCTCCAAAGTAATGCACTGAAAGAAGTAAAATCACACCCAAACCGATAAGTGCATATAATTCGTAATCTTTCATTGCCCTCGGCCTTGTTAAGTGTTCGCCTAAGTACATACTTTCAAGCATTTGAATATGACTTTCTACGCCTGGAACAACTGGGTCAAGAGGCGTTGAACGTAAATCAAAGGTCCCTGCAGCACTTGTTCCAATAAGTACCATAGCCGCATTTAAGTTTTGAGGAATTTCTTTTTCATTTAATATACCCACAGCGGATATATACCTCCCAGCCACTTTATCATTTATGTACTTTCTATAATAAATTCTATATTGACCATTGCTTTCAATTGGAATAGAAAAACGACCTTCCAAAGAAACACTTTTTAAGCCATAAGCATCCGTTTCAATATCATAAACATGGTTAGATTCATTTGCTGCATTCAAAGTTGCCAAGGCAAGCGTTGGATATATATATTCACCAGCTCTAAAAAACAATGGAACATGACGAACCATAGCACTGTCTGTATCTTGATAATAACCAAAATAACCATGATATTGCGCCGCCGTTTCCAGTTTCTCAATATTACGGGCTCCAATAACCCCTGGCATAACATGGTTTAGCACATTATCTTTATTTTTAATTTCAACTTTAGGATCAAAAACAGATACAGATCGACTGTTAACCTTAAATCCAGGAGAACCAACAAACCCTGCAACAACCGGATATTTAGCAAAAACCTGTGCCAGAACATCATCATGGCTTGGAATTTCTAATAATTTTTGCTTAGTCTGTGTGTCTACATCCCATTCATCAACCAACATATCTGGTGATTTACCATCTTTTTCTGCAAAGACAATATCTAAACCAACGCTAGAAACGCCCTTTTCAAACAGCTTTTCAATAAGCATTGCAATTTTATTTCTAGGCCACGGCCACTGCCCAACTGCCTCTAAGCTTTTTTCATCAATATCCACCACATAAATTTCAACAGATTTATTTTCACGCGGGTGCAAGCGCTGATAAGTATCAAAAGTGTAGTTTTGCAAGCGATTGAGCATTGGATTCAATGCATTGCTTTCATGATGATATGTATAAACCAAAGCCGCTAAAAGCAGCCACGGCAAAAGGGTAAGAAATTTTCTGTAAAGCACTTTACACCTGTTTTTATATTATTATTGAATGGCGCTCGTTATTGTTTTTTACCTGCATAGATACCAGCAGCCTCAACCGTGCCATGCTTAAAGTTGAAAGTACCGCCCATTTCCTCAGCACTTGCACCATAGAATGCACCACTAATGGTCGCATCTCCAACATCAACACCTAAGTTATTTTTCAAGTTATCAAGTTTCACCTCTTTAAAACCATAATTTGAACCCGCAGCTCCTGTCACAACATTACTGTCATAAAAGTGATAACCCGCAAACTGCCCATCAAAACCAATTTTCCTATTGGAAAAGTCCACATCTGCCGTGTAAACGCCAACATCATGGCGTACATCCGATCCATTATTAGTTACTGAGCCAACCAACACACCTTTATAAGATGCGTTTGTAACGCCATTACCAGTGATATTGTCCCATGTTTGATACTCACGACCTGTCACATACGGCACAATTTGAGCTGTAGCTATTTCACCGTTTATATCAATATCAGCCGCCCAAACACCCCATGTTAAGTACTGGCAGTCTTGGCAAGTTTCTTCAATCTCAGGGCGGTCTGGCATGTCTATAAAATAACTTGAAAGCATCGCACCATTTACATCAGCAGGGTTTCCCGAAAAAGTATCGTAATTTGATCCAATATCATAGCCTGAACCACTCTGAGATTCTTCAGCGCCATAAACATTATGTGAAATATAGGCTGAATCCGCGCCTGCTCCACCGAAGCTGACTTTAAAGTTATCCGCTGGGGCAGATCCCATATCACCGTTCGTATCAATTTTGTTGAGACTTATAACCGTTTCAAAAGAAGTGCCTGAGCCTGTATGGTCTTGACGGGTCATTTGAACCCCTAACATATCGTTATTCCCTAAACGTACCGCTGTTGGCGCATTTTCAGTGTCCAACACAACGAAACCAGAGGAGAAACCTTTTAAGGTTTGAGCTCCGCTCGTGCTATTCACACTTAAATTATCAGATGCGCCCGTATTCACAGCATAGGCCGTTTCTGTACCTAAATTCAACTTATAGGCATCAATTTCAGCCTGTGCTGTTGATGTGTTAATGTCACCATATATTTCATTTTCATTGGCTGTAAGTGCACCTGATTCATAACCTACCCCTCCTCCAAAACTATCATTTGTCAGGCTATATATAGAACCTGTTAAGGCATTACTTCCTGACCCTTCAATCTCACCAACCATAAACTTAAAGCTATCATTATAAGTGCCCTTTAAAGGATCATAGGACAGGTTAACATGCCCACCTAAGAACTGTGCATTGTTATTGGTATAATCAAAAATGAGCCCCGCCCCTTCGTGACGTCTTTCCCCTTCAAAGCCCGAACCTCTTAATGGGTTTGAAACACCATCTGCTAAATTAAAATCTACAAATTGGTCAAGCCCTGTAAAGGTATCTGGTAAAAAGTTAAAATAAAGCCTTTGTCCGCCCAGCTGTTGACCTTGATTCCCTGAGTTTAGAACACCACTGCTACCTGCCACAATTTGCCCAAGGTTTAAGTTACGACCAAAATTGGAAGAAACGTAATAAAAGTTATCATTTAAACCCCTGTAAACAAAACTGCCTAGCAATTGAGGATGTTCAGATGTTTTTGCACGCCCTTTTTCAGCAGGCGCATCAAAACTCATACGATCTATATAATTACCAGTTGAATCAAATCTTTCCACAATCAGAGTTTTGACATCCTCTTTAAGTGCAACATTTAAACTTCCACTACGCTCATTAATACCTTCCCTATCTTGGCGCTTCCATGTACCGCTTAAAACTTCACCAAAGTCTGACAAGGAGGCTTTGTTGTTACCGCCAAATGTATCTTCCACAGCCTGTTGCTGCTGTGAATCCGTTACATTATTTGTACCAGCTGCAGGATCGCCAGCCATAGGTTGTCCATCCCCTTCGAAACCATCTCCACTGTCTAGTTCACCGTCGAAGTTGTCACCACCCCCTGAACCAAATGTTGACAATAAACTGTTGTCATCGCCAGACTCCGTACCTACATTATCATTTCCATCGGGTGTATTATTAAGTGAAACCCCTTCACCTTCATCAGCTGAACCCGCTTGCAAAGCTGGCGGCTGCGTACCATCTACGTCATTATTCCCACCTTCGTTTTGAGCCTGCTGTTCCTCTGATGACTGATTTTCACCCTCTTCACCCTCTGATAACAACTGACCGTCTGACTGCTTCGTTTTAACCAGTGCTTTTAAAGTTTTTTTCTTAGGTTTTTGAGCTTCTGATTTCTTTTCAACTGGCGCTTCATCTAAACGAGACGCGTCTTTTAAATCAACAGCTCCCTGCAATTTCATCAGCATATCAATCGGGGCAGGCTCTGGTTGTGAAACCTCACCCGCAGGTGTAACACGGCTAAACGTATTAACCTGCGTTAGCTGAACTGGCGGCGCATTGTTTCCACGTTGTGAAATGTTCAAACAACATTCTGTCATATTAAGTGTTGTTTGCCCTGTTGGTTCAACATTGACAATACCACCTGAACCACGCACACCAATTGTTGCAAATGGTGTGTTGACTTTTACTTTTTCAGGATCTTTTTTAGCAATATCACCCGTTAAAAACCTAAAAATACCCTTTGTGACTTCAATGATTGATTTACCATCACCTGTTTCAGGGTTGTAAACATATTCATCTAAAATTACTTCTGCATTTTGACCAATTGTGTAGAGTGATTTATCACTAAACATAATTTGTACCTTGGCATTTTCCCCTGTATAAATTTTTTCATTTGCATATATAGGAGAAGATAGTGAAAGTTTACTTCTTTCTGTTCCGTCAGCAGCAACTGCCTTAACATCACCTTTAACAGCTAAAACTTTACCAATCGTTTCAACGGACCAAGCAGGCACAGCAACAGCCAATGCCACTAACACCAAAAATGCTCTTAATGTATTTTTCAAGAATATATCCCTTAATTATTCTTTTTATTTATAGGTTAACTCTAAAGTTATATACTTCCACAAACTGACAAATTAATATCTCCAGCTCAACGTAGCTGTGATACGTTCATTGGTATATTCATAGTTTTGGATATTAGATTCGATCTTTTTATCTTGGTAAACAAAACCACATGTTAAGTTTGAAGTTATATTTTTGCCTAAACCAACAGTCCATGTTCTTTCATTATCTTCTCGCACCACAAACGGGTTTACAAAAGAATCCACATCTTTATATTTAGTGCGTTTAAACGTTGCACCACCCGTCATGTAAAAACCATTTTCCAATAAACGCGTATAGTTTAAACCAAAACTCCTAGATCGATTTGTATAATAATCGACACCCGCATGTTCACGCCTTAAGGACAAACTTGCGTTTACAATATCTTTAGGCGTAACCATAGCCGTTAGCGATAGCTTATCTTCACTGGCACGACCATTTCGATCTTCATATGTTGTAACGGTTGGGCTATTTTGGAATTTACGATAATCTTGGGAATGACTTAAACGTAACTTAGCCTTACGAGACATGATATAATCCATAAAAACGTCATAGCCATATGTGTTTAAATATTCATGCTCTGCCAAATTCACATTCGAACAATTTAAATGTGCACCGTAACGTAATCGGCCATTTTGATTTGATTGTGAAACCCCTGTCTTTAAAGCATATACCGTTGTATTTAGAGAGGATGCATTATCCTGAACTGCCTTATAAAAAGAGGCTTCGTTACTCCACACAGTATTTTTTACATATGGAACTTGAGTACTATGCGTTAAGCGCACATGTGCGAATTTTTGATCATCTGATTGACCTGAAGTTGCATCATCCACAGGAATACCAACACCAAAAACATCTACAGACCCTGAACTTGGTGAAGCGCTTGGATTTGAATCAGACCCATAGCCTAATGTAACGTTAGCACCAAAGCTGTGCTTGCGGTTTTTCCCATCAATTTGTGCTAGAAATTTATTAATATTTTGAGCAACCTGCGCAGGAGGGTTTTTAGACTTCACCTCTAAAAACAACTTCTTTGCCTCATCCATACTACCCACTTTAAAGTAAAGCAAGGCTAAATCTAATTTAACACGATCAAGGCTTGGGCTTTGAATCAACATACGTTCATATGCCGCAATAGATTCGTAATACTTACCCATTTTTTCAGCAAGCTTTGCGTATCTGTAATTGTTATTTAAATTATCTGGGTTTCTTGAAATCTCTTCAAAAAGTTGCGTTAGTTCGTTCGTTTCACTTTGATTATCATCCGTATCTAAATTTTGTGAAAAAGCAACCAAAGGCAGGGTAACAAACCCTGCCAATAACAAAAATTTAAATGCGATATCTCTAACCAACAACACCCCTCATACTGTTCGTTGATGAAATTTAAGCTTTAATTCCTCTCAAAGCTTCAACTTCTTTACGAAGTTTTTTAATTTCAAACAATAGGTCTGTACGTTCAACCATAGCACCCAACACACTAATCAAACTTTTCATATCATCCACAAACGTGAATGGGAAGGGTTCATACGTTGGCGTTCCTAACTCATCCACACCATTAATATGATTTAAAAGCTGTACAACACCAATCACCTGACCTTGATAATTTTTAAGTGGAAATGCCAACATTGACTTAGATCGATAACCTGCCCTGTCATCAAAACTTCTGTTAAAAGAGTATGGCATGTTTGGTGATATTTCATATAAGTCATCCACTTCCACAACTTCACCTGTTACAGCAACATAACCTGCAATACTTGTTTTATTAATAGGCACAGAAAAAGTTTCTTGATTCATTTGAATGCGGTCATTTTGCAGGGAACATGCTTTTAATTCTGCAGGCTCATCAGCGTTTGGACGCACAATAAAAATACTCCCAGCCTCTGCTGCCGTATGACGACGTGCTTTAGCTAAAATAAGGTCCATTGTTTTTTCAATAGTCATTGCCCCTGAACGCTGACCTAGCTCTAACGCGCCAATAAAATCATCAATAATACTCATGTAAACTTCTTAACTTCCAAAATTTTTCTAACACTTGTGAATTCAGTTTACACCTATGACATTAAAATCCACTAACACGGAGGATATTTTTAAAATTAGAAAGGCCAAAACAAAGGTATCAGTGTGACAGAAATAACGAAAAAGATAAGATTAAGCGGAAGACCCACTTTAAGAAAATCTATGTATTTATAACCCCCAGGGCCATAAATCATAACGTTTGTTTGGTAACCCACAGGTGTGGCAAAACAAGTTGAGGCTGCAAATGTAACAGCCATCAAAAATGGTTTAGGGTCAACCGCAAAACCTTCTGCAAGCGCTAGCCCAATGGGTGCTAAAAGCACAGCTGTAGCTGCATTTGACATGACAGATGTTAAGAACACTGTCATAAAGTACAACACACATAAAGAAACATATGGACCATACTGTCCGACATACAAAATCATAAAATCTACAATTAAATCCACCAAACCAGAATGCTCCATCGCCATGCCAAGCGGTATAAGCCCTGCAAGTAGAACTATAACTTTAAAATCAACAGCGTCATAAGCTTCTGAAGCTGTAATACAACGTGTAACAATCATACCAATCGCCCCAATTAAGGAAGCTGCAAGAATGGACATAAAACCTGTTGAGGCTGCTAAAAGAACCCAAACTAAAATCATAAATGCGATAATTGAACGACGCTTTTTAAGGCGTAATGTTGACAAATCTTGCAAAAGCATAAAATCTTTTTCATTTGAAATGTGGGATAAATCTTCTTTGTGACCTTGAAGTAAAAGGGTATCCCCCTCTTTAAAGTCAATTTTAGCGATACGTTCATGCAAAACATCACCACGGCGACGCACACCTAAAACTGCCGCATGGTAACGCCAATAAAAGTCAAGCTGTGTTAAAGAACGGCCAATAATGCTTGAGCCACTTGGAATAACAACTTCTACCAATGTTATATCGTCACTTTGTAAGTGGATATTACTTAAGTTACCTTCAGCCCAGTCTTCTATTTTAAGCATCGACTCCGATTCCATCACCTTGCCGATATCACCCCGAATCAATAAAAGATCGCCTTCTCGTATTTCAGTGGTTTGAGGCGCCCAAATCATACGACCTTCGCGCACAATTTCTAAAACACGAATAGTTGAATTATCATTGCCAAGCTTAGTAAGGTCATTATCAACCCCACGCTGACCAATCAAAGGAGACCCCTCCAAAACGCGCATTTCAGTCATATAGTCCTTCAAACGGTATTCTGCCGTTGCATCCGAGAGCTTTGCATTGTCCTTTAAAAGGTATTTACTCGCAAATAACATGTAAACACTCCCAACCACAAAACAAACGATACCAAGCTGCGCAAATTCAAACATATTAAAAGGTTGAATACCATGATCAATCGCAATTGCATTCACAAGCAGGTTTGTTGTTGTACCAATCAGCGTACAAACACCACCAAACTGAGCCGCAAATGACAAGGGCATTAAAATTCTAGATGGGTTCAACCCTCTTTCAGCTGATAATTTTAATGAAACTGGCATTAAGACAGCAACGGTGGCCGTGTTATTTGTGAAAGCACTAAAAAAACCGCAGGTCATCATAATAATAGGGGTTAAACGTTCTTTTCCTTCGCCTACAAGTAAATGAAGGCGGCTGGCAATATATCTTACAATACCAGTTCGTTGAAGACCTGCACTAATAATAAACATAGCAGCCACAGTCATCGTTGCAGGACTTGCAAAGCCTGATAAAATTTCAGATTCTGGGACAGAATTTGTAAGGAGAAGTGTCAAAAGAACAATCATTGCAACCAAATCCACACGAAGTTTATCGGTAACAAACAAAACAATCGACCCTACCAAAATAGAAAGTACTATAATAATTCCAGTAGGTTCCATGCTTTTCCGTTCAGTTCTTTTTATTTTCAACTTGGAAATTATAGCTGTTCCCTTTAACATTTACAAAAATATTTATTTTTAAACATAAAATATAAAACACACAGGCGCAAAAAACCCCCTTGGAAAACCAATTAAAAGAACAGTTTTTAAAAGCAAATAACGGTGACAAAAAGTCCTACGAAACGTTCTTAAATAACATCGAAAAAATGGCATACAAATATGTGCAAAGTCACATTTCAAACGTCCATGTACATGATGATATTGTCCAGGAAATATTAATATCAATTCATCAGTCACGCCACACATACAATCCATCTAAAAATTTAAACCCTTGGATTTATGCAATTTTTCATTACAGAACATCCGATCACTTAAGAAAAGCATACAAAAACAAAGAAGATTCAATACCCGAAGAAGAGTTTGAAAAAATAAAAGAACATTACAATGTAACCAAAACAATCGAATCGACCGAACTTATAGATAAAGCCTTTAAACATTTAAATGAAAAGCAACGTAAAGTGGTAATCATGTCTAAAATAGAAGGATATACAACTGCAGAAATTGCACATAAGATGAATTTAAACATTAACACTGTTAAAGTAACGATACATAGAAGCCTTGAAAAAATGAGAAAGGTACTTTCATGAACCAAAACAACGACATCATCCAAAGCTTGGTAAATGAAAACACAGAAATTCATTACACGTCATTTGCTTTACCCTTTGCAAAGTTTATAACTCTTTCTCTAGCCTATGTTACATTTATGGGATTTCTATTTTACAACTTAAGAGAAGATATAACCTTAAAAACATCAAACAATTACTTTAATATCGAAATTACATCCATTGGCGTTTTATATATATTAATTTCTTATTTAGCCTTTAAGAATTTGTCCCCTTACACACAAAAAACAAAAACAAACATCGCTTGCATTATTATGTTATTCATGGCCTTTGTTGGAACAGCCCTCCTCCCAGCCCTTCCAGCAAGTTTAAACTTTTCAAATATCATACAAGAAGCACACTGTGCAGGAACCATGACGCTTATTTCGTTACCCAATATTATGGCTGGTTTTTATTTTTTAAAAAAACAAATGACGACACACCCTAAAACTTTGGGTTTTGCTATCTTCAGTTACAGCGCCCTTCTCGGCTATTTACTTGTGCGCTTTACATGTGAAAATGAAACCCTTGACCACCAATCTATATTACATATAACACCTTTTATTCTATACAGCTCTCTCGGAATTTACTTTGGTAATAAACACCTTAAATGGTAATCTGTTTTGATTATATAAGTAAAAATTCAAATTTGAGAATGGTATATGAATAATCTATTTAATATTATTTCGCACAAAATCGTGTTTTTTTGTATATTAAGTATATACTTATTTCCTGTAAGCCATGCAAGTTCACAACACGAAAATAATACAAATATCAGAATTGCAACAAGCTCTTCTATCCCTCCTTATTTCATTAAAGATCAAAACAAAGGCATTGTTGCTGACATTATAAAAAAAAGTTTTGAAACTCAAGGTTACGATGTAACATTCACATATCTAAGCAATAATGAAATTCAACGAAACTTACTCACAAAACATGTTGTAGGTGCATTCAATTTCCCCAAAAAAAATAGTTCAAAACTATATTACACAAAACCCATTGTTTATTATGAAAATATTGCCGTTACACTATCTGAAAACAATTACAACATTGAATCCCTATCTGACTTAAAAGGCCTGAACATAGGTTTATTCGAAAATGCCTTCAACTTCTTAGGAAAAGATTTAAAACATATGGTTAAAAATTTTAAATCATATACTGAATATAAAAACCAAGAAGAGCAAGTAAAAGCACTGCTTAAAAAAGAAGTTGATGCCATTATCCTTGAAAAAAATATTTTTGACTTTTA
>NZGE01000009.1 GCA_002689455.1 Magnetococcales bacterium | reverse complement strand
TTCATCCAAATCAAACTCAAATTCATGGTTTGTAATTTGAATTGAAATTAAACGTGCAAGGCTTTTATCTTCATCGTCTTCATGTTCTTCAACAATATCATAAACAATAATTGCCAATGCATTTTTTGCTGCAAACTCAATCATTTCAGCTTCGTCAATACAATCGGCTAGAATATCTTCATCGCCTTCAAGTAAATAATTTATACAACGTGTTAAGGCCATAACAACCTCCAAAAGTAATATAAGAAAAAGGGAAAAGTATTTGTATTTTTATAATAACATGACCTGGTTAATTAAAACAAGGTCATTAACCTTTAAACTGAACGTCTTTCCAGTTCTCGAATAAATATTTCAATTTATTGCGTTGGTATTTCCCTGTAGAGGTGACGGGAAATTCATCTCCAATTACAACAACTTTAGGGCGTTTGCTAAATGGCAAAGAAACACACTGTTCCAAGATTGAACTTTCATTCAATTCCACCCCTTCATCTAACACCACATAGGCGCCAACTTCTTCACCGTACATATCGTTTTCAAAGCCAACAGCCATTCCAGCTTTAACACCCTGAATTTTATTTATAACCTCATCAATTTCTAAAGGAGAATAGTTCACACCACCTCGAATAATAAGTTCTTTCAAACGACCCGTAATGAAGAAAAACTTACGCCCCGCTTCATCTAACCTATAAAAACCTTCATCTCCTGTTCTAAACCATCCAAACTCAAAGGCTTCTGCGTTTGCATCTGGTCGCCCATAATAGCAATTCATAACATTGTGCCCTCGTACAACAATTTCACCCTTTTCGCCTTCTGGGACAGTTACGCCCTTTTCGTCGTGAATATCCATTTCATTACAAGGTAGCGCAATACCAATTGAAGGATAACCAAATGATTGCATCCATTTTTTATAATCTTCCGCCGTTAAGTCAAAAGGTAAATAACAACTGTAACAAGTGGTTTCAGACAGGCCATAACCGTGGTTAATTTTAACATTAAAATTATTCGTAAACGACTTAGCTGTTTCAACCGTTAATGGCCCTGCCCCACAAATTAAAAAATAACCATCACTTGGCTCTATAAAAGTTGAACGGTCTGCTTCATTTAAAAATGAAAGAATCGTTGGTACAACACTGCCGTAAGTACATTTTTCCTCTTTCACTGTTTTCCAATAATTGGTTGCACTAAATTTTTCGTTTAAAACAATTGAAGCACCTGCATATAAGGGTGTTAAAAGCGTTACAATAATGCCATTTACGTGATGAATAGGTAAAACAAGCATCGCACGGTCACTTGGTTTAAAACCATACCAGCTTACAATTTCCTTTGCATCAACCAAGCAATTATACTGATCCAATAATACCCCCTTAGGCGTACCAGTTGTGCCAGATGTATAAACAATTAATGCTTCACGATCTAACGTTGCTACGTCAACAGTTACATATACATTCGGTTGGCTTTGAAGTAAGTCTTCAAAATTTAAGAACTCGTAATCATTTTCTCCATAAAATGAAATAAAGTATTCAACTGAACTAAATTGTGCCTTTAATTTATGAACACGCTTAACTTGGTTTGGCATAACAAAAACAGCTTTAACGTTGGCATTATTTAAAACAAATGCAAGGCGTTCATCATCTTCACCTATGTTAATGGGCACATAGCAAGCGCCAACCATCCAACATGCAAACATCAACGCAACGGTCATGTCATGGTTATAAGCAACAGAAGCTACACGGTCATTCACCTGAACATCAAGTTCATGTGTTAACAAGTTTGCAATTTGACATACGCGCTCGTAAAAATCGCCGTAAGAATGTTCAGAAGAAGTTCCAGAATGATCTATAAACTTTATAAATGGCTTTGAAGGGTTGTTGTTAACTTTTTCCATAAACAAATGTGCAAAGTTTTGGTAAGGAACATTCTTTTCAGAATAAGAAACACCGTTCACGGTACGCCCTTGTTCAATTTTCTTTAAAACATCACTTGTATATGAAGTTAGCATATTAACGAACCTTTTAATATTTTTGTTATTCAAAACAGAATTTTAACACAAAATTAAAGGCTTACAAAAAACAAAAAAGCACCCACTTGGGTGCTTTTTATAAAGTGTTGGCGTTGGCTTAGACTTACATCATACCACCCATGCCGCCCATACCAGCCATAGCCGCTGCAGCATCAGCACCAGATTTTTCTTCTGGGCTATCAGTCACCATTACTTCAGTTGTAATCATCAAGCCAGCAACAGAAGCCGCATCTTGAAGTGCTGTACGCACAACTTTAGTTGGGTCAATAATACCAGCTTCAAACATGTTTACATATTCGCCAGTTGCAGCGTTGTAACCAAAGCTTGTATCTTCATTTTCCATAACCTTACCAGCAACAACAGCACCATCAACACCAGCATTTGTAGCAATTTGGCGAATCGGTTCTTGAATTGCACGACGTACAATATTCACACCAACAGATTGGTCATCATTTTGTGTGTTCAAACCATCGAGTGCTTTACTAGCTCGAACAAGTGCAACACCACCACCGGCAACAACACCTTCTTCAACTGCAGCACGTGTCGCCGCTAAAGCATCGTCAATACGGTCACGTTTTTCTTTAACTTCAACTTCAGATGCGCCACCTACTTTAATGACAGCAACGCCACCAGTTAGCTTCGCTAAACGTTCTTGTAGTTTTTCTTTATCGTAGTCAGATTCTGTTGCATCCATTTCACGGCGAATTTGTTCAATACGAGCATCAACGGCGGCTTTTTCACCCATACCATCTACGATAGTTGTGTTGTCTTTTGTAATGTTGATAGACTTCGCACGGCCCAACATATCAACCGTTGTATCTTCAAGCTTGTGACCAACCTCTTCACTAATTACTGTAGAGCCTGTTAGAATTGCAATGTCTTCCATCATCGCTTTGCGGCGGTCGCCAAAACCTGGGGCTTTTACAGCTGCTACCTTTAAGCCACCGCGTAAACGGTTTACAACTAAGGCTGCTAAGGCTTCACCTTCAACATCTTCAGCAATAATCACAAGCGGACGAGAGCTTTGAGCAACTTGTTCAAGCACTTTCACAATTTGTGAAAGGTTAGAAATTTTACCATCTACAAGCATGATAAGCGCATCATCATAGTCCACAGTCATTTTTTCAGATTCTGTCACGAAGTAAGGCGACAAGTAACCACGGTCAAACTGCATTCCTTTTACAGTTTCAAGAATTGTTTCCAAGCCTTTAGCTTCATCAACAGTTACAACACCTTCTTTACCAACAACTTCCATTGCTTCTGCAATGTGTTCACCAATAGTTGTGTCACCGTTTGCTGAAATTGTTGCAACTTGAGAGATTTCTTGCTTAGAGGAAATTGGCTTCATTTGCTTACCAAGGTCTTCGACTAAAGCAATTGTTGCTAGGTCAATCCCACGTTTAAGATCCATAGGGTTCATACCAGCTGCAACTGCTTTAACACCCTCACGGAAAATAGCTTGCGTTAGAACTGTTGCGGTTGTTGTACCATCACCTGCTAGATCTTCTGTTTTAGAAGCAACTTCTTTCACCATTTGAGCACCCATGTTCTCAAATTTATCTTTTAATGTAATTTCCTTAGCAACAGAAACACCATCTTTAGTAACACGCGGTGCACCAAAAGATTTATCCAACACAACGTTACGACCTTTAGGGCCTAAAGTTGCCTTAACAGCATCAGCCAGTGTGTTCACACCGTTTAACATTTTTGCACGTGCATCAGCACTGAAACGAATATCTTTAGAACTCATTTTTATATTAACTCCAATAATTTAAAATTATATGTTAAAGTTTTAGGTTAAGAATAAACAGCGATAATATCGTCTTCTTTCATAACCAGTAATTCTTCACCATTTACATTAATTTCTGTTGTAGAGCCCCATTTACCAAAGAGCACCTTATCGCCAATTTTAACTTCTAGCGGACGAACAGAACCGTCTTGCATAACAAAACCATTACCAACGGCTAGTACTTCACCTTCTTGCGGTTTTTCCTTAGCTGTATCTGGAATAATAATACCACCCGCTGTTTTTGTTTGTTCAGGCAGTCTTTTCACAACAACACGGTCATGTAAAGGGCGGATACTTGGTTTGCTCATATAAAACACTCCATATTATAATTACAATTTTCATTAAACTTAACTATATACCTACACGGTACTCTTCTCATCATATGCATATAGAAACATAAATCAAGTACTTTTTTATCACTCAAACAAGCAGAGTGCTAACACACTGTATTTAATTACAATTTAAGTTCTTAAGTGCAAATTTTATTTGAATAATTTAATATTTGTCAGACCCATATGAACAATGTATGATTACCGCGCAATAATAATTATAAATAGACTAGGTTTTTCACATGTTTGTAGACGGCGTAATTTACTACTTCCCATTTGCTTGTAAAATGATCATTGCAATGCTATTGCTTGCATTACCTTGGGAAAGATGGTTAACGTTTTTACCAGAAAAAGTTAAAGGCCTATTTAAAAGCTATCGTACATTTTTAGCACCTGTTGATAAGGACGAAGCACATAAATGGTATTTTACAACCGCACGGCTCGCTTTATCAATTATGGTATTCATCTTACCAATCGCATACGACCATTTCGTACCAGAAGTTGCTGGAGACTTACGTTGGTATATTATGCAAATTGGTGGCTTGGCACTCCTAACACTTTTCTTCATCTTCAGTTATGAAAAAAACAAAAAAGAGAAAACACTTACATTAAACTTCAAACAACCCTTCACCGTTTGGATGGCTCTCATCACAGTAATCTTTGGTGCATTAACTATTTCATGGGGTGCAAGTTTACCAAACAACTGGTGGTTCTTCAAAAACCTATTTGGCTATGCACTGATGTTTACATTTGCCTTACAGCTTCGTCACGATACTTGGTATCGTAATTTAATTTGGTTATTAGCTTTAAGCGTATCATTCAACGCAGTTCTTGGGATATTACAATTCTTTAATGTAACAGATGCTGAAATTGTTGCAGCTATTCCGCTTGCAAGCTGGTTTGCGGAAGCATTCCCAAGCCTACAAAACATGAAATTTATTGGATTCTTCCAACAATCAGCACCACCTGCAGGTGCATTTGCAAATAAAAACCTTGCAGCCTCCTTTATGGTTATGACTATACCTTTATTTGCCTACCTCATGTTTACAGCTAAAAACAATATTCGATTAGTACTTTCCAGTATAGCTTTCACGCTAGCAACAATCTTCCTTCTTTATACAAGGTCACGTGGTAGCTGGGTGAGCGCATGTGCTGTTATTGTTTTTGCACTCATCTGGATTGCTATAAACAAACCTGTTCGCCAAACAATTATTGCACATTTTAGCTTAAATAAGTCTGTTGCCTTTCTAACAAGTATTATCATTGTTCTCTGGGCATCTTCTTTCCAAAGCAACCTTGGTAAGCATGGCGGTCAAAACTTCCACTCCATGTCCACAACAGTAAGCGAACAATTCACAAGTGTTGCTGATATCCAAAAAGGTGAACTTGCCACAAGGCTAGCGTATAACATTAACGGTGTAGACATGTTACTCGAAAACCCTATGGGCGTTGGTTTAGGTGGGTTCCATACAATTTACCCAAAATACTTTAATTCATCAGTTGTTACACCTCACCCTGGGTATAACCTAAGTGCACGACCAAGGCGTATGCATAATGACATGTTTCAAGCATTTGTTGAACTTGGTGTAATTGGCGGTTTAGCACACTTACTCTTCTTTGTAAGCACCTTAGTTATGGCATGGAAAATACAAACAAGTTCAAAGTCGGACGATACAGTAAAAATCCTTTCATTCTTTACCCTTTTAGGTATCGGCGGGATGTGTGTAAACTCTCTAGGTGACTTCCCACTACAAATGCCAACAGCACCAGGTATTCTATGGTTGCTTGTCGGTGTCATAACAGGACTTTACATCAAATATGCTGAAAAACCGTGGATTTTTGGTAAAAACATTGAGACAAAACTACCAAAAGAAGCTTCTGTAATTACATTTACATCCATGGCATTTGTCGCATTATCTTTTATTACTTACGATAACTACCAAAGACGTGAAGGCACACTATACCTAAAACCTGCCCTTGGGTTATCTCGTACAGGTACAAACAATGATACAACAATCTACATGATTAACAAATCTATGGAGAAATACGCCTTAAACCCACGCGCACGTGAAATTTGGGGCGTTATCTACATGTCTTACAAACCAGGTAGCACACCTCAACACAAGCTAATGATTACAGATGCCGACCGTAAAGAAAAATTACTTGAGGCTATAAAATATGACCCGAATGCACAAAACAACCTCATCAACCTTGCAATGATAGAACTTCGTGCAACACAAAACCTTGTAAACATGAAAAACGTACAAGAAGCCGATAAGCACGTTAAAAAGGCTATTGAATATGGAGAGCGTGCTTTGAAATTAAGTTATTACACGCCAAATGCTCCAACTGTGCTTGCTATTGCTTACCTCTTTGTAGGAAAGAACCAAGAAGCCTATAACAACTTAAAATTAGCACTTGAACGTAACCCACAGTACCCACCAGCACTTGAATACATGGAACGTTTAAAACCGCTTATTCAAAAAGGTGAAGTAAAGCCATAAAAAAAGGCCTACTTAAGTAGGCTTTTTTTTAAAATACATCATGTGCGGACATTTGATAGTACCCTGACTGGTAACCCGACTCACTTATAATTTCAACAGGCCTACCTAAATAAGCAATAGCCGTTGAAGGTGTAAGGCGTGCATTTAGAATATCTGCAACTTCAGGTGAGCATTTAACCTGATGCAAATGAGCCCCTGGTTTAGAACGCCACAATTTAAGTAAAATATTACAAGCGACTGATTTAGGTGTTTCTAAATGATTCAATAATATTTTACCAGTCTTCTCACGGTTGAATTCTAACAAACCGAAACGAGACATTTTCAAAACTTCAACCTTCAACGGATCGGAATTTAAAAATAGATCCTTAATATAATTCACAACCTGTTCACGCCGTGCCTTGGCACGCATGGAAACAAAGTCTACAATTACACTTCCACCAATGTTTAATAAGCTACACAAGCGTACAATTTCTTCAGCAGCAATCATGTTTACTTGAAAAGCAAGCTCTTCTTTGGTACCCATCTTCATTGTACCCGTATCAACATCAATAGACGTTAACGCTTTCGTTCTTTCAATCGTTAAGACACCACCACCTACAAGTGGAAACTTTTCACCCGAAAGCGATTCTATACTCTCATCAACTTTATCCAGCAAATCCACATCATCATGCTGATCAATTTGATAAACCTTTGTTTCAGGTACAAACTTTAAAGCTTCTACACGAAAACGTGCATCATTAACCCAAACCCTAACAGGTGCAACGCCTGAATTCATTAAGGCCCTTGAAAGCGCAACCGGAGGCTCTTCTAGCAAGTATGGTACTTTTTGTTTTTCTGAATCTTCTGGCATAGCATGCAAAACATTCGCACTTAAAGTTGCACCTTTATCATCTAATTTTTCACGCGTAATACGCACAACAATGTCCTGACCTTCAATCAGTGAACCCATTTTTTTAGGAACTTTTTTAAGTGGAAGGAATCCATCTACAGTATCACCAATATCAATAAAAGCAGCCCCTAACCCTTCAGCTACACGACGGACTCGACCAACAATAACAGCCCCTTCTTTGAATACTTCACCTTCATAATCATGGTGCAAACTAACCAATTTACCTTTTTCATTAAACAAAGAAGTACGTGTACACCAAGGGCAAGACTCATAAACAATATCACAGTGCAACGCCACATCTCCTAAGTAAATTACACGTTTCAACCAAAGGTAAACCAACCACACCAGTGTGTGAACCTAAAACGCTTTTCACAAGCAAACCACCTGCCGTAGTTTGAATACCATAACCACCGGCCTTCCCTTGCCAGTTATCCGCTGTACTTATATGCCATTCAATATCACGCTGTGAAAGTGGTTTAATTTTTACAACTGTACTTGTCATAATTTCATGAATAGATCCAGAAGCATCCACAACACAGACAGCCGTTAACACACGTTGACGACGCCCTGACATTAAACGCAGCATATCAGCCGCTTGCGTAGCTGTATCAGGTTTCCCCAAAATACGACGACCAAGCGCTACTGTTGTGTCGGCAGCAACCACAACTTTACCTGAATGAGCATTTGCAACTTTCAAAGCCTTTTGCAAGGCAATTCTTTTTACATAATCAGCAGGTTTTTCACCCTTATAAGGCGCTTCATCAATATCGGGCACAACAACCTCAAAAGACAGGCCCATATCTTTAAAATAGGCCTGCCTTCTTGGTGATGAGGATGCTAAAATAATTTGAGGCATCATCAATTTACATTTTAAATTGCTTGGCAAGTTTTAATGTTTGCCCAGCATAGTTCGAACCAATATTTTGGCTGTAAATTTTCTCTGGAACTTCGCTTAATCTTTCATAGACCATACGGCAAATACGTTGACCATGCTCAAGAACAAATGGTACATCGTGCGAACGAATTTCAAGCACACCCGTCGTACCAAAACCACCTTCCCCTGCAACGTCACACCCAAAACCTGGATCAAAGAAGCCAGCATAGTGAACACGAAGCTCACCTGCCTGTGTTTCATACGCCATCATTTCAGCGCTATAATCAGCTGGAACACGTAAACACTCACGCGATGCCAAAATATAAAAGTCTTCAGGGTTCAAAATAAGCTTACCTGACGAAGGCTTATGAATAGGCTCCCAAAATTCTTCAATATCATAGTGGGCAATTTTTTGAAGGTCCACAAGCGGTGCATTTTTACGTGCACGGTAACCAACAATGTTGTTGCCGTTTTTACCTTCAAGGTCCACACTCAACCAAACACCTTCACAAAACATTGGTTTTTCAACTTGCTTATCATTGTTATACACCAAAGCTGAATTAGCATCTAAATCTACAAGTTCAGCATCGGTAAGTACAGAGCTACCTTGACGCAAGCGAAGCTGATTTAACTTGTCACCCTTATGCGCTATAATACTGAATGTAATAGGGCTAACTTCCACATATAAACGACCGGTATACCCTTCTGGAACCTGGTCAAAGCTTGTAGCGTTATCGCATATCAAGCGTGTTAAAATATCCAAGCGACCCGTTGTACTTTTCGGGCTTGCAAGCCCATGAATATCAGCTGTTAAATCTAATGATTCCATTAGAGGAATAATATAAACTGCACCCTTTTCAAGCACTCCGCTTTCAGAAATATCAACCTCATGCATTTTAAGCTCTTCCATGCGGGACATTACTGAATTGCCATCACCTGGTAAAAAGCCTGCACGTACACGGTAAGCTTTTTCACCCAATCTTAGATCCATACTTGCAGGTTGAATTTGACCACTTTCGATCGGCTCATCCGATTTTAACATACCGTTTTGAATTAATTTTTCGAACATCTGAGAAGGAAACACACCTTCTTTAAAGTTACTTGAAGTATTTGTTTTTTGAATTGCTTGAACTGTAGGCATAAAAAATCTCAATAGTTTTATTAATTTTGTATAACGATTTACATCATGCCAAAAACTGGCAAAAAAAGCCAACATTTAAAGAATACATTTTGCAATATTTACAAGAAAATTATAAATGCGTTTCAACTCGTTTATGCATAGGTGCATTGTTACTAAATCTTTCAAGGTATTGTTCAATTTTACCTTGAGAGAAAGGCTTTTTAACAATTCCCTTCACACCAAACTGAATAGCTCGTTTCACTTCTGTTTGGTCTGTGTTAGCGGTAACCATAATCACAAAAGCTTTATCGTCATTTTCGTAAATATGTTTCACCACTTCCCATCCATCAATCACGGAAAGTTCCGTATCCATAATCACAATATCAGGCGCTTCATCAAAATACTTCTCCAAAGCTTCTTCACCATTTTGTGCGCGTAGAACTTTATACCCCTTACAAATACCATCAATTAAACTCAGTGTGTTCGTATCATCATCAACCGCTAAAATAGTAACACCAGGGCGCATTGTTCTTCGCTGAAGTTCAACTTTCTTTTCTGAAAAGTCCATTTTAATAAGTCGCACTTCATCCTTTTCTTCACGACGAATAGATTCATGAACCACCTCTTCCACTTCTTTGGCAATTTCTTTTTCACGAAACTCAAAAAAGTCTCTAAAGTCTTGCCATGCAATACTTAAATCATATGCTTTAACATTGCATACCTCATCGTCAGGGATACGTTTCATCTCACGAACAAAAGACTCAACAACCTGACGCGCCTCCTCTAAAGGCTCACGTCTTGTACCTTTAGATATAATAAAAATATCTTCCTTACCCCACTGAAACAGATAGCTATCATCATCACCCAAAATAGGTCTTAGCTTAATGGTTAAATCTTCCAATTGAAACTTTGAAGCCTGAGGCCATAAACAATGAATTGATCGCCATGCAATTGGCAGTTTTTCCATATCTTCAACAAGACCTCTAATTTCTTCCTCAGCATTTTCGATAACAAGTTCCATATAGTCGCTCAAATTTATTTTTATTACTTCATATAAGTAATTATGGATAGCAGGACATGTTTAATCAACTTAAATTATTGACATTATACTTAAGTAAAAGAGAAAATAAGCATATGAACTCAGAAATCGAAGAAGAAAAAAAATATTTTAAAATTGGCATTTATCTGATGATAATAACAAGTGTCATCATCATTGCACTTGTCCTTTTCTACGAAAAAGAAGACCCTAAAGGCTTAGGGTGTATCACGGTTCAAAATCGTATTAACGCACTTATAGAAGAACAGAAAAAACATAATAGTATAGGCATAAAATATAACGACAAGGTTCAATTTCTCAATAAAATCGAGCAACAACTTAAAGCGAACAAAGCCCTAGACTGTGGATTCCCTGAAAAGGAAATACGCGCATTTTTTGATTAGAAATTAATTTGAATACTTTGCTTGAAGTTAGACTTCATTTTAATAAAACTAAATTCAATAGCACCAACATCAACCCCTTCATCTTTTAAAAGGCGCATAATGTTTTTAATACGATTACCCTGAACTTCTTCCCAAGAAGAAAACGGGCTGGAAGCTGTTTGAGCAACCAAACGCATTTTTTGAACCTTTGAAGACTTAACACTCTGAGCAAATTTTTTAAACACATCCATTTGTCCAAGGCCAAATGCAACCTCATTATCGTAATAATTCAAGTTTACTTCACGCAATATATTTTGAGCTGTAGAAACTTTTTCTGTTTTTTCAACAACAGCAGCTGTATCCACAGCCGAGAGTTGACCAACTTCCTGAGTTTTTGACACATCACTTTCAGAGCTTTCATCAACTGAAAGCTCTCCATTCACACGGTTCAAAAAACTATCTAACCCTTCTTGAACTTCAACAATCGAAGGTTTCTCGTCCCCAGCTTTCGCTAAACGTTCAAGTTTTTTCTCTCTCGGAAGTTCAAATTCAATATTATACGTTTTAGCAATTTTATTAAAAGGATCGTCCGACCTTTCTTCACCTTGTGCAGGCAGGTAGGCAACAACCTTTAAGGTATCAAACTTATTAGACCCCGAAAGCAAATGCCTTTCATCCCCTTCAAGTACAAGTTTTTTAGGCAAGCTGTTTAAAATTTTTTCTACAACCCTTGCGTAATACTCCGTTTCTTTTTCACCTAAGGTTGAATTTAGCTGAAAATTAACAGCTAAATTAGGCATTAAAATGGACTTCTGAGTGTTTTCAGGCATAATTTCACGCGTTTGACTAACAGCGTTTTCTTGTGCGAACGCAGAAAAAGACACTCCACAGGCAAGTGTTGTAAAAAATATAGCCGATAAACGTTTCAATTCCATACATACATGTTCATTTATCCTGAATAATTAAATCAACAAAAAACAAACAAATAGAATATCTACAAGAAACTTTACAGCAGACGAGCGGTGCAAAAAACCCCCCCCCAGCCAATCCGTTTACAATCTGCCACAGTCCCCTATATTACTTTTACCTAAAAACGCGCCATTTATTCAAAGAAACTAACCCACACACACAGATACATATATAATTAAAACCATGAAAAAGTATGTTGTCGTTTTAAATTTCTTACTCATGTGCATTGCGCCACTTGTGGCACATGCTCAAATCATTGTGAGCGACGCCATACTTGAATTTAAAAATGACCAACGGCTGATTGAAAGTATTGCAGTTGGCAATTCTGATAAAACGCATTCATTCAACATCACAGCCGAAGTATATGAAATAGAAAACCCTGGGGCAGTGGCAGAAAATGTTTCAAAAACGGATACATTATTTGTTGTACCTAGCGAATTTTCACTTTCGCCAAGATCACAACGCACAGTGCGATTTGCAATTAAAGAAAGGCCAGAAGCCGAAAAAACATACAAAGTCATTTTCAGGCCAACCCTTATAAACGCAGAGTCGGATAATAATTCAAAAATCAAAGTTATTACGTCCACTTCTGTTATGACAATTGTCAACCCACCAGAAGCAAAAGACAATTTATCATGGACACGTGAAGAAACACGAATCGTTTTTACTAACAAGGGCAATACAAATCTTGTTTTAAGGCAAACAAAAAACTGCACACAAACCATTGAATGTCAAATACCTGGGCAGCGACTTTGGGCTGGCGATAAATGGATTTTAAACCTGCCAAAAGAATTACAAGACCAGGATATCACACTTGAATACCGCACACTGGGTAACATACGGGAGGTTACAGTGCCGTATGAAGAATAAATACATTTGCCCAAATAAAATACATAAGCCAAATATCCAAAAGTTTATGCTTTTGGCTACTTCTTTATTTACAGCATCAACATCAGTTGCTCAAGAAGTGCCTCAACTTTTTAAAACAGACCCTGAACCAACAAACGCTGTAACACAAGAAGACATTAACGAGTCCGAACAAATTATTTTTGATGTGAACGCCGTTGGTCGCTACCAAGGCAGTGTTTTAGTTCGCTACACAGATGATTGGGTGTCTATAGATAACCCAAATGACATTTTAGACCAACTACCCACTGTTAAAGACATTGAATCTTTCAAGCCTTTATTTACAGGTAAAATTTTTACCAACCAAGGAAAAACCATTCCTCAAGTGGGCTCGGTTCAAGTTGACCCTTTCAACTTTAAAATTAATATCTCGATTGCACCTGAGCAGGCATTAGAAATAAGCCCTGACCAACTACCGACCATTAGCGAAAGTACAGCGAATTATGTATCACTTGCCAACAGGTTACGCTTAACAGGTTCAAGTGATTTCGATCCACAGAAGGAAGATTCCCTTGGTCTTTATCACAACCTATCTCTAAGTCGTGGTGGTTGGAGAACCTTTATGTCTGGAAACCTTGTTAAAGGTGAAGGGTATGATTTTGGCAATATGTATCTAGCCCATGATGTGGGACGTAACGTTTACAGCTTAGGCATGTTACAAACCAACGGTGCCAGCCTTGTTGGCAGTGAAAACATTTACGGTTTTTCAATTGAGAGCAACCAACGTGGTGTAGGTGATTTAGCCGAACTTTATGCGTCACCTGTTGATGTATTTATTCCATCGCGCTCCAAGGTGAGAATTTACCGTAATGATACCCAACTTATATACTCTGAAGACCTTGATTTTGGTTTACAGAACATTTCAACAAAGCGTTTTCCAACAGGGTCATATGAAATTAAGATTGTCATTACAGAAAATAACGGAACAGTCACAGAAGAACGAAGATTCTTTAACAAAAGTGGTCGTTTAACACCGCGCGGGTTACCTGAATACTCCTTTACATTTGGTTATAACCGCTCAGACTTAACCATGGGCAATGTTCCCGTATACCAATTAAACTATGCCTCAAGGTTTAGCGATAACCTTGAACTATCTGCAAACATATTTGGTATTGATAGCAACTTTGTATTTGAACCAAAACTTACAGGATTCTTTGGCAATGGCTATTCTTATGATGCAGCCTTAAGTATGACATCAAACCAAGATATGGCATTTATAGGTAACTTCAATTACCTACCACTTGACGCTGATAACCGTTTAACATGGTATTTACGTTATACCCAAACCATTAAAGGACATGGTTTAACTCCAAGCGAAATTGACGAAGATGATATCTTCAATCAAAACCTCGCAAATAGACGATCTATATTTTCAGCAGATGTCACCTATAGATTTCCAACAATTAGCTGGTCATTTTCTGCTCAAAGAACAAAAACTTTTAACACAGAAGCACGCTATTCTTATGGCCCATCCCTGTCATGGAGACTGTACTATAAAAATGGGCATCAAATTAATGCTCAAGCAAACTTAACAAAAACACGTCAAGACACAAACCAAGGCATATTCATAAATTATAGGTACAACCCATTAACATCTGACTGGGACTATAGATCAAGCGTTGGTCGACAAAATACAGGTTATAAAAATTACAACCAAATTAACCAACAAATTAGCTATGATAACCGTGAAGGACAAGGATATGGAACAGGCTTAAACGTTTCACATAATAGCCAACAAGAAGGTCAAAGTAATTACAACACAAGCACCGCTTATTTGACACATGATACAAAGTATGCAGGTATTTCAACAAACTACCAACGAATTGAATCATCGTCTCAAGACCGTAAGGAAACATTAGATTTCCGCTTAGACTCTGATATTTTGATGACACAAGATGATATCCTAAACCCTGAAAAACGCGATATAGCCATTACAGGTAGTCGTGGTGGTAGAAGCAACAACATCATTGTAACCTTAAAAGGAAATGCCCTTGGCGAAGAAATGGATATTAATATTAATGGTATTCCACGCACAAAAGCCAAAGTAGGTGAAAAGGTTGCCTTAAGTATCCCTGAATATAGTGGAGGTGAAATAAGCATCACACCATCTGAAGATAGTGTCGGCTTACTAGACTTTGACGAATTACCAATTCGCATCAAGCTTTACCCTGGCAACATTGCACAAAAAGAATGGACCGTAAACCGTGTTTACTTACTTTCAGGCAGAGCTGTTGACATAAATGGCAAGCCAATTGCATGGCAAAGGGTAGAAGGTGCTAAAAACTATGTCACAACAGACAGTGATGGCAACTTCCAAATGGAACTATTAGGCAATGAAACACCGTATGTAAACACAAGCAAAAACCAATGTGTATTTGCTTTGCCAACATTGAAAAAAGAAGAGCAATTTGTTCAAGTTGGTGATATTATTTGCGGGTAATATATAAAGGAGAACAAAGCATGAAACTTTCAAAAATTGGAATTCTAACCGCTTTTTTAACATCTTCTTTATACATTGCACCCAATACCATTGCGGCAACACAAGGCACTTTAGACCCAACATCTAATGGCTCTTTTGAAGTTACACTCACCATACCTGACCGTGTTCAGATTTCAGGCTTACAAGACATTGACTTTGGAACATTTGTGAGCGGTGACTTTAATTACGACTACCCTTTGTGTGTATATTCAAATACACCAACAGCACAGTATGGTGTAACCGTAACAGGTGATGGTACAGCAGGCGCTTTCACACTCACAAACGGTACCGATACAATCCCATATGCTGTTTACTGGAACGAAACCGCTGGCACCACCACGGGAGAACTCCTTTTAACAGCAGGCACCAAACTTGGTAACCGTGCAGGTGCAAACCAAGTAAGCTACACATGTGCAAGCGGTGGCGACAGTGCCAACATTCACGTTTGGATTCAAGATGCAAACATGCGTAATATTACAAATGGTACATACACAGGCACTATGACAGTGTTTATTGACCCTGCCTAGAATAACCAATTAACTTTGATTTAAAAAATACTTTAAAGCAATTGCTGGTCTACCCAACTAAGGTATTGAGTATCACCCTTATCAATCGCAAAGCTATATAAAGCTGGAATATCGTATGGATGATGATGCTTTATTTCAAACATTACCTTCTCCACCATATCTGTACGAGTTTTAACCAAAAGAACAATTTCTTTTTCTTCTTTAAGTTCCCCTTCCCACATATAAAAAGAAGTAACCTTTTTATGCATGTTCACACAGGCAGCAAGTTTATTTTCAACCAAATATTTCGCAAGCTTTTTAGCATCATCTTTTTCATCTAACGTTGTGTAAATAATAGAATATGACGACATTTTTATTTAGCCTCAGTTTCATTCGTCCACTTTAAAAATTCTTTCAATGGAACCCTTGGCGCCAAACGCCATGTAGGGTCCAAACCATACTCATTTGTACCTTCTTGGCCCTTTTTAATCATCAAGTAAAAAATACAAAGCGCACTTGGCCACATCATAAACTGAACAAGCGTTTCCATCGTCACGCTATAACTCATAAACTCAACAGAAGTTAAACCCGCTAAATACAAAGCCCATAGCCCATAAATTTGGTAAATAATAAGGCTGTAAATGCCACTTAAATTCACATCGTGCAACCTTTTAACAGTTAAAGGCCAAAGTACAACAGGTGCAAACCATAAAAGAGAAGCATCCACCATAAAAACGCTAATCATCGAAACAATCATCGAAACAGCGCACCACGCATAAACAAAGTTAAACCGACGCACACGCCCCATTGGAGAAAATAAAAATGTGAGTAATTTCATAAGTTTCAGCCCCTTCTGTTAAATACAGAATTTATGATACCAAACATATGCCTAAAAATGAAACAGTCTTTCTGTTAAACAGCCAAAACAAAATATACAAATACAGTTTATACCGTGTAAATATACCATATAAAAAAGGTCAAGCCGAAGCCTGACCTTTTAAACTTATAATCAATAAAACTTAGTGGGAAGCACCCTTTAAAGTTCCACTTAAACCTTCAGCAACTTCTTTTGCGTCACCAAAAATCATGTAGGTGTTATCCATGTAAAACAGTGTATTTTCCACACCAGCATAACCGCTGTTCATAGAACGCTTTACAACGTAAACCATCTTCGCTTTATATGCATCCAGAATAGGCATGCCATAAAGTGGGCTTGAAGGGTCTTCCTTCGCATCTGGGTTCACAACATCGTTCGCACCCACAACAAGCACGACGTCAGTCTGTGAAAATTCATTGTTAATTTCATCCATTTCTTCAACACGGTCGTATGGAACATCTGCTTCTGCAAGTAGCACGTTCATATGCCCAGGCATACGCCCCGCTACAGGGTGAATTGCAAAGCGAGTCTTAACACCCTTTTCTTCTAAAATTTCAGTTACTTCTTTTAAGGCATGCTGTGCTTGAGCAACTGCCATACCATAGCCTGGAACAATAACAACACTTTCCGCATTTTCAAGCATGTAAGCAGCATCTTCAACAGCGGCTGATTTCACACCCTTTTCAGCAACAGCAGCTTGCTTTGCAGCCATTTCAATTTCATCATCACTAGCACCAAAACCACCTAAAACAACGCTAATAAAGCTACGGTTCATTGCCTTACACATAATGTAAGAAAGAATCGCACCTGAAGAACCAATTAAAGCACCTGCAATAATAAGCTGCATGTTACCAAGGGTAAAACCAGTTGCAGCTGCCGCCCAACCCGAGTACGAGTTCAACATTGAAACAATCACAGGCATATCCGCGCCACCAATTGGGATAATAAGTGTGAAACCAAGCAAGAAAGCAAGCGCACACATCACAACAAAAGCTTCTGTGCTTTGGAACATTACAAAGTAACCGCCTGCACCCAACATAACAAGGAAGATAACCAAGTTTAATAAATGCTGACCTTTAAAAGTAATAGGCGCACTTCGAAAGTTGCCGTTCAATTTACCAAATGCAACAATAGAACCTGTAAATGTTATAGCACCAATCCAAGCACCCATAAAAATCTCAAACAAAGTAGACATGGAAAGCTGAGGAATAACACCTTCGTTTACAATACCATGCGCATCAATTAATTGAGGTGTGTACGGCAAAAACATACCGCCTGCAACAAGCACAGCCGCTAAACCAACAAATGAATGTAAAATCGCAACCAATTGAGGCATTGCTGTCATGTTAATTTTAAGCGCTAATGGCACACCAATTAAAGCACCTAAAGCCATTGGTACAAAAATCCACATATAATCGGTTACACTTGGGTGAAGCAAGGTTACCGCAATGGCAATAAACATACCCAACATCGCAAAATTATTACCACGGCGTGCGGTGGATGGGTGCGATAAACCTTTTAAACCTAAAATAAATAAAACACCTGCAACAAGGTAAACAAGCGCGAAAACGTCACCTGTTAAGTATGGGGCAATCATATTTTTAAGTTCTGTCATTTTTTAAAACTCCAATGTTACAAATTTTGTTTCTTCTAAGGCTAAAAATGGTTTTTCAGCCGATGATTTCTCAATCAATTCTTCTTTAGCAATGCCATATTCTTCTTTATTCGCATGAATAAGTACATTCAACGGCAAAATACCAAGCCCTTGCATAAATTCTTTCACAGGTGCACTGTAACAATGGTTACAAAGCAAGTTTGCCCCCGCTGATGATGCAACATAAATTTTATTTTGCATCAAAATTTCCTTATCAAACTTTTCAAATATTTTAAAAAGTTTATCTGTATATCCATCACGAATGTAAATAACACTCGCCTCTTTCACCTGCTGTTCAAAAGTTTCTGCCTGAGCCACTTCTATTTGAATATCTTTAGCCGCTAGCAATTTACGGCTATCGTGCATTAATTTTCTAGCCCAGTCTTCTTCATCAGCCGCAAAATAAACCAACAACAGCTTCTCACCTGCCTTAATAAAAGAAGTGATGTGCTGATAAAACTTGGTATTTTCTTCACATCTTCTTAAAGCTGCGCCACCGTGTAAAATGTATGTTGGCATTTTGTTAAACTCTTTTCTTTCATTCATTTAAAAAAATA
>NZGE01000008.1 GCA_002689455.1 Magnetococcales bacterium | reverse complement strand
GGCTTTTTTTATTTGACAGAAAAATTCCAAGTGTATACAATTTAAGTAGTTAACATTAACCTAACCTTTTCAACAGGATAATATTATGATAAAGGCTATTGTACTAAACGGAACATCTAGTTCTGGTAAAACAAGCATTGCAAAATCTTTACAAAAAAAATTAACGACACCATTCTTACATGTTCAGCTTGATGCGTTTTGGAGTATGGTGCCATCGCATATAAAAGCAAATAGCACTAACTTCCCATATATGAAACATATCATTATGGACACAACAAGATCCATGTTGAAACATGAAGCTCCTTTCATATTAGACACCGTATTACCTGCTGGCCCTCAGTTTATACAAAGCGAACTAAATGATGAGAGTGTTGTTTATATTCAGATTAAAGCAGAAATATCTACACTTGAACAAAGAGAGTTAGAGCGTGGTGATAGAGAAATTGGACTTGCCAAATCACAATTAGATGAAATTTCAAACAGTTCAGGGTATCATTTTACAATTGATACAACCTATAAGTCTTCAGATGAATCGGCTGATGAAATAATAGCGAAATTAAACTTATAATAAAAAAGCCCGCATATTGCGGGCTTTTTCGACTTCAGGTGTAGAAAGCTAATTCTAGTTAGCTTGTCTACGTAGGAAAGCAGGAATATCTAAATCTAGGTCATCAAACATAGATTTTTGCTCTTCTTTTTTCTGAGCTGCTTGTTCAAAGTCTTTCACATTTTTAGCAGGCTTTGTTTCTTCAACTGTTGCTTCTAGTGCTGCTTCAACTGTGTTAACAGATTTTTCAGCAACTGGAGATTTAACAGCTGCTGCCGCAGCACTTACTGCACTTGTTTGTGTGTGTGTTGTAACACCACGGCGTGCAGGTGTAGAACTTTGCAAGCCTGTTGCCACAACAGATACACGGATTTTTTCGCCCAATGATGGGTCAGTTGCTGTACCGAAGATAATGTTTGCATCTGGGTCAACTTCTTCACGGATACGGTTTGCAGCTTCATCAACTTCGTAAAGTGTCATATCGTCGCCGCCTGTAATGTTAATAAGAACACCACGTGCACCTGCCATTGAAATGCCGTCAAGCAGTGGGCTTGAAATAGCCATCTCAGCAGCCATAATCGCACGGCGTTCGCCTTCAGCTTCACCTGTACCCATTAAAGCCTGCCCCATTTCAGACATCACAGTTTTAATATCGTTAAAGTCAAGGTTAATGAAACCAGGAACAATCATAAGGTCAGTCACACCACGCACACCTTTGTAAAGCACTTCATCAGCAAGTTTGAAGGCATCTTGAAGGGATGTACGCTCGGTTGCAATACGGAAAAGGTTTTGGTTCGGAATAACAATAACTGTGTCAACACATTGTTGAAGTTCTTCAATACCCGCTTCAGCAACACGCATACGACGAGAACCTTCAAAACCGAAAGGTTTTGTAACAACAGCAACAGTTAAAATACCTTGGTCTTTTGCAGCACGTGCAACCACAGGTGCAGCACCTGTACCTGTTCCACCGCCCATACCAGCCGTAATGAATACCATGTGAGAACCACGAATTGCTTCTGAAATTTCTTCGTAAGATTCTTCAGCAGAAGCCGCACCCACCTCAGGGTTAGCACCAGCACCTAAACCTTCTGTGATTTTTGCTCCAAGAGAAATTTTCTTTTCAGCAGGGTTTACATCCAGCGCTTGAACATCTGTGTTCGCAGCGATAAATGTTACACCTTTAAGATCTGCTTCGATCATGTTGCGTAAAGCGTTGCAACCTGCACCACCGCAACCGATAACTGAGATGCGTGGCTGATGTGGTTGTTCTTGGATCATGCTGATATTCAACGACATAGTTAAACCTTCCTTGCTGTATTCGTTTTAAATTTATTTAACAGTAGCAAACTTGCGTTTAAAATACCTTAAAAAAATTCAGTTATCCAGTGTGGAAAGCGTCCTTTAACCATTTATTTAAATGTGCAAAAAAGTCAGTAAATTTGCGTGTTACAGCCTTATTGCGTTGCTGTGCAGCATACTCTTTTGCACCATGTATGATTAATCCACTTACTGTGGAGAACTGTGGCAAACTTGACATATCTGTTAAGCCATCAAGTTCCGATGGACGCGCAAGGCGAACATTTTTATCCAAAATAGCTTCTGCAAGTTGCTTAATACCTTCTAAAGAAGAAGCACCACCGGTGAGTACCACACGGCGACCAATGGCAGACTCGAAGCCACTTTGCTCAATTTTTTCACGCACCATTTCAAGAATTTCTTCACAACGTGGTTGAATAATGCCCGCCAAAGCACCTTTGGTAACTTTCCCACTTGGACTATCTTCATCTTCACCCACGTGAGGGATATCAATATTATCGTCACCTTGTACCAAAGAAGCCATGGCACAGCCGTGCAAGTTTTTAATACGTTCAGCATATGAAAGTGGTGTTGACAAACCGCGTGCAATGTCACTTGTAATGTGGTTACCGCCAACAGGAATAACAGATGTGTAAAGTAAAACACCTTCGGAATAAATGGCAATATCACATGTGCCACCGCCAATATCAACAAGGCAAACACCAAGCTCTTTTTCATCTGGCACAAGGCAAGAAAGTGCTGATGCATAGGGTTGAACAATAATATCGTCAATATCTAAATGACAACGTTCCACACAGCGAACCACGTTACGCACAGCAGAAGAAGCCGCAGAAATAACATGAACTTCTGCTTCCAAGCGTGAGCCTGTCATGCCTCGTGGGTCACGAATATCTGTATGGCTATCAAGCACATAACGTACAGGCTGTGCCTGAATAATTTGACGGTCACCTTCAAGCTGTTTGGCACGTGCAACATCAATCACTTTTGAAATGTCCGCGTCTGTAATTTCGTGGTTGTTTAAAACAACCAAGCCATCGGTCATATGGCTACGTAAATGCACCCCGCCTAAAGATACAAACACACTGCTAATAGAAACATCGGCCATTTCCTCAGCACCTGCAACAGCTTCACGAATCGCTGTTTCAGTTCTGTCCATGTCAATAATCATCCCACGTTTCATACCATGGGAAACATGCTGACCGTAACCAATCACACGTGGATTGTAAAAATCATCCAGCTCAGCAATAAAACAGCTCACCTTACTGCCACCAATATCTAACCCTGCGATATAGTTCCCTTTAGCCATGTTTTACAAAATCCTCTCTTCGATCTTTTTATTTTCTGGAAGCCTTAACACAATGCGATCTTCCAAACGTAAGTCAATCACTGTACCTTCCATGGCCAATACATTTTTATACTGGTTTAATTGTTTTAAAACATCTAGCGCCTTTTCAGCCCCTGTTTCAGGCAAACGCACCCACACATCAGAAGCAAAACCAATGTCCCAGCGGCGGTTGCCAATGTAGCGTGCCTCTACAACATCGGCACCCAATTTAATTTCTTTTTCCATTAAAAGCCCAAAAAGTTCAGCTGCATTTTCAGCTGATTCTTCCCCACGTAAAAGGGGAAGGTGTTTAAATTCTTCGCTTACAATTGATGTAATTTTATGCCCTGTATTATCCACCACAAATAAGCCGTCTTCGTCGTTTAAACGTGCCAGTGGTTTATATTCATATATGGAAATTTTAACAGTTGATGGAAGCTCTCTTTCCACCACTGCTTCTTTTACCCAGTCCAGTTCACTTAACGCATCACGCAAACCTGCGGCGTTAAAACCAACCAAAGTATCACCTTTTTTGAGCGGAAATGTTTTAAGAAGTTCTTCAGCTGTTAAATGCTCTGTACCTGAAACCATCACGTTTTCAAGTTTTGCATCAATTTTTTGAGCAATAAATTCTTTAACTTCATATTTGTTCAATTGATAAAAAGAATAAATACCTACAACAGCCCCAAAAGCAAGTGTAAACAACCCCAGTTTAACCATCCATTTTTTTTGAATGCTTAGTGGTTTGTTAAGCTTTTTAACTGGTGTGTGCATTGTCCGTCCTTCATCATCATCTTCACAAGATCGGCAAAGGAAATGCTGTTATGTTTTGCAACATCTGGCACTAAACTTTTATCTGTCATTCCTGGCAGTGTGTTTAGCTCTAAAACAACGAGTCCTCTCCCCTCTTCGTCATACTTAAAGTCTACTCTGGTTATGCCTGAACAGCCAAGTGCTTTATGTGTTTCAAGTGCAATTCTTTCAGCTTCTTCTTTGACCTCTGTTGCAATTGAAGCAGGGTAGATATGTTGGCTTCCACCTTCTGAATATTTTGATGTATAATCGTAAAACTCATAACCTTCTGTTGTAATTTCTAAAACGCCTAGAGTTTTATCAAAGAAAACGGGTACGGTGAGTTCACGACCGTCAATAAACTCCTCAAAAAGCATGTCTTGTGGTGCGGCTTCTAAAAATTTCGTCAACCGTTCTTTTGCTGCGGGCCAAGCGTTGGCACTCATCACAATTTCAGTGCCCACAGAAGAACCACCATTATTTGGCTTTACAACCAATGGAAAGTCTAACCCTGTGTGAGTGACAGTGCTAGGTAAGCCGGCACCTTTTTTTAAAAGATATTCTTGAGCAACAGGAAGCTGGACACGTTCTAGAACTTTTTTGCTAAGCGATTTATTCATCGCCACAACAGAAGCTTCCATACCACTGCCATTATAAGGCAGGTTTAATTCATCTAAAACTGCTTGTACAGAACCGTCCTCCCCCGGTGTTCCATGCATGGCAATGAAAACAAAAGTTGGGTTTAAAGCTTTCAGTTCGGCAATCCATTCACCTGATTTATATTCAAGCATAGTGCAAGAGGTGCCCATTTCAATGAATGCTTTTTCTACAGCCTGTGCACTCATCTTAGAAACTTCAGTTTCTGCACTTGGCCCACCGTACAAAACAACAACGTGTTCAGCTTGATTCGACATTAATCTTCCCCTACAAACCGCACTTCACGTTCTAACTGAACACCTAATCTTTCAAGCACTTGCGCTTCAACATGTTCGGTCAGAGTTTGCATATCCTTAGCGGTTGCCTCGCCCAAATTCACAAAGAAGTTGCAATGCTTAACACTAACCTGAGCATCGCCCACGCGCATGCCTCGACACCCAGCCTCTGAAACCACCTGCCAAGCGTGTTTTTTTGTGCCGTCTTCTAACATAACGTTTTTAAACCAACTACCACTACTTGGCATATTCAAGGGCTGACTGGTAGCGCGGTTTTTATTAATTTCGCGCATGCGGTTACGAATTTCTTCTTTATCGCCTTGTTCCAATTTAAAAGTAGCACCCACAAAAAGCGCACCTTTTGGAAGTTCACTATGACGATAAGCAAAGTTTAACGCTTTAGGGCTTAATGTTTGAAGTTCACCTTTTTGAGTTACAATTTGAACTTCTTTTAAAATATCAACTGTTTCATGGCCATAAGCACCTGCATTCATTTTTAAAGCCCCACCAACTGAGCCTGGGATACCGCATAAAAATTCGGCGCCCTTTAAACTATGTTCGCGGGCAGCCCTTGCTACCTTACCACCAGTAGCGCCTGCACCTGCTGTTATTTCAAGGCCATTAACCTGCACATCATTTAAAGCTTTATCCATGCGAATGACAACACCACGAATACCGCCATCACGCAGCATCAAGTTGCTGCCTTCCCCAATGACAATATATGGAATATCTTCTGGAAGACCTTTTAAGAACACTTGTAAATCAGCAAGGTCTACAGGTTCAAACATCACATCAGCGGGACCACCAACTTTAATGGTTGTTAATCGTGCAAGTGGTGCGTTTTCTGTATAGCGCCCTCGTACCTGTGGTAATTTTTTCAGCATACTTTTACAACACTTTTAGCTTTTTAACTTTGATTGTTGGACAATAAATTGCCCCCACGTATTGATGTTACCTGCACCCATACACAAAATAATATCACCATTTGTGACAAGTGTTTGTACAAGGCTATTAAATTCTTCAGGGTCTTTTACAACGTGCACATTTTGAATGCGGTTTGCACGCATTCTTTTTGCAAGTTCTTCACGGTTCACATTTGGGATTGGTTTTTCACCTGCGCTGTAAACCGGCGTAACAATAACTTCATCTGCATCCATTGCACAGGCTGCAAATTCATCCATTAAATCGTTTAAACGTGTAAAGCGGTGAGGCTGAATAACTGCAACAACTTTATTATTCGCAAAACCGCCCTTTGTACCTTTAATGGTCGATTCAATTTCAACAGGGTGGTGTGCATAATCATCAATTACCATTGCGCCATAAGCATCACCAATGCGAATAAAACGGCGACCTACGCCTTTAAAGGACATGAGGCCTTTTTTGATAGTTTCAAGGTCCACACCACATTCAATGCCCACAGCAATAGCCGCCAAAGCATTTAAAACATTATGTCTTCCTGGCATGTTAATTCTAAAACCTGCATACCGTTTACCTTCAATTAATACATCAAAGCCCATAGCTGCACCTTTTTGCATGATATTATCAGCGGAGATATGCGCCTCTGGCAACAGTCCGTATGTCACAACTTTACGATCAGAAACACGCCCCGCAAGTGCTGCCACTTCATGGTGGTCAATACCGCACACAACAACACCAGTGTCCGCAGGTGTGTTCATAACAAAATTCTCATAAGCTTGGCGTAAATTGTCCAAGTTTTTATAATGCTCCATGTGCTCTGCATCCATATTGGTCACAACTGCTATTTTAGGATGAATGTTTGTGAATGAACCATCCGATTCATCTGCCTCTGCCACCATGAAACCACCAGGTTTGGAAGACGCTTTAATATTTGTACCCAAACTATAAAGAACACCGCCGTTAATAACACCTGCCCCTTTTTGAGCATAGTCTAACACTGTGAATGCAAGTGACGTTGTTGTGGTTTTACCATGTGTGCCTGCAATGGCAATACCATGATGCTGTTTTAAAATTTCAGCTAAAATTTCACTGCGGTGCATAATGCGCAACCCAAGTTCTTTTGCTGCCACAAGCTCAGGGTTATCGTCAGGAATAGCAGAAGAAACAACAACACGAAAAGCATGATCAACATAAGCCTTTCCATGACCGTAAAAAATTTCAATGCCTTTTTTCTTTAAACGCTGAACATTCGCATTTTCAGACGCATCTGAACCTTGTACTTTAAAGCCATTGTCGTGCAAAATTTCAGCTAAACCGCTCATACCAATGCCACCAATACCAATAAAGTGAACCAAACCAAGTGTGTTTGGGTTTTTACCAAAAAGTTCTAACAATTTTTTAACCTTCTTTTTTAACTTCTACCTGTTCAGCTAAGTGCAAAAGATCCTCTTCACTTAGTTTTGCGACCTGTTCTGCTATTTTATCTGCAGCGTCTTCTTGAGAAACTTTAAGAGCTGACTGTTCCATCTTAGCAAGAAACGCTTTATCTTCAAACAGTTCAGTTAACTTTTCTGCTAATTTTTCAGGCGTAAAAAGAACTTGTTCCATCACAATTGCTGCGCCTGCGGCTTCCACAAATTTTGCATTTTGCAATTGGTGACCATCGGCAAGCCTTAAAGGCACATAAATGGCAGATCGGCCTAGGATTGAAACCTCATTCACTGTACTTGCACCACTTCTTGCCACAACTAAGTGCGCTTGGCGAATTTCTTCTTCTAAATTCTCGAAGAAACTTTCAACTTTAGCAGGAACATCGGCTGCATGATAAAGGTTTTTAACACGTGCCACATCTTCAGGGCGGCACTGCTGAGTCACCTCAATACATTTTAAAATTTCATAAGGCAGTAATTTCATTGCATTTGGCACAACATCAGAAAGAACTTTTGCACCTTGCGAACCACCTACAACAAGAAGTCTAAATTTACCATCTTCTTGGCGTTTTATATTTTTAGCGTTAATCACTTTTTGACGAATAGGGTTGCCAGTTACAACCATAACATCGTCACGGTATTTTAAATAGTGCCTTGACGATTCATACGAAAGGCAGACTTTATCTACCCACTTTGCAAGAAAGCGGTTTGCGCGCCCTGGCAGCACATTTTGATCCTGAATAATGGTTGGAACACCGGCTAATTTTGCAGCCATCATAGCGGCAACGGTTGCGTAACCACCTGTACCAAACACAACCGATGCTTTGTGGTTATGGATCAGTTTAAATGCACGCCAAAAAGCACGAAATAAATTAAAAATTGCAACAGCTTTTTTTAGTGGATTACGCACATTCCAAGGACTTGCTGGCAATTCTAAAATTGAATAACCTTCCTTTGCAATAATAGGCGAAAACTGACCACCACGCCCCACAAACAAGCAATGAAAACCTTGTGCCTTTAATTTATTGGCAACAGCTAAAGCTGGAAACAAATGACCACCTGAAGCACCCGCAGCAATAACAACTGTTTTTTTGTTGTTAGACAATTTTCTTCCCTCTTTTTCTTGTAAAGGCTAATAAAAACCCAACTGTTAAACTTGTACCCAACATAGCTGAACCACCGTAACTAATAAAAGGCAGTGTCATACCTGTTGTTGGCAATAAATTCATAACCACGCAAACGTTAATTAAGATTTGCAAAGACAAGGTCATCAGCAAACCAAAACCTGCTAAAAATACAAACCTGTTTTTATGATCTAAAATTTCACTAAATCCACGAAATATAAATACACCATACAGAATTAAAATTCCAATGCAGAATATTAATCCAAACTCTTCTGCGACCACCGCAAAAATAAAATCTGTATGCGCATCTGGCAAGTTATGCTTCACCACACCTTCACCGGGACCACGACCTAATAAGCCACCACTTAACAAAGCTTCACGTGCTTGATCCACTTGGTAAGAATCCCCCGAAGATGGGTCAAAAAACCTTTCAATACGCGACTTAACATGTGGTAAGAAATGATAAGCACCCATCACCACAGCAACACCACCCATCATTAAATAAAGCACCCAAGAAAACGGTAAGCCTGACAAATAAACCTGCACAGCCCAAACCATGCAAAACATTAAAACCGTTCCAAAATCGGGTTGTAAAATGGTTGCGCCACAAACAAGACCTAGTACGCACAAGGAAATAAAGAAATTTCGCCACCAAATATTAGTTTCAGTAACTTTTAACAAATGCGCTGTCATTAAAATAAGGGCAGGCTTCATAATTTCAGTTGGCTGCAAAGAGACGCCAAACAGGCGTATCCACCGACTCGCACCTTTTACATCTTCCCCTACAAAAAGTGTTGCAACAATTGCAAGAAACGATGCACCTACCAATAAAAACCCTATCTTTTTAATATTTTCATAAGAAAGGCTCGATAAAAATAAAATAATAGGAACAGCCAAAATAACAAAAGCGATTTGTCTTTTTGCGAAATAATAAGTGTTTGATTCAAGATCATAAACATCGCTTACACCCACGGAAGCTAACATAACAGAAGCCAAACCAAAGCACATTAAAAAGGTAATAATACCAACCGATACCAGATCTAAACTACGCCACCAACGCATAAACGGGTGAGAAGCGTTATGTTTTAAACGACTGCTCATAGTTCATCCACCTGTAACCTGCTTACAAGTTCATGGCATAGGCTCACAAAGCAATCACCTCTATGTTCAAAACTTTCGTATTGATCCCATGAAGCACAAGCTGGAGAAAGTAAAACGGTTGCTTTTTCATTTCCAGACATTTCAATACGCTTCCATGCCTTATAAACCGCTTCCTCCATAGTTGAGCAGTCCACTAAAGGCAAATGCCCATCAAGCTCTTTCATAACAGACTCCGTATCCTTACCAATTACAAAAGCACAATCAACATTTTGAATATGCTTCAAGCATGGCACCATACCCTCATCTTTCATTTGACCGCCACAAATCCAATAAATATGTTCAAAACTTTCAAGCGCACGGATAGCTGATTCAGGGTTGGTCGCTTTAGAATCATTATAAAATGAAACATTTTTAAGTTGAGCAACTTTTTCCATGCGATGCGGCAAATTTTTAAAGGATAAAACAGCCTTTTTAAAATCCGATAGATCAACCAGCCCCTTTACCATTGCGTATGCACAAGCAATGTTTTGCCAGTTATGTTTACCTGGCAAGTGGGCAAAGTCTTTCATATTTAAAATAACGCTACCTTCATCGGTCATCGTGCCGTCACCTTGAATTTGAATACGTGCATCTGCACCTTCTGTGCTAACCGTTACAAAGTTTTTCTGCTTTGAAAGGTTCATCAGGCATTTATTATCTACACCTAAAACATGAACACCAACTTCTTTGGAAAAGATTTTACATTTTACTTCAAGGTAGCCTTGCATATCCCCGTGACGGGCTAAATGGTCAGGTGTTAAATTTAATAAAACAGCACGGTCCATTTCAGCTGTGTGCATGGTTTCTAACTGGTAAGATGAAAGCTCTAACACATAAAAATCTTGATCTTTAGGTAGGTTTAACATAGCCGTGCCCAAGTTACCGCCAGTTGCAACCTTCAAACCCGATTTTTCTAAAATATGCCCAATAAGCGCTGTTGTAGTCGACTTTCCGTTTGTGCCTGTAATTCCTAAAAACTGGGCATTAGGTTCTCTTTTATACAGAAGATCAACATCCCCTAAGATCTCAAGACCTGCTTTACTTGCACGAACTACAACTTCGTCATGGGTATCAATACCTGGTGATTTAAAGAAACCTGCAAATTCAGAAAAATCAACATGACCACCATCTGCAAAAAATACAGTTGGCTTATTTAACAGTTTTTCTAACGCTTGGTTTTGAAGCAATTTATCAAGCGATTGTTTATCAAAAACATGCACTTCAGCCCCGTCAGCGTAAAGGGCAGCCGTAATGGCCAAACCACTTTTACCTAAACCATATACGAATACCTTCTTGCCTTTGTAGCCAAGTGCAGACATAAAAAACCTCTTTTCTTTAACGTATTTTTAGGGTCGCCAAACCAATGAGCGCCAACATAATGGAAATAATCCAAAAACGAACAACAATTGTGCTTTCAGCCCAACCTTTATGTTCAAAGTGGTGGTGAATAGGTGCCATACGGAATACACGCTTGCCTGTTAATTTAAACGAAGCAACCTGAACAATAACAGAAACCGTTTCAAGCACAAACAAACCACCAATGATAGCCAATAGAAACTCTTGTTTTAAAATAATAGCAGAGGTACCTAACGCTGAACCAACTGCAAGTGAGCCTGTATCTCCCATAAAAATGCGAGCCGGTGGTGCGTTATACCACAAGAAGCCCAGCATAGAGCCTGCTAAAGCACTACAAAAAACAGCAACTTCACCAGCACCTTCAACATAAGGAATATGTAAATAGTCCGTAAAATCAACACGCCCAACAATATAAGCAAGCAAAGCAAAACTACCCGCAACAACAGCCGCTGGCACACTTACCAACCCGTCTAAACCATCGGTTAAATTAACAGCGTTTGCACTGCCCACAACCACAAGTGTGGCAAAAAACATAAAACCAAATAACCCAAGGTCAAAAATAACATCTTTAAAGAACGGCAAATAAAGCTCGGTTGAATTTTCGCTACCAACTGCAACAACGGCGTATGAAACAGCAACAACAATAATTGTTTCAAGCAAAAGACGCAGTTTACCTGGAATACCTTTTTTATTACCGCGCAAGCTTAACAAATCATCTACAAAACCAATAGACGCAAAACCCAAAACAGTTGAAACAAGCAACCACACGTAAGGATTTGAAAGGTCTGTCCAAAAAAGTGTTGAGGTAACAAGGGTTGCAACAATCATCATACCCCCCATGCTTGGTGTACCTTGCTTAGATGTAGCCGTGCCTTCTGGGTGGTCGTCACGTACAGTTTTTTGACCAACCTGCAAAGTTTTTAATTTACGGATAAACCAAGGGAATAAAAACAAAGAAAGAAAGAAACTTGTTGCCAATGCCGCACCGCTTCGCACCGTGAGGTACTGAAAAATGTTAAAAAAGCTAATATGGTCGGCAAGTGGATAAATAAAGTTATAAAACATTTTCTTCTTTCAATTTCATATTATGCATTTGCACGGCGCACAGGTGCCAAGCGTTCAATTTCGTTTATAAGTCTGCTTACAAAGTTCCATTTCCAAAAAATAGAATTAGATCCTTTAACCATGACAATATCACCCACGTCAAGTTGTGTGGCTAGTTTTTGAATATTCACATCTTTTTGGTTTGCGTAATGCACTGTTTGAATGTTTTTCGGCAAACCTTCAAAAACCACTTTCATATCATCGCCAACGGTAATCACTGTATCGACACCCTCTAAAAGAGGAATAAGACTTTCATGGTAACTTTTGGTTTGGTTACCCAGCTCGGCCATTTGCCCTAATATCGCTACACGGCGCCCCATACCCATTCTATTTTTCAAAATATCAATCGCGGCTTTCATAGAAGCAGGGTTGGCATTATAACTTTCGTCAATAACCAACACACCGTTAATGTCATGTATTTTACCACGCCCACTTACAGCTTCTTGCGATCCAATGTTTTGAGCCGCTGTTTGAATGTCTCCGCCCACCAGTTTAACCGCTGTAAGCACAGCTAAAGCATTTGCCACTTGGTGTTTGCCGTGTAAGTATAAATTAAAGCTCACCATTTCGCCCATAATGTGCGCAACAACCTGCTGACCTGAAATATTTTCCTGTACCGCTTCCACAAAACTGTTGGCCTGTGAAAATTCATCCAGTGAGAATGTATATGGCTTCACATCAAAGAAGCTTTTATATTTTACATACAGTTCGTGCGGTAAAATAAGGTTCTTTTTATCCTTTAAACCTTCCATAATGGCCGACTTTTCAATCATAATTTCATCAACATTACTGAATGCACCAATATGCGCTGGCGCAACCGTGGTAATGATAGCCACATCTGGTTTTACAAGTTCGCTTAACGGTGCAATTTCACCTGGATGATTCATACCCACTTCAAAAACAGCATATTTTTCGTCACGCGGCATACGGCAAAGTGTTAAAGGCACACCCCAATGGTTGTTGTAGCTCCCTTCACTTTTATGACAAGTAAGAGCAGAGCCAAGAAGTTCTTTTACAGAAGTTTTACCACAAGAGCCTGTTACGGCGATACGCTGAACACCTTCACCCCAGCTACGCTGAGCATCAGCCATTTTCCATAAAGCCTTAAAAGTATCTTCCACCACAACTTGCTCAATTGGACAACCATCAATCGCATGGTCAACAACGGCGCAAACAGCACCATTTTCGTATGCCTTTTGAATATAGTCGTGACCATCTTTTTCGTTTTTAAGGGCAATAAACAAATCGCCTTTTTTCACCGTACGAGAGTCAATACTCACACCTGTAATGTCCGCATCAACACCTTTGGTTGGCACACCACATGCACGGCGCACTTCTTTGATTGTCCATAAATAGTCCATACGGTCTTCACTTCCCAAGAATTTTTCGAGCTTGATCACGGTCATCGAATTTTATTACTTCCCCCATAACATACTGGCCACTTTCGTGACCTTTACCAGCTAACAATATCGTATCATCTTTAGATGCTTTTGAAACAGCCAATTCAATTGCTTTTGCACGGTCGCCACATTCTAACGCATTTGGACACATTTTTAAAATATCTTTTCGTATACTACCTGCGTTTTCGGTACGTGGGTTATCATCTGTTACGACAACAAAGTCGCTTAAGTCATTTGCAATTTTACCCATTTCAGGGCGTTTTGTTTTATCGCGGTCCCCGCCACAGCCAAACACAGTCCAAAGCCTACCTTGAACCTGTGGACGTACAGCCTCAATAGCAGTTTTTAAAGCATCTGGTGTATGGGCATAATCAACCACAACAACAGGCTGCCCTTTAGCCGTTATCACCTCCATACGGCCTGGCACACTTTGAATAGATTTTAACCCTTGCTCAACTTGTCCCCATGATAGACCGCTTTGAAGGCAAAGCCCAATGGCCGTTGCAATATTTTCCGCTTGGAATGAGCCTACCAATGGCAACACCGTTTCAATTCTGTACGATTCATATTTAATAAGAACCTTCATACCCTCTGGCATCATTTCTTGCACTTGAACCACAAGCTCGGCATTGGCAGAACCCACCGTTACCAGCTTAAGGTTACGCTGCTTTGAAACGGCTGCAATGGGCCAAAGCTCTGGTTTTTGAATATTCACAATCGCACCTGCACCTTCTGGTAAGCATTCAGTAAACAAACGTTGCTTAGCAGCCATATAAGCTTCCATAGAGCCATGAAAATCTCTGTGATCAGGTGTAATATTTGTAAATGCACCAGCCTTAAGCAGTACGCCATCCGCTCGGTGCATAGCAAGAGCATGACTTGAAATTTCCATACAACAATATTGAACACCTTTTTCCGCCAACTCATGTAGATGCTGGTGCAACACCAAGGGTGTTGGTGAAGTGTAACCCGTTTCCAATAACAGTGTATCACCCACATAAACCCCAAGTGTACCAATACTTGCTGCCTTTTCACCCGCACCCGTTACAATGGCATTATAAAACCATGCTGTTGAAGTTTTACCATTTGTACCCGTTACACCCACCACACATGGAGGTTGGTTTGGATAAACTGATTTTGCATAACGGCAAGACGCATCAAACGGGTTTTCTAAAAAATGAACGTCTTCACCTTCAATATCTAAGTTTGTAACAATAGCCACAGCACCTTTTTCACGCGCCATGTTTACAAACTTTTCACCACCATCAACAATTCTCTGGTCATAAACAAAAACATCGCCTGTTTCAACAAGGCGAGAATCTTCCTTTAACCCTTTAAAATCAAGGTCGCTTTCAACAGGTTTACCAAGTATTTCGGACAGTTTCATTTTCAGCCATTCTTTTCGTTTCTTTTTTCATAAAGTCTAACGGGTTCACATTAGGACGTAAGCCTATCATAGGTGCAATACGACCGACAAACTTTCTAAATGCAGGGGCTGCTGCAGAACCGCCTTGGTTATTCGGATATTTTGGACTGTCCACCATAATTAACGCTAAAATTTCAGGGTCTTCCACAGGCACAACACCCACAAAAGAAGCAAGGTTATTATTATCGTCTTTACTGTAACCACCTGCAACTGACTTTTCAGCCGTTCCCGTTTTACCCCCAATTTCATAGCCTTCTAACTGCGCACGACGACCTGTCCCCTCTTCAACTACATTTCGAAGAAGGTCCTTCACTTCCAAAACAGTTTCAGAACCAACCACAAACGTTGGTTCATTCATATCAAAATCTTTCACAATATGTGGATGCTTATAATAACCATCACTAACTACAGCACCAACTCCAGCCGCCATTTGCACAGGCGTTACAGCTAAGCCATGCCCAAAAGCACGTGTCATGGTCTGAACACGACCCCAGCGATTATGATACCTCGGGCGACCTATTTCCTTTAAGCCTATATTAAGAGGTGTCAGCAAACCTAGTTTTGCAAAAAACATTTCCTGAGCGCCTTCTTCAAAAAGATCAGCAACGCGCGCTGCACCAATATTTGACGAGCGTCTAAACGCTTCGCGCATAGTCATTATTTTATATTTAGGGTGAGAATCGTTAATTGTAAAACGACCAATCCGAATTGGTTTTGTAATATCAAGTGGCGTTTCAGCGTCTACATACCCCTCTTCCAAACCTTCCGCCATTGTGAAAATTTTAAAGGTCGAACCCATTTCATAAGCGCCGTAAACAGCTTTGTTAAACCATGTTTCTTCATCCGCTTCCCCATAGTGGTTCGGGTCATAGTCAGGCAAACTTACAAGCGCAAGCACTTCACCTGTTTTAGGGTTTGTAGCAACCCCCCAAGAGGCCTTCGCCTCTGTACGTTCAATATTCTCAAGCAACACATGCCTTAGCTGACCTTGCAAGCGCACATCCAATGTCAAATAAACATCTTCACCTTGAAGCAATTGTTCATTGTATGATGCTTCAATACCTGCCAAACCGTTTCCATCTACATTTATTCCACCAATAACGTGCGAAACAAGTTGCTTATGAGGGTAAACCCTTGCAAACTCTTCGCGGAAATAAACCCCTGGAATGCCCAAGTCATTCACATGCTTAACCTGCGCTGGTGTAAGCTGCCTTTTAATCCAAACAAAACGCTTATTCTTATTTGAAAGATGATTACCTAAATATTTAAAATCTATCGTTGGGATAACCGTCGCCAATTTAAACAGAGACTCATTCACATCTACCATCATTTTAGGATCAGCATACAGCGACTTTACCTTTAAGGTTGTTGCCAACAACACACCATTACGGTCGAAAATATCACCACGTACAGGCAACACTTTGTGCGCACGTGCAAATTTCATTTCAGGCTCATCAACCGGCACCATACCCACCCAAAGCAAGTTTACACCCGCAAATATAAAACCTGATAAAATAAACATAACCACCAGCAATGAACGAAAAGAAGCCATTTCGGCTAATTTTGCATGTTTTGATTTACCTGCTTTTGTACGAAGCCTTTTAGGTAGTTTTGATTTTGTCATTCACCAGCCTCATACATAAAATTAGCTGGGTAGACTTGACGAGATTCAATAGCAACCATACCCGCCTTATCCGCCAAACGCTCCAAACGAACAGGCGATGTTAAATAGGCAAGTTCAGCACGTTGAACCTTAATCGTTTCACGCAGTTCAACCTGCTCGGAAAGAAGTTGGTCGCGGCGATCAAACAACTGAGCCACATCTGTTTTTAGATGCAGCATGGTAACAACAGAGAAAACACAGAATGTAAAAATAGAAAATACGACTGAAAACTTCATACCAACCTTTCAAGAACACGGAGTTTTGCCGAACGCGCTCTTGAATTTTGGGAAATTTCACGAGCTGTTGGTAAAACTGCTTTTCTAGTTACCATTTCAAATTTTTTATTTTCGGTAGCTTCCGGCAACGAGGCTCGCTCAAGTTTATCGCCCCCTGTGGAAGAAGCATATTTATTTTTCGCTACCGGCTTACCTACCTTCTTGAAGTAATCTTTAACCATTCTATCCTCTAAGGAATGAAAGGTTACAACACTTAACCGACCGCCAACTGCTAGCATATCAGCAGAGCTTGGAAGAACATTTTCCAGCTCCTCCAATTCACGGTTTACGTGAATACGCAAGGCCTGAAAAACACGCATTGCTGGGTTTTTACCTTGCACAGTCCAGCTTGGGATTACTTCCTCTACCAAGCGGACCAATTCTTCAGTTCTTGTAAAAGGCGTTTCATTGCGACGTTCAACAATCAACTTAGCTATACGCCTTGACTTTCTTTCTTCGCCATATTTATAAAAAATATCGGCAAGGTCTTTTTCACTATAGCTCGCAATCACATCTGCAGCACTTTCACCTGTGCCGCTCATGCGCATATCTAGTGGACCATCATACTTGAAAGCAAAACCCCGTTCATAATCATCCAACTGATCAGAAGAGAAACCCAAGTCCAAGACGATTCCATCAATTTCATGTTTACCAAGCTCCTTTGTTATTTTTTTCATATCTGAAAAACACGCATTCACCAAGTGCAAACGTTCACCATATTGACCCTTCCAAGGTTCCGCCCTTTGAATTGCAAGCGGGTCTTGGTCAATTCCTATAACCAGCGCCGCACCCTTATCAAGCAAAGCCCTTGAATAACCGCCCCCACCGAAAGTACCGTCTACAAAAACTTTACCTTCAATAGATTCAAAACTCTCGACAACTTCATTTAAAAGCACCGGTATGTGAACTGTTGGCTTAACGTTACTCAACATCCCACCCTGCACTTAACATTTCAATGTCATCGTCATAATGAGCCCAGTCATCTTGCTGCTTCTGCTCATAAGTTTCAGGGTTCCAAATTGTAAAATAATCACCCTGACCTGCAAACATAGCCTTACCTTCAATACCAGCTTCCTTCATCAGGTTTTCAGGGATTAAAATTCGCCCTTCACCATCAAAGCTGATTGGTCGAGCTGCCGCTAAAATCGTCCTCGCTAAACGCTGACGCTCTTTCGACATTGGTGGCAATTTTTTAATACGCTCTGCAAACTTTACAAAATCATCGTAACCCCAAGCATAGAGGTAACCCTCTTTTGGTGCTGCATAAACGACCACCACCTGACGGGAGTGATTAACCATCTCACCGCGAAACGAAGCCGGAACACTTACGCGACCCTTCTTATCTACCGTATTCACGTATGATGACAAAAACACCGTCATACTCTTACTTTTCTCCCATATCTCTCAACAAAATTGCTAGCTGCGACCCGCCTACATGGGTTGTATTTGGGACACAATGGTATGTTATGGGATTTCTTGGGATAAAGCAACACCAAAATGTTAAATGGCTATATTTTTTCTAGGGTTTGCTTGTGGATAACTCTGTGCAAAACTTATGAAAAATATGCGAAATTGAAGGATTTTAAGAGATTTTGACCAAACCAACCCATAAAAACCCATACACTTTGCATGTTAAATTTTATGCATTAAAAAAAATACGCCGAATCCTTCTTGATATTTCAATGGAATAGTATACAATGCAGCTCGCAATTTTAAGAAACACCTCAAACACTTTTTCACACCTTACCCCCTAGAGGAGATTTAAATGGATGATGATTCTTGCCAAGGCAAAAAATCAAACACAACCTCACAACCAACACCAAAGCAAGCAAGCGAAAGCTTTAAAATCAGCCTTCAAAATTTATTTTTTAAAGAAATTGATTTAGGCTTAGGTATTATTTTAGAGCCTGATGGTAAAATACACACCATTACATCTAACAAAGGCTTATCATGCCCATCAGTAGCACATCAAAGCCAGCTGATACCCAAGGCTGATTTACATGCAAAGCTTAGCACACTGGGCAAGTATGCTGTCATTAGCCACTATGATGGTATGGATGGAAGTCGCTTTCAGATATACCCCTGCCAAACATTGGACGAATTAGGTGAAACACTTGACAGCAGCGTCGGCATAAAAATAGATGAAGGCTCCACCTTAAAGCGTATTGCCGTTTTAGGCCTTAAAGAAGATGTTTGGGTAAAAAGACCTGACGAGGTTAAACTTAAGAAAATTTACACAATCGAATAAATTTAAAACACCTTCAATTGAAGGTGTTTGTTTTATTTGCAATACCCCTCAAAAAAAAGACTTGTCAGTCCAAACAAATTTATATATATAAGCCACCTGCACAAGCAGAAACACCTTTCTTTTTAAAACTCCACAAGGATATTACATGAAAAAAGCAATTGCTTTCGCTGCCATTATCGCCAGTTCACTTTCATTAACCGCCTGCAACTTCGGCACAGCCGATGTCGAGGCAGAAGAAAACCCAACAACACAAACAGAACAGCAACCTGAAGCGCAAACACCCGAACAACCCAGCGGTGAAACAGCAATAGAAACGCAAAACCCTGAATAATCGAACCCATAAAAAGCCTGTATTTTGCAGGCTTTTTTAATTTTTATAAAAAAAATCAAAAAAAAGACTTTAATTTTGTATGCAATTCACCTATATAAGCACAAGTAATACTCACGAAACACCATTTTTTTTATAAAACGCCCACTTTTGGGCCACCACCACAAGGAAAAAAGCGCATGAAATTCATCGCATCCGTGTTACTTTCACTTTCAATCGCTACATCAGCTTTTGCAACACCCATTTTTTCGGGTACTGGACTGGTTGACCCCCAACAAGTTCGAGACAATGTGTCTCTAACTTATTACGGCGACCTTGAACTGGTTCACACAGGTTATGGCGTTTGGACTGCCTTCTCTGACATTTTCACCGAAGACTATAACGTGATTGTGTTTGACCTACCCGTGACAGACTTCACCAACGCTTCTGGCCTGCTCACAGACCTGGACGGCGGTGACAACACCTTTACTTACATGAGTTCCATGTTCACGTTAAATAATTACGAAGCGGCTGCCTACATTGATGAAACATTTAACCGCTTTCATTTTCAGCTGGTTGGTTACGGTAACTATAGCAATTACTTAAACGACTCGGTCTGGTTTGAAAACATTTATATTGGTAAATATGACTACACACCACCCGTTGTCACACCGCCATCAACAGATGTACCAGCACCAGCTAGCGCAAGCTTACTTGCACTTGGCCTGTTTGCGCTTTGGCATAAGCGAAAACAAAAAAAAATCCTAATATCGAAATAAAAAAAACCTCTCAATTGAGAGGTTTTTTTTATTTCTCACAAAGTCACATTCATTAATATGAGTCCGCCTTTATACGCTCTATCCCTTCATAACCAAAGCAGGCATATACATGCGCACGGCGCATCACAATTGTTTCCCGACGTGAGACCACTTGACCTAGTTCAGCACACCCTTTAAAAGCCTTTAAAACTTGCAGCTCAATCGTACCATTTTCACGCACATAAATAACAGGCTTCTTATCTATATCATCAGGCCACGGCCAATAGTCATACTGATTTTGCCTTCTATGACCTAAATTAACATATAAAACCCGCGGATGACCCTTCATATAAAATGACATTGAACTAGCTGTTTGATAACGCGTGGTCAACACATAATAATCATCACCAACTTGGCTTTCAGCCAATGCAGAAACAGCCTGCCCCAAACCACGCCAACCAAGCGCTGGCTTTAAAGGGTCCTTTTTAAATGGAATTTCAATATCTGAACCTACAAACTTTAAAACATCTCTCACAATAAAGGTATCATGGGCAATTATCGTAATTAAAAGAGAAAGGAACATACCAAAAGCAAATATACCCTTAACAACCTTCCCTTTCATCGCAACCCAAATAGCCAAAATAACAAAACCAGGGAAAATAGACATCACAGGCCAGTTTGGCTGAACCTTTGCCGTTGTTGACTTTAACAAAAACGCCATAAATAAAGGAAAACTAAACAACCATAAGACTTCCAATGCACTGTTCAAGTCTTTTTTATGCTTACCCTTATAAAGCATAAAACCAATAGAAACCCAAGCACACAAAAGCAAAATAAATGTAATAGGCGTTAAAACACCCGCCTGACCTTCCAGGAAATTACTTAGACTCTTCCACCCAAAATAGCGCGATGTTGCAGCATTTTGCCCCAACACATGTTGAAAACCAACAAAATCGTGCGTAAAGTTCCAGTAAAACACTGGCAACTGCATAACCAATGAAACCAAACCTGCAATATAAACATGTGGCTTCAATAGCCAAACACGACGTTCTTTATTCATAAGCAGGTAAACACCCAGTAAAGGGTAAAAAATGGCAGCCGTATACTTTGAAAGCCCTGCCAATCCAACAACAACACCTAAAAACACAAACAACTTTAAAGGTAGCTTCTCAGCTGTAAAATCAATTTGCATCAGCACATATAAAGCCAAAGCCCAAAATGTAAGTGATGGAATATCAGGTGTCATCATCAACCCACCCGCTGCAAAAAGCGGTGTTAAGTGAATAAGAACAAAAGCAATCCAACCAGCTTGTTTACCTGCAACTTGCCTTGCCATTAAAAAAGCCAAAAACCCTAAAATAGAAATTGCCATACAGCTAAAGAAACGCACACCTAAATGTGTGTGTCCAAAAATAGAAGTTGAAACATAATTTAACCAAGCTGTAATTGGAGGCTTTGAATAATAGCTCCAGTCTAGGTAGCGCGACCACTCCCAATAATGCGCTTCATCAGGTGATAGATCAACAGGCCCAAAAGAAACATAAACCAAGCGCAGCAAGAATAATATGACAGATAGAGCCAAAACACCCTGCACACTTTTAGGGGTATTAAACAAACTCAAGAAAGGGATAAATAAATTTTTCATCATCATTTTTTTATTTTTATGTTACAACACCTTTTGTTTTAAACGAGACAATGGGGAGCTGTCAAACAATCATGCGATTAAAAGAACTAAGCAAAGACGTATTTATAATTTTAGCAACTGGCCTTGTATTTACAGGTTTCGCATTCTTTTTTGATATAGATGAAAGACTTGCTACATATATATACAACCCCGACAGTGGACTTGGCTGGTTTTTAAGGCAGTATTCGCAAATGCCTATGATTGTGGTAAGTGTTATATTTCTTATTTTTATCCTCACTCCACCTTTACGCAAAAAATACCCATACTTACGACACACAGCTCTTATTTGGCTTTTCACACTTTTATTTGGTGCAGGACTTTTAGTTCACACCGCATTAAAAGACACCATTGATAGACCACGCCCACGTGAGACCGTTCTATTAGGCGGAACACAAGAATTTACAGGCGCGTTTGGCATTCAAAAAGAATACAACCAAGCAGCTGAATTTAATGGAAAATCATTTCCATCTGGCCACGTTGCTATGGCATCCATGCTCCTTGTCCCATTTTTCGCACTCAGACGCCGTAAACCTAAAGTTGCTCAAGGGGTTTTAATGGTAGGTATTTTATACGGACTCCTTGTAGGTTACGGTAGAATGCTTTTAGGAGCCCACTTTTTCACCGATGTTATTTGGGGCGTATTATGTGTAGCCTTAACCGCAGCAATCGGATCATCATTCATCACCCCAAGGTCAGACTTTAAAGCACGCTACACCTTAACCCTTATATTCATAGGCGTTCTCGCACTTGCCTGGTTTAACAAGTTCACCTTGACTGTACACGTAACATCTAATGCTCAAAATATTGAATTCCTACCTAAATGCGACAAAATTCAATTTATGGAACTTGAGACAGGAAAACCATTTAAAGCAGAAATTACAATCAGCGGATATGGCGGACCAACCAGCTGGTTAACAGGTACAGAATCTGACGGTCGAATAAACTATACAACAAGCTATGGTATATTTAGAGACTTAACATGCACAGCCATTACATATAAACCTCAAGATGTATCATTAAACTTCCCAGCTATTGGCACCTATGGGGAGACTGGCGGTGAAAAAGGTAAAGATTAACCGCCTGCTCAGCCGCTTTTTTAAATTATATACGATTTTTTATTAAAAACGGTTGACAAAGAAAAGCTTTTAGGGCTAAATGCCCAAAGTTGTGGCAATGCCACTAAAAAGTTTATACAAAATTAAGGAAGTTAGTAAAATGTCTCGCGTATGTGAAATTACAGGTAAAAGCCCAATGACGGGTTGTAACGTGTCTCACTCTCAACGTCACACAAAACGTCGTTTCTTGCCAAATTTGCAAGAAAAATCTATGTTCAGTGAAACTTTAAACCGTATGGTGACATTGAAACTTTCTACAAACGCTATGCGTACTATTGATAAGTTTGGTGGTTTTGACGCTTTCATGATGGGTGTTAAAAACCGTAACACAGAAGCTTTTTCTACTGCAGCTAAGCGTCTTCGCAAGCTTGTTATCAAGAAAAACTCTGAAACAAACTAAGCTTCCAAAACTTTTGTTAAGACCGCCTTTGGCGGTCTTTTTTTATATTCAAAACCTTGCTATACTACATAAAAAATTAATTGTGAGAATATATATATGAAAAAACTTCTATCAACTTTAGCGCTTTTAAGCGTTTTACCTTTATCAGCTAACGCTGCAGACGGTGACTATTACGAATTCATCGAACGAAAAACCATTCTGAATTTAAGCGAAACAGCTGAGAAAGAAGTGGAACAGGACCGTATCCGTGCCACATTGCGCATTGAAGAAGAAGCCCGCGAAAGCGCCATGGTACAAAATAGAATCAACAAAGCCATGCAAGAAGGTGTTGAAACTGCAAAAAAATATAAAAATATTAAAGTTTCTACAGGCCGTTACAATGTAAACGAACGTTACAACTCAAAACTTCGCACAAACGATGGCTGGAAAGGCGCACAAGAGATCATTTTAGATAGCGACAACAAAGAAGACATTTTAGAACTTGTTCAAAAGTTACAAAAATCTGGCTTTAATATGTCTGGCATGAGCTACTATTTAAGCCGTGAAAAAGCAGCTTCTTACCGCACTGAACTCATCAATGAAGCCCTAAAGCGTGTGCAAGACCGTGCAGCAAGCGTTTCCAAGCAGCTTGGCGCCAAACACTGGCATGTTGGGTCTGTTGACGTTTCAGGTTCAAACAATGCAAGACCTATGATGCGTACAATGGGCACCATGAAAATGAGCCTAAATGAAAGTGCAAGCATGGCTGCACCCGTTGTTGAAAGCGGTGAAGACACCGTTAATGTAACCATTCGTGTTGCGGTTGTACTTGATATGAGAGACTAACAATGTCGCAAAGCTTTATTTTTTTAAGACACGGACAAACAGATTGGAATGTTCAAAAGATCAAACAAGGTCATACGGACATTCCGCTCAATTCAATAGGTGAACAACAAGCTTTAGATGCCTGCGAAAAATTAAAATCGCACCATATAACACGCATTGTTTCCAGCCCACTTACCCGTGCCGTTAAAACAGCGGAAGCGGTTGCAATACATAAAGATATCAATATCACCATTGAAACCCAACTTATTGAAAGGTGCTTTGGAAATTTAGAGGGACAGCCTGCCACCATTTCCGATCTAGAAATGCAAGCCAATGATAGCGTTGAAAAATGGGAAAATGTTAAGCAGAGAAGCGAAAGTTTATTACAATATATAACAAACGAACCCAACGAAACCTTCTTATTTGTAGGACACGGAGCATTTTTTAGAGCTTTGTATGAACATCTCACTGACGGACATTTCGTTGCTGAAAATGCAACCCCTTACCTTTTCACATTCCATGAAGGACAATGGGAAATAAGCACAATTTAACACATAAAAAAACACCGCTTTTGCGGTGTTTTTTTCGCTTTGTCTACACGGCATAAAGCTCTCCCAAAAATTAAAAGCCATCCCAGTCGCCATAACGGTGACTGTTTATTTTATAATTTTCCCATTCTGCATTTGTGTAAATAACAGCTTTTGGCAAAGCCCCATTTAAATCAAGAAATTGCCGAATAAACAGTGAAAGCGCTTGTCGTGTTGCTTGAGTTATATAAAGCTTACCTGCTGAATCTTGCACCATAAAACGCCCTTGATTATAAGCTGTCGCCGCGGAAGGCACAATGCCAATACCACTTAAAAAATGGGCAATAAAGTGATTCAAAGATTCCTTAAAACCCACAGGTGGGTATTCCACAGAAAAACTTTCAACACCCAACAAGACAGGTAAAAATTTGGAAGGAATCGCTCTATCCACATTTAAATAAAAACGAAACAGAACATACAATGTTTCTTTATTTAAAGTATCAAGGTCCTCCAATGTTTGAAGTGTTACAGGGTTCATAACTGAACTCCTCAAAAAGAAAAGCAAGATAATTTATAGTGTTATTCTACAACTGACAGGCAAAAGGGCAAGTAAATAATTTTTACTGAAAATTCCTTGAGAATTTGCTACTATTACCCCCCTAACACTTAAAAAAACCAAAAAGGAAATTTACAAATGACCTTTAATAAAATTCAGCTTCCAGATAGCGGCGAAAAAATTACCATGCAAGATGGTAAACTGAATGTACCAGACAATCCAATTGTAACCTTTATTGAAGGTGACGGTATTGGCCCTGACATTTGGAAAGCTGCACAGCGCGTTTTAGATGTTGCTGTGATGAAGGCATATGGCGGTCGTCGTCGCATTTCATGGATGGAAGTATTCGCTGGTGAAAAAGCAAACGATGTTTACGGTGAAACCCTTTGGCTACCTGAAGAAACTTTAAATTGCATTAAAGAATATCTTATTGGCATTAAAGGCCCACTAACAACACCAGTTGGTGGCGGATTCCGTTCATTAAATGTTGCTTTACGTCAAGAGCTTGACCTATATACATGCTTACGTCCAGTGCGTTACTTTGAAGGTGTACCATCACCAGTTAAGCGCCCTGAACTTACAGATATGGTTGTTTTCCGTGAAAACAGTGAAGATATTTACGCAGGTATTGAGTTCAAATCTGGCACAGATGAAGCTAAAAAAGTTGTTAAATTCCTAACAGAAGAAATGGGCACAAAAAAAATTCGTTTCCCTGAAACATCTGGCATTGGTATTAAACCAATTTCAAAAGAAGGTACAGAACGCATTGTACGTCAAGCTATTCAGCATGCTATTGACAACAACTTGCCATCGGTAACAGTTGTTCACAAAGGAAACATTATGAAGTTTACTGAAGGCGCCTTTAAAGAATGGGCTTACGATGTTGCACGTAACGAATTTAGCGATAAAGTTGTTGTTGCCGAAGACGTAAACTGGAATATCCCCGAAGGGAAAATTGTGATGAAAGACTCAATTGCGGATGCTTTCTTACAGCAAATTTTAACACGCCCGAACGAATACAGCGTTATTGTTACAATGAACCTTAATGGTGACTATGTTTCAGATGCACTTGCGGCCACTGTAGGTGGCATTGGTATTGCCCCAGGCGCAAATATTAACTACATCACAGGACATGCTATTTTTGAAGCAACGCACGGTACAGCACCTAAATATGCAGGCTTGGATAAAGTAAATCCATCCTCTGTTATTCTTTCAGGTGAAATGATGCTACGCTACATGGGCTGGAAAGAAGCGGCTGACCTTGTTATTAAAGGTGTTGAAGGCGCTATTACATCGAAAAACGTAACTTATGACTTTGCCCGTATGATGGACGGATCAACCGAAGTTAAATGCAGCGAATTTGGCGAACAAATTGTTGCCCATATGAGCTAAATAAAACAATACAAAAAGGGTTAATAGCAATGCACAAAAACTTAAAATACTTTGCAACGCTTTTAGCCTTTTTTGTTTATATACAAAATGCACACACACAAGAAGGTGATATCTTTCCACAATTTTTGGATAAACTTCCAACCTATAATGTGAAATACTTACCTGCCCCACATTTGCCGCAACCTAATTTACAACTTACCGACCGTGCTTTACGCATTTTGCCATCTTATTTCATGCACGCAAATATCGTCGCACCTTATAAAGTTAAAATCCCAGAATCTTTAAACCGTATTCGTTTAGAGCAATTGGAAGACCAACCTTTTTGCAACCAAGACCGTAAAATTTGTTGGCCAAAAAGCATTGAAGCTGTTGGAAACTACCTTGTTATAACATCACATACTGGGGAAAGCACTTACTATAAAGACAACCAAAAACTAGGTGTATTCCTATGGGATGAATTACGAACCCCACTTAAAAGCTTAACAAAAGAGAATTAGAAAAAACGCATGCCCTTTCGCACCTTACTTACAACCATCTTCACATTAGCAGCCACTTTAAGCCACGCAGAAGTAACTATGAATGCTTTTGGCCCCAACAACACCATAAAAGTAGACATTGCAAAATGTGAAAAAGCATCAAATGCTGAAACATATTTCACCAATGGACAAAACTTTTCTTTAATTTATATTAACGCCAGCGATGGAAGTTGCCTAAGATATAAGCGTTTAGAACAATTTTGCACACCTCTTTTATATTATTGCGCAACAGATAAATACAAATACAAAAGCAACGGCGTAGCCTTCTTTAAAGACTGCCCACACCCAACCTTTACAAATAAAACATTCCCTTTAGGTAATTCAAAAAACGAAGCTTGCCTCCCTAAAAATAAAAAGTAAACAGAACACTTGTATTTATATGTAAATTCCATTAATTCATAACCAGTATTAAAATACCTGTCTATTCCTTTTATAGGTAAAACTTATGAACCCAGAAATTTTAGGATTTATCGCCGGATTTTTAACAACTTTTAGCTTCGCTTTTCAAGTTATAAAAATTATTCGCACACCCTGCAAACGTTTAGCAACATCCAGCATTTCTATTATGATGTATATAAGCTTCATGTTTGGTGTAACCCTATGGATTATTTATGGTGTTTCCATCTCTTCACTTTCCATTGTGTTATTGTCAAGCCCCCAATTTTAGGTCCAGTTTTAAAGTTAGTGTTTAATGTTCAATTTGAGGATATGGTGAACGCAGTGGCGTAGCCACGAAGTGAGGTAT
>NZGE01000007.1 GCA_002689455.1 Magnetococcales bacterium | reverse complement strand
AGGTACTTTTTGATTAAAAACCCGAACGGCCTGACCAATACTTTCAGCATCAATACCATTTTCAATATTCAGCATTTCAATTAGTAGTTTGTTACGCACGTCATGTGCAATGGAGGAACAAGGTGTTTCTTCCGCAACATACTGCCAATATTTTGCCAGAACTTCAGTTACACAACCACGAATAGCCATTTTTTCAATTGGGCCAAAAGTTGTTACTTTTTCTAAAGCAACATCCAGTTGGTCAATAAACAGTTTTGATTCATTTTCATGATTTACATGAGACATAAAGCCTCCTTTGGTAAAAGGTGAAGTAAATTTACAGGTAAAATGTAAGAACCACTTCAACATAAGTCAAGCTTAAAGCCAAAAATAAACACATGAAAACACTATAAAACCCTTATACACCTTTACATTCTTACAAAATAAGGTTATTTTATTGACCATGAGTATAGTTAATCCAAAAAATATAGCTTTTAAAGCATTTGTCATGCCTGCCGACCTGAACTTTCACGGCACACTTTTTGGTGGTGCAATGCTTGCCTACCTTGACCAAGCAGGTGCAATTGTTGCACAAAACCGCAGTAAATCACGTGTTTTTCTTGTGGCTATGAATAAAGCAAACTTCCCTGCTCCAGCACACTTAAATGATTCAATCACCATTTACGGTGAAGTTTCAAAGGTTGGCAAAACATCTATGACAGTCGCACTACAAGCATGGCGTGAAGACCCTATTACAGGGGAACGTGAAATAAGCGCAGAAAGTGAAGCTGTTTACGTTGCGATTGACGAAAACTTAAAGCCATGGCCAGTGGATAGATAATTCATTTTTTATTAAGGGGTATATATAAATATGTCTGCACAACAAAATTATACAGCTGCTGATATTGAAGTTTTAGAAGGGTTAGACCCTGTCCGTAAACGCCCTGGTATGTATATTGGCGGAACAGATGAAACCGCCCTACACCACCTTATGGTGGAAGTTTTAGACAACTCAATGGATGAAGCAGTTGCAGGCTACGCCGACAAAATTTGGGTTAAAATCTCAAAAGATAACACACTGACAGTTCGTGATAATGGTCGTGGTATTCCTGTTGATCCGCACCCAAAATATCCAAACAAATCAGCGCTAGAAGTTATTTTATGCACCCTTCACGCTGGTGGTAAATTTGGTAATAAAGCTTACAGCACCTCAGGTGGTTTACACGGTGTTGGTATTTCTGTTGTAAATGCTTTATCTACTTATGTTGAAATTGAAGTCGCTCGTAACAACCAACTTTACAAACAAAGGTTTGAAAAAGGCTTACCTGTTACAAAACTTGAAGAACTTGGCGAAATTAAAAACCGTAAAGGTACTAAAGTTACCTTCCGCCCTGACTTAGAAGAAATTTTTGATGAAGGCTGCAAATTTAGCGCAAAACGTTTACGTGGCATGGTGCAAAGTAAAGCCTACCTTTATAGTGGTGTTACCATTTACTGGCGTGATGAAACAAAGCCTGAAACATCGGAAGAAACTTTCCATTACCCAGAGGGTTTAAAGGATTATTTAAAATCTAAGCTTATAAACGACCAAAACAAGGAAATCCCTTGCATTACAAACAGCCTTTTTGCAGGTAAGAAAGACTTTGTGGACGATAAAAATGCAGGTAAGGTTGAATGGGCGCTTGCATGGCCGATGACAGAAGATGGTTCGTGTCAAACATATGCCAACACCATTCCAACATACCAAGGTGGTACACACGAAACAGGGTTACGTGCAGCCGTAACTAAAGGTTTAAAACAGTATGGTGAAATGCGTGGCAAAAAAGTTGCCGATATTACAGCGGACGATATTTTAGGTGGCTGTAAAATTCTGCTTTCTGTTTTCATACCAGACCCACATTTCCAAGGCCAAACAAAGGATAAGCTTACAAACCGTGAAGCTGCCCGCCTTGTGGAAAATACCCTTAAGGATCAGTTTGACCACTATTTAATTAGCGATACAAACAGCGCTGACAGTTTGCTTTTTAATGCAATTGAACGTAGTGAGGCACGCCGCCGCCGCCGTAAAGAACAAGAAGTTAAACGTAAAACAGCTGTTTCCCGCCGAATAACTTTACCTGGTAAACTGAGTGACTGTTCACAAAAAACACCAGAAGATACTGAAATTTTTATTGTAGAGGGGGACTCTGCGGGCGGTTCTGCCAAGCAAGGGCGTGATCGCCAAACCCAAGCTATTCTGCCACTTAAAGGTAAAATTTTAAACGTAGCCAGTGCAACACGTGATAAAATTAAAGCCAATGCTGAAATTCGTGACCTTGTGCAAGCCCTTGGCTGTGGCATGGGAAAAGAGTTTAAAGCTGAAAGTATGCGCTATGAACGTGTTATTATTATGACCGATGCCGACGTGGATGGTGCGCACATTGCCACCCTTCTCCTTACTTTCTTTTATCAAGAAATGCCAGAGCTATTGTTGAACGGAAATGTGTACCTTGCGATGCCACCACTTTATAAGCTAACCCACGGTGCAACAAGCGTTTATGCACTTGACGATGCCGATAAAGACAAGCACATGCAAACAACCTTTAAAGGTAAAAAGAATGTGATGATGACCCGCTTTAAGGGTTTGGGTGAGATGCCAGCTGCACAACTTAAAGAAACAACCATGAATAAAGCCAAACGTAAGCTGATGCAAATTAGCATTGATAGCTTGGCCGATAGTAAAAGCATTGTAACCAAACTTATGGGTAAAAACCCTGAGGATCGTTTTAATTTTATTACGGAACATGGTGCAGAAGCCGCTGTTGATTTATAAAATACAACTAAAAATTTGTATTTGGCGTATTTTATACGAAAACAGCACGAAAAGCGGTGCTTCATTTTTCACAATAACATTCAAAAACACCCTATTTTACAACTTATAGGTTTATTTTTGAGCGCCTGTTTCGTACCTAGGCGAAAAAACCTGTAAAGACAAATGTCATTAACTTCTTGAAACCATTCATGCACAACACCATATAATAAGTAGATGTACTAACCTATACTTTTAATGCTATTTATTTCTTTTAAGGAATATCTATGAAATTATTAACAAAAGTTGTTGCTGTACTCGCTCTTACTGTTCTTTCTTCAAATGTCTTCGCTAAGGATGTCATGCACATACTTGCGCAGAATACCAAGTTAACGCCTGCGTTAACGGGTTTCTTAGCGGCAAACTCGATGGAGGACGATAATGGTCAGCAGGACATGCTAACTGCATGTGCTGCCAGTATCGGAATCACCTATGTTTCCGAACGCTTTTTAAGCTTCGGTGATACCGACACAGCTTTATCCGCTTGCGGGTCTAGTTCGTTAGGTGCCCGTTATGGCTCTTCTGAAGCAAGTGTTTTTTACGGCATGACTGCCGTACAGATGATTGATTCGGTTCGCTTTAACGACAAGTCTATTGTTGAGGTAGCGCTGACGGCTGCAGTTTCTTATTACATTTCGGATGCTTTGGTAGACCGTTATGCGTACGAAGTAACCTTCGATACAAATAACATACTACTGGCAAATGGTTTGGTGCTGGCTTACAGCTACTTTACCGCACCGGATGAACAGAAACAAATTGCCGAATCCTTAAAACCTGAAGGTAAAACAGTTGCACTCGCAACAGGTTTAAACCTTTTGGCTGCTAACTATCTTCCAAGTGGAAAAAATTACAATACGTATTTTTCTGCACAGGAAGGCAATGCATTAGGGTTTAATATTTCAGCAACGTTTTAAAAACTGCTAGCGATATAACACCCGTCCTTCCCGTTCGGGTGTTTTTTTATGGGTAAATTAAACCGTAACCTGTGGTTAGGTTAACATTCAAATATTTAATTCTGAATTTACTTATACTGCCTTGCTCAATGTATAAAATAACCTCATCACCTTCGTTAAAGTGTTCTTTCAATTCACGCAATTTAACTTGTTCGCTTGGTAGTTCTAACAGTAAATATTGGGTATTATTTTTATTTGTTAGTCTATATTGAAATGCACATGGTTTACAAAACGCTCCTTTTGGGCAAACAGGGCAAGGTGCAGGTGAATAAACGTAGCCACGTACATAACCTTCTTTATAAGAACCATTTAAAAAATCATTCACTGTTATATGGCTCACAAGGTCGGAAGCAAATGAAGCAACAGAAATAAAAATGAAAAAGGCAGTGAAAAACACTGCCTTTATTTTAAAATGCATAATCATGAATTACACCCCTAGCAACATACGGCTTGGGTTTTCAAGGCACTGCTTCACTTTTACAAGGAATGAAACAGCTTCGCGGCCGTCTACAATACGGTGGTCGTATGTCATTGCAAGGTACATCATTGGGCGAATAACAATTTGTCCGTCCACAACAACTGGGCGCTGTTGAATGTTATGCATGCCTAAAATACCAACCTGAGGGTAATTTAAAATAGGCATAGACATCATAGAACCGAATGTACCACCGTTTGTAATGGTGTATGTGCCACCTGTCATATCGTCTGGTGTTAATTTACCGTCACGTGCTTTAAGCGCAAAGTTTTTAATGCCACTTTCAATATCAGCGAATGACATTTTGTCCGCTTCTTTAAGAACAGGCACAACCAAACCTTTATCGGTTGAAACGGCAACACCAATGTTAAAGTAGTTTTTATAAACAATTTCGTCGCCATCAATTTCAGCGTTTAGGGCTGGCCAGTCTTTCAAGCCTTCAATCACTGCTTTTGTGAAGAAACTCATAAAGCCAAGCTTAACACCGTGGTCTTTTTCGAATTGGTCCTTGTAAAGTTTACGCAGTTCCATCACAGCGCTTAGGTCCACTTCGTTATATGTTGTAAGCATAGCAGCATTGTTTTGTGCTGTTTTTAAGCGACCCGCAATTGTTTGACGTAAACGAGACATTTTAACACGCTCTTCACGGTCACCTTTATCAGCCGTTGTTTTTGGTGCAGGTGTTGAAACTGCTGGTTTGGCCGCAGGTGCTTCTTCTTTTGTTTCAGGAACAGATTTTGCTGATGGCATAACTGAAGTTGGGTTATCTAGGTAAGCTAAAACGTCACCTTTTGTAAGGCGGCCGTCTTTACCACTGCCTTCAATAAGTGAAGGGTCAATGTTGTTTTCTTCAACCAGTTTTTTAACAGCAGGTGAAAGTGGCATATCACCTTCAGAAGTTGAAGACGTTGCAGAAGCTGGAGCTGCTGCAGGCGCAGGTTCAGCTTGTGGTTCTTCAGCTTTCTTTTCTTCTGCTTTCTTTTCTTCTGCTGGTTCAGATGAGGCTTCACCGCCTTCGTTTAGTTCTGCCATAACTTCACCAACGGTTACCGTTTCACCTTCACCTTTTAAAATTTTACCCAATACACCAGCTTTTGGCGCTGTAACTTCAAGGTTAATTTTATCAGTTTCAAGTTCGGCAATCAGTTCATCTTCGGCAACTGCATCCCCTTCTTGTTTTACCCATGAAGCAATTGTTGCTTCTGTGATGCTTTCACCCATTGTTGGTGCTTCAATGTTAATGGTCATCTTTATTTCTCTCTTTTCTTAAAGGTTATTTAATTATTCTGCAAAAGCTGATTTTACCAGCTCTTTTTGTTCTTTTGTGTGACGCTTAAGCGAACCAACTGCAGGGCTTGCAGAAGGTTTTCTGCTGATGCATGTAAGTGGTTTTTCCAACGCATCGCTTAAGTTTTCACGAATAAATGTCCAGTAGCCTTGGTTTTTAGGCTCTTCTTGTACCCAAAGGAATTTTTCAGCATTTGTGTATTTACTTAAAAGTTCTTTTACTTGCTCGGTTGGGCATGGGTATAACTGTTCAACACGAATGATGGCTGTGTCTTCATGGTCTTTTGCAAGTTTTTCGCCAAGTAAGTCGTAGTAAACTTTACCAGAACAAAGTATTACTTTTTTAATGCTTTCTGCATTTGCATCCACATCATCAATCACTCGTTCGAACTTACCAGATGTTAAAGCTTCCACCTTCGATGTTGCCATTGGGTGGCGCAGTAAACTTTTTGGTGTAAACACAATAAGTGGCTTACGCACTTTACGCAGAACCTGACGGCGCAGTAAGTGGAAAATTTGCGCTGGCGTTGTACAGTTTGCAACAGTCATGTTTTCTTCTGCACAAAGTTGCAAGTAACGCTCAGGGCGACAGCTTGAATGCTCTGGCCCTTGACCTTCAAAACCGTGCGGTAGCAACATAACCAAACCAGACATACGGTTCCATTTTTGTTCACTGCTTGAAATGAATTGGTCAATCATAATTTGTGCACCGTTTGAAAAGTCACCAAACTGAGCTTCCCAAACTGTTAATGTTTTTGGTGCTGCAAGTGAATAACCAAATTCAAACCCAAGAACAGCAAGTTCGCTTAAGCAACTGTTCCACACTTGAAGTGATGTTTCTGTTTTAGCAAACTTAGAAATTGGCATGTATGTTTCGCCAGAATTAATATCCCAAAGGGCAGCGTGGCGGTGAGAAAATGTACCACGTCTAACATCTTGCCCTGAAATGCGAACGTCGTAACCTTCGTTTAAAAGTGCCGCATAAGCTGAAACTTCAGCCGCACCCCAATCCAATTTTTCATCACCTTTAAGCATGGCGGTACGTTTTTCCATACCCTTAAATACTTTTTTGTGTGGTTCAAAACCTTCAGGAAGTGTTGTGAATGCTTCACCAATTTGGTTGGCAAGGTCAGCTGAAATAGCTGTTTCAGGCTCTTCATTTACATCGCGTGAATAATTATCCCAAACACCGCCAAACATGTCGGCTTTAACAGATGTTTCTTCAGCGCGGGAATGTTCAAATGCTTCTGAAAGTTCACCTTGGTATTCATCTTCCATGGCTTTTGCTTCATCTTCTGCAATGGCATTTACTTCCACCAATTGACCTTTGTAAATTTTGTAAGGTGATGGATGGTTTTTGATTTTACTGTAAAGCACAGGGTTTGTGAAAGTTGGATCATCACCTTCGTTGTGACCATATTTACGGTAGCAAACCAGGTCGATGAAAACATCTTTCCCGAAGTTGTTTCGGTATTCCATAGCCATTTCCATCACATGGTTACAAGCTTCCGCATCGTCACCGTTTACATGAAAAATTGGCACCTGCAACATGCGTGCAACGTCTGTGCAATATTCACCACTGAATGTGTCTTGCGGGTTTGCTGTAAAGCCAACTTGGTTGTTAATCACAAGGTGAATTGTACCCTTGTTTGTGTAACCTTCAAGGTTTGCGAGGTTTAATGTTTCTGGCACAACACCTTGGCCTGCAAAAGCAGAGTCACCGTGAATGGCCAGTGGCACAACTTTACGGAAACCGTCCATGCCGTGGCGTTGTTGTTTAGCACGCACACTACCTGCAACTACTGGGTTTACAGCTTCAAGGTGTGAAGGGTTATTAAGCAGTGACATGTGAACTTTGTGCCCACTGCGTGTTGTTACATCGTATGATTTACCCATGTGGTATTTTACATCAGATGATGTTTCAAGGTCTTCTTGTACCAGTGTTTCATCAAAAGCTGCAAAAATTTCAGCCATTGGTTTTTGGAAAATGTTCACCATAACGTTTAAACGTCCACGGTGCGCCATACCCACAACAATATCTTCAGCGCCAAATTCACCGCACATATCAATCATTGTATCAAGCATTGGAATAATTGCGTCCGCACCTTCACCACTAAAACGTTTTTTACCTACATATTTTGTGTGCAAGAAGTTTTCAAATTTCTCGGCAACCATTAAACCTTTAAGGATACGTTTTTTAGTTGCAACGTCGTAGTTCGGTTTGTTTTGGATAGATTCCATTTTTTGCTTAAGCCACTTGCGTTCTTCGTGGCTTGTTAAGTTTTGATACTGCACACCAATGGACGAAGTGTAGGTTGCTTGCGCTGCTTTTAAAATTTCTTTTAAAGGTGCAGTTTCTTTTTGCAGTAACCCATCTGTATCAAATTCTTTATCGAGTAAATCTTCGCCAATACCAAAGTTTTCAAGTGAAAGATCCTTACGAACAGTTGCACTTTCTTGTAAGGGGTTTATGTGTGCATTGTAGTGACCATGGTCACGGTATGCCTGAATAAGACTTGTTACACGGTTTTGACCACTAGATGCTGTAATTGCACCTTCAACGCTGGTTGTTTTTGCGACAGGTGTTGCCGCCGCTGAGTGACCGTTTTTACCTTTACTAACCATATCGTAGCCAGCGTTTAAACTTTCAAAGAAAGAACGCCATTCATGCGCTACACTACTTGGGTCTTGTTGGAATTTTTGAAACTGTTCTTCTAAGTAAGGTGAGTTACCAGGATAAAGATTGCTGTATTGGTCCATTTTTCTTTTCTT
>NZGE01000006.1 GCA_002689455.1 Magnetococcales bacterium | reverse complement strand
TAATTTTAGGGGCTATTGTTAAACCTCTGAAAGTCATGAATAAAAAGGAAACGCACAGTGGTGCGTTTCCTTTTAAGGTTATGAACGACTTAAATTGAGTAATACATTTCATATTCCACAGGGCAAGGTGTGTGTTCAAGCTTCACCACATCTTCCATGCGTAAGTTAATGTATGCGTCAATCAGGTCATCATCAAAAACGCCACCATCTTTTAAGAAATCACGGTCGGCATTTAATGCGTTTAAAGCTTCACGTAGAGAACCACAAACCTGAGGTAGTTTGTTTAGTTCTTCTTCTGGAAGGTCGTACAAGTTTTCTTCACGTGGGTTGCCTGGGTCAATTTTATTTTTAATACCGTCAAGTCCTGCCATCATCATAGCTGCAAACGCAAGGTAGCTGTTGGCACCGCAATCAGGGAAGCGAACTTCAATACGTTTTGCTTTTGGACCATGTGATGCTGGGATACGAATCGCTGCACTACGGTTACGGTTAGAATAAGTTAAAATAACAGGCGCTTCATAACCAGGAATTAAACGCTTATAGCTGTTTGTAAGGGGGTTTGTAAAAGCATTTAAAGCTTTGGCGTGCTTAATAATACCACCAATGTACCAAAGTGCTTCTTGGGATAGCCCACCGTAAACGTCGCCAGCAAATAATGGCGTATCACCTTTCCAAAGGGATTGGTGAACGTGCATACCGCTACCATTATCACCACCAAGTGGTTTTGGCATAAATGTAGCTGTTTGGCCGTAAATGTCTGCAACATTTTGCACAACATATTTATACATATGTGCATGGTCGCCCATGGTAACAGGTGTGTTGGCATCCATACCAATTTCGCACTGACCAGCTGTTGCCACTTCAGGGTGGTGTAAGCGCATGCCAACGCCAATTTTTGAAAGTGTTTCAACCATTTCACTGCGCATATCTTGGAAACGGTCAATAGGTGCAAGGCGGAAATAGCCACCTTTTTCACGGGCAATGTGCCCTGTGTTGCCAGCTTCTGGTAGGTCACCACTGTTCCAAGCCGCATGTGCTGCATCTACCGAGAAGAAGCTTTCACCCATACTTGTGCTGTAACTTACATTATCAAAAACGAAAAACTCAAGCTCTGGACCAAAAATGGCTTTATCGGCAATGCCTGTTTTTTTCAAATGGCTTTCAGCACGTGCAGCTAAACCACGTGGGCAACGGTTGTAAATTTCACCTGTTGCAGCGTCTACAATATCGCAAACCAACACAAGGGTAGGGTGGTTTGTGAATGGGTCGATAAAGGCGCTGTTTGGATCGGGGCGGTAAAACATGTCCGACTCGTTAATTTCACACCAACCTTCAACAGAAGAACCGTCAAAGTTTAAACCTTCTTTAAAAGTGTCCTCTTCAAGCATGTTAACGGTGTTTGTAATGTGGTGCCAGCGACCTTTAAGGTCACTAAATCGAAAATCAACAAAGCGAATGCCATGCTCTTCAATAAGTTTAAAAACGTCTTTAACGGTTTTCATAATATGTGATGCTCCTGTGAGAAGTGGTTGTTATTTGTTGTTATGATAAAATGATATCATACCTATAAAATTTGCAAAGGGGGTAGGGTGTTTTTTTTGAATTTTATTGTAAATTTCATGCGGTTAAAATTGAACTATCACAAAAGAATAATTTAAACATTACTTTTTATCGCTTGAAATACCACCCCATAATTTCCATATAATAATAAGGTGATTAATTTAAAAGAAAGGTAGTAAAAATGGGAATAAACCATGCTGTGAACGAAGAATTATTAGAGAATAACTACCAGTATAAAAAGCTTCATGAAGAGCATTCAGCTGCCGAAAGAGCCTTAAAAGAAGAGTCATTACGTCCAGCCGTTGACACTTCTAAGATTGCACAACTAAAACGAAGGAAATTACAACTTGCCGACAAAATGAAGTCGATTGATGCGGCATTTTAAATGAGAATTCATAAAAAAAGCACCCAAATGGGTGCTTTTTTTACGCGAAGGAGGGGATAACTTTCAAATAAAATGTTACAAGACCAGCAACCAAAAACATGGCACCAAAACATTTCACAATCACAAATGTTGTTCTTTTTACAATTTTAAGCTGCCCTAAAAGTATCCAGCTATACCACATAAAAGCGGTTGCAATAAGCAGTGCAATAAGGTATTCAGCCAAAATTATACCTTCCGTTAGGTTATAACCAAGGGCGGTGACCATCAATGAAAGTGTGGCATATGTCATCAAGTTACCTGGGTGAAATGCGCTCCACATCACAGTAAATAAGTAAGTGAATTTATGGCTGCTCCCAAGGCGGTTATAAAGCTTTTCAGCTAAAGGCTTTTCAACTTTAAATTTTCCTAAAATTTTAATAACATCGAGTTTGAATGATTTAGACTTTTCTTTTTTCTTAAGCAAAAAGTAAAAACCAAACAAAACCATCAATAAGCTTAAAATCACATAAATAACGTTTTGGTATGCATGTACTGCATGTTGTATGGCTGTGTAAAAAACGAGTGTAACAACGATGCTTATCATGTCACCTACTATGGCAGAAGTGGCAATGCAAAGCCCATGTTTATTACCATATTTATGGGTTTGGTCCAGCGCTACCATCGACCAAGGTCCAATCGGAAGCGTTGCTACAATACCTAGAATAAAAACAGTTAAAAATAGAGTTTCAACGCCGGCACTTGCAATCCACGATTGGACTGCGGCCATCAGTTCATTCATAAGGGAAATCCTTGAAGTAAAAGGTTGTTTGAGAAAAGGTTATGTAAATCTGTTTTTTATTATGGTGTTTTTGTCTTAAATGTCCACCTTTGAAACCGTTTTTCTTAAAACTAGTTGTTATTTCTTAAAACTTGTTTTAAAAGGTGTGCGCAACACACTTCACCTTTTTACCTTTTACTGGAGAGCTTTATGTCTCAAAGATCTAAAAATTTAGCCGCTCAGCGTGCTAATATTTCTGGAATTTTTGTACCAACAACTGTTGTTGTACAAGCATTACCAAAAGCCTGGCAACAAATGAACTCAGGTCAAACAAAGGTTCCAAAATCTTTGGTGGGTTTATACCTTGAAGCCGCTTGGAACTTTAGCAAATTGGAAACCCCCATGGGGGAGCAGGCGCTAGAAGCTTTGGGTGAGTCTTTCTTACCCCAAAATTATCCAAATTTGGAAAAACTGTATGCTGATACGCATTTAAAAGAACGCGTTAAATGCATTCTTTTGCAAATCCATGATGAGTTTGGCGCAGCACTCCCAAGTGACTTTTATAAGTTGCTTTGGAATGTGGTTGATAAACCAAATGAAAATGGCTATTACAGACTTTTTGAAGAAACAGCCTCAAAAGAAGACTTAATTGCCGATGCCGCATTACACGGTTTACTTTTGGTAACACCACTGGCAAAACGGTTCCATTCCATTTATGCCAGTATAGGCGCAACGTTTGACCATGTGATGGATTGTGGCTGTATTTCAGCAATAAGTAAATTTGACAATGAAAAACCAAACCGCATTCCTGCAAATATGCTTTCAGCTTATTTACAAAATATGGTGCGTGCAACGCTTGAACAGTATGGCACCAATGCCAGAACTTCAAGCTAATTTAACGAAACAAAAAAAACCTCCTGATGGAGGTTTTTTTTGTTGTTGTTTTAATAATTATTCGCAATAAAGTTCCTGTAAAGTCACAATCAGCTTTAAAAGCTTTTCATCTTTTGTGGAATAGTAAAGTGTTCGGTGGTCACGACGCACTTCAACCAAATTCATGTCTCTTAATATTTTTAAATGCTGGGAAAGGGCGGTTTGTTGAATGTCTAACATATTTGAAAGTTCATTGACTGAAATTTCCTGCTCAAGCATAGTACACAAAGCACCTAAACGGGCTTTATTACTTAAAACCTTCAATATTTCAATCACTTTTTCAAGTTGCTGTTCTTTGTCAGGGGTGTACATATATGTGCTTTCGTTTTTAGTTATTTATATTATATGTCTTGACTTTGTCAAAGTAAAGTATCATATTAGAAATATATAATATTAAATAAATTGAATGTGAGAGTAAAATGAGTATTGTAAAAGGAACATTGCTACTTGCCAGTGCCTTTTTATTGGCGGTTTTGATTGTGAAGCCAATTGGTGTTTCAACACAATTTGTTATATTTGACGGCATTGTGATGGACTCTGTAAACCCTGACTATGTCACCGAAAGTACCAAAAATAAAACGGGTTACGAAAGTCAAAATGCGTACCTTAACAAAAGTGGTGGTAAATATGCAAAATCGGTTGCCAACCCAATCAACTATAGCTTTGTATTTGTTGTAGCCATGATGGTGGGCGCATTCATTTCATCAAAGCTGCGTGCGAAAGATTCAACCGAAGATAAAGCCGTGCCAACCGTTTGGCGAGAAAAATTTGGTGGCTGTAAAGTCAAACGTTATACCGTTGCATTTTTAGCCGGTATTCTTGTTCTTTACGGTGCAAGGTTAGCTGGTGGTTGCACCAGTGGCCATATGATGAGCGGTATGATGCAAACAGCATTAAGCGGTTACATTTTCGCAGCGGGTGCATTTCTTGCAGCACTGCCAGTCGCTATTTTTACATTTAAAAAGAAAGGAAAGTAACCCATGGAAATTTTATTAGCTGTATTACTGGGTGGGTTCTTTGGTTTTGCACTGGACCGTGTTGGTGCAAACAACCCTAACAACATTATTAACATGTTAAAATTAACCGACCTACGCCTAATGCGCATTATTTTAGGTGCCATTGGTGTTTCATCTATCTTGATGTTTGGCGCGCTTAGCCTTGGGTTGATGGATGTGGGACATTTATCCATTAAAGAAGCTTACACAGGTGTGTTTGTTGGTGGGCTTATTTTGGGTGTTGGCTTTGCTTTATCGGGTTATTGCCCAGGCACAGGATTAACAGCCTTTGCTGTTGGCCGCAAAGATGCCTTGTTCTTTTTACTGGGTGGCTTTGTTGGTGCAGGGCTATATATGTGGAGCTTCCAAAGCATTAAGGATAGTTTCTTATTTGAAAAAATTCTAGGCGGTAAAGTCAGCCTAGGTGTAATTGAAAACAGTGGTTATGAAGCTGTTTTCCAAGGCATGAACGGTAACTTGATTGGTATTGTTTTAGGCCTTGTGTTTATTCTACTAGCTTGGAAATTGCCCGCTAAGCTACGTGGATAAAATGTTCTTAAGGTTAAATATCTTAAGAACATAACTAAGTAAAAACCTCCCCTTGTGGGAGGTTTTATATTATAAATTATTGCAGGTTAAAGTTTATTACTGTATAACTTTTATGGGTATACATTCTATATGTTGAATTTTTCTTTATACCGTTTTCATTTATGGAGGGCTTATGCCTTTTATTTACGATAAATTGTTTGATTTATATAACCAGAAAATTGATGACTTACATAAAAATACTGTTATTACAGACACGCTTGTTGCACAGTCTATTAAAGCAATTCAAAATGCAATTGATAAACCAGAAATGGTTGATTGGGTATTTGAAGATTGTTTAATTGTAACATATGTTTATTTAGGTTGCTTTAGCCGAGACGAAGTCGATAAGCGTGAAGCTTATTTTGAACGTGTTATGGCAGGTGTAAGACATTTGATAGATCAAGTGGAAAAACCTAAAAACCATGTGTATAAACCTGGTTGCTCCATGAAACCAATCGTTGAACGCTTCAAAAAAGAGTACATAAATGGTGAGAAAAACTCTTTTTCTGACGACCCTTTTGGTCCAAAGTCTTATTACATGAAAATTTCCATTGCGCCGAATGCTTAACGATAAAAAACCTCCCCTTGTGGGAGGTTTTCTCATGCAAGCACCTTGAAATTAAAACATAAACTTATTATTTGTTCTTCAACGGTCTTTTTTGACCTTATCTATATATTCCTTTTTCATAACAAAACAGGAGGCCTTTATGGCTATGATAGACGAGGGCGGGGTTCGCTCATCTCCTAAACCGTTAAACTATAGCCATGTTCAATTGGTGGACATGGAAAACTTTAAACTGATGTTGGAGCTGGACGCTTCTTTGGAAGTGGAAATTGTTCCGAACTGTGTGACTGTATGTAACTATATCCGTCAAGTTTCGAGCTTTTTAACTCATGATAAACAACACAGTGCACTTAATTTTATAGATGTTGAAAAGTTACAAGGTGTCGACTTTGTTGTTGTAAGCTTCTTAAAATCAAAAGACGTTATATGCACCTTACAAGGTTGGCGCCGTAAAAATTCTGAAGCTTGTTAACATATATATTCTTACGAAATAAAAAAGCACCCATTACGGGTGCTTTTTCGTATAAGGGGTATTACCATTTTTTGTTGAAAACCCAAAATGGTAAACTTGTTACCAATTTGATTATGGCACCTGTAAATGTTCCAAAAAATGCCAGGCCGTAAATATTACCATCGTAACCAATCATGGTAATAAATTCTTGGCATGTACCCGAAAAGAAAACAGCGGCAGGCGCTGCAACAATTAAAGATATAAACGGGCCTAAAAAAACCATACCCAGTCCATTTTGTAAATTTTCAGGGCCACTTTTTGAACTTTGTGATACAGCAATTGATATGCCAATACCCACTAAGGAACCCAAAGTGTATATTGGGCGAATGTTGGTGCCCATAAAGTGATCAAAAACAGTACCACCTAAATATCCAATCCATAGGCCAAAAGCGAGTACGAAAAAAACAAAAAGAAATAAAAGCCAGCATTAAAAAGCTTGGTGTTTAAATTGCTCATAAAATTTCCTTATGATGAAGAGGTCGATAGTTTAAAAAGCGCAAAGAATGCACACGGTAAAAAAGGCAAAGGAATATAATGTTACATAATAACAACCCTGAATGTATACATACCCATCAGGGTTGTCAAATGATTATTTTTTAAAGCTTTTGCGTTTTTGCCCACTTTGAGACTTCGCATTTTTTGAACCTTTAAACGGCTTTTTATCACCTTTGGAACCACCAGCCTTTGGTTTTCCTTTAAAGTCTTTTTCTGTGCGTTTGTCGCTTGCTTTTCGGCCATAAAGCTTGCCACGTCTACCACGACGGTCATCTTTAAGGTCTTCTGCTTTAGCACCTTCTGGGGCAAAGGTGAGGCGGCCTGTTACAGCGTCGGCTTCAATTAATTTAATCACCATGTTATGGCCAACTTTAATCACACGTTTTGTGCGCTTACCTGTTAAGCTGTTTTTTTGTTCGTTGTAAATGTAGTGGTCGTCATTCATAAAACGGTAAGGCATCATGCCTTCAGCAGCACCGTCATCAATGGCTAAAAACATACCAAACTTTGTAAGTGTGGTAATGCGTGCTTTAAACTGTTTGCCAACAAATTCGCTGTAGTAGCGCACGGTTAAACGGTCTTTCACTTCCCATTCAGCTTTTTGAGCACGACGTTCTGTAATACATAAGTGGTCCGCTACTTTAATCAGGTTTTTAGGTTTATCAATTTGTTTATAGCCTGAAAGCTTTAAACTGTTGATTAAACTTCTGTGTACCACAAGGTCGCTATAACGGCGAATAGGGGACGTAAAGTGCGCGTAGCGCTCTAGCGCCAAGCCAAAGTGTCCTACATTTTCTGGATCGTAACGTGCTTGTTCCAAGCTGCGAAGTACAGTCATGTATAGTGCATCTTTGTTTTCATCGCGTGCATTTTTCAGTGTGTTTTGAATAGCAAGGGGTGAAACATCGCCGCCAAACTTTAAGCCAAAGTCTTTAAATGAAAGTTTAAGCGCTTCCATTTTAAGTTCAGATGGTTCTGGGTGAATACGGTACAAGCAAGGCGCACCTTTTGTTTGCAGTTCAGAAGCTGCAGCAACGTTGGCCAGAACCATCATTTCTTCAATAAGCTGGTGGCTTTCAAAGCGACTGCGTTTGTCAATTTTTGTAATTTCGCCTGTATCGTCCATCATAATGACTGTTTCAGGCACATCAAGGTCAAGTGCGCCACGTTTGCTTCTGTTTTTAAGAAGCGCTTTATAAGCCATAAATAATGGCGCAATAGTTGTTTCCATAACAGGTTTTACCACGTCTGGAATGTCGCCATTTAAGGCTTCTTGAACTTGGTTGTATGTAAGCCTTGCATGGGAATGAATAACCGCACGTGTGAATTTATATTTTTTAAGCTTACCATCAGCGTCAATCCACATATGTGCCACCATTGTTGGACGGTCTTCATGCGGGCGAAGAGAGCAAAGGTCATTTGAAAGTTCTTCAGGCAACATTGGAATAACAAAACCAGGGAAGTAAACCGAATTTCCACGTACAAAAGCTTCTTTGTCTAGCGGTGTGCCTTCTTTAACGTAATGGGCCACATCGGCAATAGCCACAATAATATGAAAACCGCCTTTAACTTTTTCGTTTTCCCAAGGTTCTGCCCATACGGCATCGTCAAAGTCTTTGGCGTCTTCACCGTCAATGGTTACAATTGGAATATGGCGTAAGTCTTCACGATCCTTTAAGTCGGTGTCTGAAACAGGTTTTAGGTTTTGTGCATAACTTATAACTTCTTCAGGGAAAGTGTGTGGTAATTCGTGGTTTCGAATCCCAATGGCAATTTCAGTGCCTTTTAGTTCATTGCTAATAACTTCTAAAACTTCCACAGGCGTTGGGCCAAATTGCGGGCGTTTACCAACTTTAACGTTTAGAACCGCACCGTCTTTTATTTTCATATCTTTGGGAAGTGTTGGAACCACAAAGTCAATTTTGGAAAGTTCTTTGGAAAGTGCCATGAATATGGCAGGTCCGTTAACACGTTCACGGTAAACCCCCATCAAGGTTGACTTGTCATCAGAAGGTTCTTTTTTCGGTTTTTTAATTTCAGTTGCTAAAAATTCGCCGTCATTAATAGGGTGAAGGTTTGCAACAAGTGTGTCGCCCACAGCGGCATTGCTTGCAGTGTCTAAAATAATGGTTGGGTAATCGTCAATTAAGTTTTCCTTTAAAGGTTCGCACATCAGCTCACCATCTTGGTTCATGGTGGTTACTTTTAGGTGAATACTTTCTGCACCTGCTTCAATGTGACGTTCTTTAGGCAGTGTAAATGTTTTTGCTTTGTCATGTGCAATAAGCCCATCTAGCACCATATCTTTTAATAAAAATTTAAGGTCTACGCGTGCTTCTTGTCCTTTAATTCTAAACTCTTTTGCAATTTCACGTTTAGATGCAGGTTGCCCTTCTAACTTTGAAAGGAACTGAATAATTTCTGCGGCTGTTGGTAGTTTGCCGGCTTGTTTTGTCATATATAAATCTCTTCTTCTATTGTTCAATTTATCATAACCAATTCTTAAGGGTTATTAAAGGTTAAACTTAAGTAAGCAGGCAAGGGGGCATTGTAGGCATTTGGCTTGTTGCAACAAAGCAAAGCAACCATAACAATTGAAGAGAAAAGGAAGGATAATGCCATGAACATACAAAAGCTTGTTGGTAAAAGCGAAGAAGCGCAAATGATTGTGAATGTGATTATGAACACTGAAGAAGACGCTTACACTATTTTGGAAACCTTAGAGAGTGAAGGCTTAACAGGTGACAAACTCACCACTTATTTTGAAGACTATTACGCCGACACAAACCCAACATTTGAAATTGACGTGCATATAATGGCTGAAATGGTACGTGAAAAGTTAAATAAACCTGAAAAGTAAATTTGAATAGTGTTTGATTTTCATTAGGTTTTGGCTTATAAGTGAAGTGTATACAAGTATCACTTATCTTTTTATTACTTTCACCTTATGGGGGCGTTATGCCAACTGAAAAATTTGATGAATTTTTTGATGGAATTCAAACTGAAATACAAACAGTTTCCGATAGTATGTCATGGTTTGAAGTATTCTTTCATGGCACTCGGTTTGAAGAACGGTTATCCAAGGCGGGCATTGAAAAATGCAAACGCTTAGATGAACTTAAAACTTTGTATGGTCACAGGTTTACCGTTGCCACACGAAATTTAACCGATGAAGGTTATGAACAACAAATCAACAACCTCATTCAAGAAAAGCAACATGCATTAAAAAGCGCTAACGAACCACTTTTTGAACCCAATGAAGTTTTATTCAATGACTGGAATGATGAGCGTTTAACAATTGCTAGCCGTGAATTAGAACAATTGCAAAAACTGCTTATCCCCATTCGGGAGTCTTTTAAACATTACCTCAAAACAGGTGAAGTTAAACTTTGCTAAGGAGCATTTTATGTCCTGCGAAATTATAAATGCTGAACTTGCTAAAATGGAACAAAAGCAAAAAGAACTAACGGAGAATACAAAAATCTCAAGATTTTTCGTGGTTATTCCGTTTATTGGTTCTTTTGTACCTTCTAAAAGTTATAACAAACTTTGCGAATTGGTAGAAATTACGGATGAAATAAAAGCTGTTAAAAGCCTTATAAAGCGTGAAAACTTAAATGATGCAACGTTTGTAGCAAAAGTTTTTGAACTGATGGAAGCTGAGGAAGAGGCAGTAAATAGAATGTACGAGCACACAAGCTCCGACCTTGGCAGGCATTTTTCTGGTTTAGGTATTGGGATTACCGATGGTATGGATTTTGGCGATGACCCTGACTGTAAATATTATGTAAATTTTGCATTAAACGCATTTGCTGAAACCTTAACCGAGGAACAAAAAACAGCTTTACAATATTTTAGACCCGCACGCGGCTTTTAACGAAAAAAAACACCCTTTAACTAAAAGGGTGTTTTTTTTGTTGAATATTCACACCCACACCTCCATATAAGATTATAAATCACATTCACTTTTACGTTTAGGAAATTCATATGCTTACACCTGTACAGCAAGTTACAAATTCTTTCCATGCCACACTGTTAGACCCTTTCTTTATTTTGTCTAAACTGCATGGTTTGAACTATCAAGGCGATGCTTTGGTTGACCTTGTTCGAAATTACATGGAAAAATTTAAAGAATGGTCGGTTGATTCAGCTATTCACGGCATTGCGAATCGTGTTCGCTCTGGTGTCCATCCGCTTGAAGGGTAGGGCCAACATAAAATATCGAATTTAAAGCCCCGTTTTGGGGCTTTTTTTTATTTTAAGAAATGTTGAAGATTTTCCATTGTTTGGT
>NZGE01000005.1 GCA_002689455.1 Magnetococcales bacterium | reverse complement strand
TTTTTATATATCTTTTTATTTAACTGTATTGTTAAGTTGTTTTTAGTCTGGTTGGGGTTAGTATGAATCTTTTGTTTAAACCCTCTTGGCTGCGCACTACGGCGCCTGCATGAAGGTCCTTTTTTCCTTCCATAAGAATGACACCGCTCATAGGCGCTTGCAGTTTGCGTCCAATTTTTTCAAAGGTTTCACAATATTTTAAAATCCAAGGACGGTTTGTTGGTGGGGTAAATAAAGCGTTTAGGCTGGTTGTGTTGATAATAAAGCTGTTTTGGTAAGCTTTTTCAAGCTGGCTGTGGCTGTAAGGCTTTCCCCATGCTAGTGGTGAAATTTCACGGTGTGACCATGCGCCAGACCTGTTGGGGGTTATTGTTAAAATACGTCCATCATCTTTTAATATACGGCTACATTCTTCTAAAACTTCGTTTTCGTCTTGGCAAAACTCTAAACAATGTACAATAAATATGGCATCAAAAAATTGATCCATAAAGGGTAGGCTGTTTTCCCATGTAAGAACACATTTGTTCGGTGCGTGGTTTGGCCAGTGAATAGCGCCAATTTTTGCTGGTAAGGCGCAAAAAACCTGTGCTTCTTTAAGCCACAGTTTTACATAAGGCATACCGTATCCAAGTACCAGAATACGTTTACCAGTAATATCTGGCCAAATAGTTTCAACGGCCGTTTGTATGTGCCTGCGTACAACATGCCCTGTTGGTGTTCGGTACCAGTCTCTTAAATTGATAATATCCATAAATCTCTTAACAGTAGTTTGTTAGCATTACTCTATGTTACCATGAGTTTGCATATATAAAAAGAAAGTATACGATGTTAAATATTGCTTATACATTTGCACCAGAAGATGAAGCGAAACTAACAAAGGTTTCAACATTGTTGAATTGTTACGCTGACTCTGAATATAGGTTGGGCAATAATTCAATTGCGCATGTATCCATAGTCCATATAAATGCTGACGAAGCTGATGTTGAGCAAATGTGGCAAAAATTGCAAAACTCAACAGTGGAAATGGATGTTGAATTGGTTTTGAAAAATTTTGTTGTTGAAGCGCCTTGGAAGGGGCGTGTTTACAGTAATTTCTCCTTAGAGCGGGTTGGTGAACTATCAAAAATTCAAAAAAATATTATGCGATTGTTTGATGTTAATAGTGTCTTTAATGGTTATGGGTCTGAATTTTACCCGCATTTAACAACCAGTTGTCATTTGGATGTTTTAAAAGCACAAAAACTTCCTGCGCAAAAGCCACCTTTTAGGCGCTTTAAAGGTTTTTTAACAATAGGTACACGCGATTCTTATGGGCGCATGGAAAAGGTATTGTTGGGTGGGTATAAAGGTTAACCATAATGTTAAATGTTAATATTTTAAATGCTTTTGAAGATAATTATATTTTTTTGTTAGAGTGTTCGAAAACAGCTGAAATTGCAGTTGTAGACCCGGGTGATGCAGATGTTGTTATAAAGGCCTTAAATGGTAGGGAATTGGATAAAATTCTTCTTACACATCATCATTATGATCATGTAGGTGGTGTTGATAGATTATGCGAAATTTATAACTGTGATGTATATGGTTACAAGGGGGATAAACATAGATTGCCATCTGTAACGCATTGGGTGGATGATGGGGATCTTTTAAAGGTCGGCGATCGTTCGGCAAAGGTTATATTCGTTCCAGGGCATACTTTAGGCCATGTTTCTTATTACTTTGCAGGCGATGAAGCTCTTTTTTGTGGGGATACTCTGTTTGTTGGTGGGTGTGGACGATTATTTGAAGGTTCTGCTGAAGATATGTTTAACTCTTTGGTTAAGTATAAGTCTTTAGCTTTATCTGCTAAGGTTTATTGTGCGCATGAGTATACCTTGTCGAATTATGAATTTGCATTGAAAATGTTTCCTGATGACAGAAGTGTTTTAGAGGCAAAGAAAAGGGCGATAGCGCTAAGGGCTAAAGGTTTGCCAACAGTGCCAACAACGTTGGGCAATGAAGCCTTGAGTAATGTATTTTATAGAGCTAAGACGGTGGAAGATCTTGCGCGCTTAAGGTGTGCAAAAGATAAGTTTTAAAAAACCCTCTTATAGAGGGTTTTTGTTTTATTTATTTGCTTTTTCGCATAAGACGTATATAGCGAAAATCATCATTTTCACTTTCTTTTTCAGGGGTCATGCCCATGATTAGGTCGCCTTTTTGGGCTGGTATATCTTTAATCATATGGTTTTCAGTGATGATGTGTGCCTGCCAAAGGGTTCCAATTTCTTTTTTCTCGTCTACAGTAATTGCAACGATACCATCAGCCAAGAATTTATAGTTAATGGTTGAAGGTCGTTCACCAAAACGTTGTTCTAATTCTTCTAAGTTATAATTAAACTGTTTATTTTCACTGGAAACTAGGTTGCGCATGTGACCGTCTTCATAAAAACCATAAATTTGAGAGGGTGTTAAGTAGTCCGAACTTGGGTATTTCTCACCAAACGATCCTGGCATGAATGCAACCACCCCCCATGTTCCAATAATTTCTTCAGGTTTGATTGGGCGTGTTTGAGCATCTGTGTTTTGTGCGTGTGCTTGTGTTGTTAATAGGCTTAAAGCCAGTACGAGTTGTAAAATAAATTTACCCATCATTTAAAACCTTACGATTGTTTGAATATTTGCATGCCTATTATAAAGGCTGAGAATGAAAGTGCAAGCGAGCCTGTAACATATGCTATGGCTTTAAAGTATTCACTTTTTTGAATGAGCTGAATACTGTCCATGCTGATCGTTGAAAAATTTGTAAACGCCCCTAAAAACCCCACAACAATGAGAAGTTTTAGTTCCTGAGGAAGGGATTGTACGCCCGATTCGTAGGATAAAAACATACCTATAAGGAATGAGCCTGTTATGTTAACAAAAAATGTACCGTAGGGAAAATTGCTTAATCCGATAAGGTTCATGCTTAAATATCGAAATACTGCTCCAAAGGCGCCGCCCATTGCTACATATAAATAGCCCATACTTTTATTCTTTTATTGTTGATTGACTCGCCTGAATTATGCCTTAAATGTTTTACTTAAACAAGTGGGTCGCATTTAGTGTTGGATTTATCGACATTTTTTTTAAATGTCATATACCATGGTTTTCGGCCTTGCTTTATGGCTTTTTGCTCATATTTGGTGCTATGCCACCAGGTGGGTGCAGTTGCCCATTCTTCAGGGGAAATGGCTGTTGGGAAAAAAGTGTTGTGTGTGTATACTTCTCGTAAAATCCACATCATGTAATCAGGGATATCAGTAGCGATGAATAATATACCGTCATCTTTTAAAATGCGATCACCTAAATTTAAAAGCTCTTCATTTACAATTCTGCGTTTCTTTTGTTTGTTTTTTGGCCAAGGGTCTGGGTAAAGAACAATAAGCTCATCTACAGAGTTTTCTGGTAAGTTTTCAAGTAAGTCACGTGCATCGTCATGGCAAATTTTAAAATTTTGCGTGTTTTGTTGGTTTAAGGTGTTAACCAATGTATTTAAACCATTTTTGTATACTTCGCAGCCGATGAATTGATTTTCGGGTTCGTTTTGTGCACGGTTGGCAAGGCAAGCGCCGTTGCCCATGCCTATTTCGACAATAAGCTTATTTTCAAATTTAATTTTACCTGCGTCTTCTGCGTTTAAGCGGTAGGGTGCAAGTTTATTATCTAGTTTTTCTTGGTCTTGCGTTGTAAGGCGCGAGGATGTGCGCCCAAAAGAGCGTAGCCGACCCGCTTTTACAAATAAATCTTTTTCATCATTTTTCATAACTTGCGTTGTAGACAATTTTTAAATACTTGTAAAGTGTTGATTGGAATTGTTGATTGAACCTTATTTGTTATTTTGTTATAAGTGGCAGGCTAGATATCTGTAATTCCTTTTATTTTTTTAATCAAACTCTTCTCATGTATGAGGTTTTTGTATGAAAAAGTTAAGTTGTGTAATTTTCGTTTCGTTTTTATTCAGCATGTCTGCTTCCTTTACTGTTTTGGCAGCGGATGAAAAGCCTAAATCGCTTCGTGATGCTTGTTTAGATAAAGTTTCTGTTGAGCTGGATTTGAATTCTGTACGTGATAAATTGCGTTCGCTAAAAGCTAAAGATGGTCAAAATTACTATGAAGTTTATCAAATGTTTGTTGCGCATCGAAAAAGCTCGAGGCAGTTTGATGTTATAAAAGAACTTGCTGATGATATTCAACTTTCTGCGACGTTTGCTATTGGTTATTGCGTGGCAGAAGGTGGTGATATGGAGGCTTTTCAGCCCGAAACTTCTAAGGCGGTTTATCGTGCTTCGGCACATGAGCATTTGAATAATGATACCAAGGTTAAGGTTCGAAAATTTCAATCAGAGCTGAACCGTTTTGTGAAAAATTATTACAATGTATATGTCGCTCGTTAACGAAAAAAAGCCTCCATCAGGAGGCTTTTTTATTTATGACAGGTTTTCACGAATTTTAGAACCAAGGTCCGTTGCTTCCCATGGGAAGAATCCATTTTCAGCTTTATGGCCGAAGTGTCCATATGCTGATGTTTTTTGATAAATAGGCTTGTTTAATCCAAGGTGTGTACGAATACCCTTAGGTGATAAATCCATGGACTTTTTAACGGCATTTGCAAGTTCGCTGTCGGTGAAGTTTTTGGATGTTCCGAATGTGTCTAAATATAATGCAAGGGGTTGGCTAACGCCAATTGCGTAGCAAAGCTGAATTTCGCAACTATCGGCTAAGCCTTCTGCAACAACATTTTTAGCGAGATAGCGTGCCGCGTAAGCAGCGCTACGGTCAACTTTTGTAGGGTCTTTTCCGCTGAATGCACCTCCGCCGTGACGGCTCATGCCACCGTAAGTATCTACTATAATTTTACGGCCTGTTAAGCCTGTGTCAGCGCCAGGGCCACCGTAATTAAATGATCCTGTTGGGTTAACGTAAATTTTTGTTTTTTCGGTTACCCATCCTTTTGGGAAAACCTGTGCGATTGTTTTTTCAGCAAGTTCTCGAACTTCTTCTTGGCTAACGTCTTTGCCGTGTTGGTGTGAAATAACAATTGTATCTGCTGCAATGGGTTTACCGTCTTTATAAACAAGTGTTACTTGGCTTTTAGCGTCAGGTCCAAGTCGTTTTTCACCTGCATGACGCATGTTTGCCATTGTTTGAACAAGAAGGTGTGCATAATAAATGGGTGCAGGCATGAATTCAGGTGTTTCGTTAACGGCATAACCAAACATAAGGCCTTGGTCGCCTGCGCCTTCTTCTTTACCTGCGCCTTCATCAACACCTTGTGCAATTTCGGCGCTTTGAGTGTGGATGCGGTTGATAATTTCAACGGTATCTGCGTTAAAGTCGCCATCTGTATAACCAATTTCACGAATAGCTTGGCGAATAACTTTATCAAAATCGGGTGTGTGAGATGACCTCACTTCACCGGCAACTGTGACTAGGTTTTTGGTTACCAATGTTTCAACGGCTACACGTGATTGGTTATCATGCTCTAAAAATGCGTCTAGTATAGCGTCACTAATACGGTCACAAACTTTGTCTGGGTGGCCTTCTGATACAGATTCGCTGGTGAATAGGAATTCTTTGTTCATATGCTGTTTTTATCTTTTTTGTTTAATTTGAATAGTTGTTATCATATACTGAATGCATTCTTTATTGCAACGGGGTTTACATGTCACAAATTGTTTTTATGGTCGCTTTATTTATATTGGCGCTGGTGCGTGCGCTTTACATGCGTCGTCACGCAATGGCAACTTCACCATATGAATCATGTAATACGGTGGGTGGTTGGTATATTTTAGCGCCTATTTTAGCTTTACCTGTTTTTCATGATATTGCTGTGAGCGCATATGAGCAACTTCTTGAAATGCCGTATCTTATTATTATAGGGTTTTTGAAAGGCTCTGGCTTTTGGGGGATGATTTACAGTGGGCAGATTATGCGCCGAACCAGTAATAGCAGTGCGGGTTTTTTTGGTTTTATATGTATTGGCTTGATTGCTATTGGAAATTCAATCTTTGGTGAGGATTTAACACTTCCGCAGTGGGTTTCTGTTGTTTGTTTATTTTTAATGGGTTTGTATTTTTATTCTAGAGGGCATTTAAGTACTCAAAGTTCATTTGTGAAGTTGTTGTTTATGTTTCAGATTTTGATTGGTGTGATGTTTGGTATGATTGACCATTACTTTTTAACGCATTGCAATTGGTATGCTTTAGTTGTATTAACGGGTGTGGGTATGTTGTTGATGGCTGTCTCATTTGGGCGTATGAAGTTTTCTCAGGTGTTAGAGTCTGTCAAAAGTCCTAAAACTGCGGGGCTTGGTATTGTACTTAGTTTGATTGAAATGACTGTTCTATCCATTTTTGTAACGCACTTACCTGTAACATTAGGCTGGGTTGCAATGACATTAGCCTCTGTTGCGGTAATGGTGATTGCGGCTGTTTTTTGGGGTGAGGGTCGCTGGCAACAGCAGTTGGCTGTCGGAAGTTTTACATACGCTTCGGCTTTGCCTATTATTTTAACTTAAATTAAATGGTTGATTATATGTTTAAAGTAGATTTTGATTTTGCAACAAATTTTTCAGAGGAAATATCTGTTTATGCTTTGTGTGAAAATGCTTTAGAGGCGATTTGGAAAAATGAAGTTATTCAGTCAGGTTTGGATTTGAATGTAGATATGTTGTTTACGTTGCGTTTGTCGGATGACGTTGAAATTAAACAGTTAAACAAAGACTTTCGTGGAAAAGATAAGCCAACAAATGTTTTATCGTTTCCTGCTGGCGATGAAATGCCGGGTATGGAAATGATAGAAATGTCCGAGAAATATATAGGTGATGTGATAGTGTCTGTTGAAACGTTGGAACGTGAAGCGCGTGAGCAAAATAAAACAGTGCATGACCATTTTGTGCACTTGTTTATACACAGTGTCTTGCACTTACTTGGATATGACCATATTATAGAGGAAGAGGCCGAGGTGATGGAAGGTTTAGAAATTGACATTTTAAAAACCCTTGGCATTAATAATCCTTACCATAAGGGTTAAAGGTTTTAAGATGAATTATATAGGGTTGTGCAGCTTTTAATGGACAGTCAGACTGAATCAGAGGCTTCGTCGAGTAGGGGCTTGTTTGGGAATTTAAAACATTCATGGGGCAAGCTATTTAAAAGAGACGGAGATCAAGATCTTCAAGATTTAATAGAAAGTAGGGAAGAGGAAGAGCCTCTGACCGAAGAAGAGAAAATGTTAATCACCTCCGTTCTGGAGTTTGGTAGTATTACTGCGGGTGATGCATGTGTACCAAGAAGTGATATCGTATACCTTTCAAGGAAAGATGATTACAAAACTGTTGTGAATATGTTTAAAGAAACAGGTTATTCACGCTTACCTGTATGCGGTAAGGACCTTGATGAGGTTGTTGGTTTTGTTACTTTGAAGGACATGATTCAATATTTTGGTGAAGAGGAAACTTTTGAATTAAAGCGTGTTATGCGTCCTTGTACGTTTGTGCCGGAAAGTTTATCAATTCCATCTGTTTTAGATGAAATGCGAAATCGCACCGTTCAGGTAGCTATTGTTGTAGACGAATATGGCGGTACAGAAGGTTTGATTACCGTAAAAGATATTATGGAAGAGCTTGTAGGTGACTTGGACGATGAAAACGAGCAAGAAAACAGCTCGTACAACGTGGTTGAGTTGGTAGGCGGGCGACTACAGCTAGATGCACGTATGGAAATTGAAGATATGGACGAAAAGCTTATCAATCTTTTAGGCGCATCCGATGAAGAGGATTACGAAACTTTAGGTGGTTTTGTGCTTGATTTCTGTGGAAAAGTTCCGGCAGAAGGTGAGCAGTTAGAGCTTCCGACGGGTTCAACTTTAATTGTCACCAAGTCAGATGGTCGCCGTATTCAAAAATTAACACTTATTCCTGTTGGGACTGTTTCGAAAGCGGGTTAGTGTTTTATTGAGTTTTATTTATTAAA
>NZGE01000004.1 GCA_002689455.1 Magnetococcales bacterium | reverse complement strand
TTTTAATTGGAAATTTTTTTATTAAAAAATACTTTATTTTTAGCTCAAAAAACATATAATTAACCCATGTACATATTAGGAATAGAATCATCATGTGACGAAACGGCTGCGGCCGTTTTAAGTGTTGCTAAAAATCAACAAATCAACATTTTATCAAATGTTGTATACTCGCAAACAAGCGAGCATATCGAGTATGGAGGTGTTGTACCTGAAATTGCCTCTCGTGCCCATATGGAACGTATGGATGACATTGTTAAACAAGCTCTGGATCAGGCTCAAATATCTTTAAGAGACATTCATTCCATTGCATATACCCAAGGGCCTGGGCTTTTAGGAGGTTTAATAGTAGCACAAAGCTTCGCCAAATCATTGCATTTAGCTACAGGTAAACAAATTGTGGGTGTAAACCATTTAGAAGGTCATGCTCTGACAGCACACCTCACAGAAAATCTTTCTTTTCCTTACTTACTGTTGCTTGTAAGTGGTGGGCATTGCCAGTTTATACATGTTCGTGATTTGAGTGATTATGAAATAATGGGTTCCACTTTAGATGACTCTATTGGTGAATGTTTCGATAAAGTAGCAAAAATGCTTGGATTACCATACCCAGGTGGTCCTAATATTGAAAAAATTGCACTAAACGGCAACCCTCAATCCTTCAGCTTCCCAATAACACTACAAGATGGATCTGTTAATTTTTCATTTTCAGGTTTAAAATCAGCCATTCGTCGTCAAATTGACCAGCTAAGTGAAGAAGAGATTATAAATAAAATGCCAGACATATGTGCATCTTTTCAAGAAACTGTTGCACGCATTTTAGAGAAAAAATGTTTGTTAGCCCTTCAAAAGTCTGGTTCCAATAAACTTGTCCTTGCAGGTGGTGTTGCGGCAAATAAGCTACTGCGCGAACGTTTAAATAATCTGTGTAATGGAAATAACGTGACTTTTCATGCGCCTCCTTTAAAATTATGTACAGATAACGCTGTGATGATAGCTTATGCGGGTGCATTAAGAGTTTTAAATAACAAGGTTTCAAATGCACACTACTCAATGCTTTCTGCACAGCCCCGATGGCCATTAGATAAATTAAAGTAAATAATAGTTATGAATTTTGCAGCAGGCATTATAGGAGCGGGTGCTTGGGGCACAGCTTTAGCACAATCAATCGCGTTAACCGAAAAACGTGTTCTTATTTGGTGTTATGAAGAGGACACTTGTAAAAAAATCCAAAAAACAAAAACAAACCCTTTTTTAAAGGGTCTAGCTATAGCAGAAACGGTTGAAGCAACAACATCACTTAAAGAAATTGCAGAGCAAAAAGTTTTATTTATTGCAGCTCCAGCAAATTGTTACACAGAAATACTGTCACAACTCAACCAATATATTACAGATGAACATAAAATTATTATATCATCTAAGGGTTTTAGACCGTCAGATGGTGCATTGTTAAGCGATGTAATTGAAGAAGTTCTTACGAGTAAACCACAAATTGGCATACTCGCAGGGCCAGCATTCGCTAAAGAATTAGCTGCTGGAAAGCCTTGTATGCTAACCATATCATCTAAACACATTGAGCTTATAAATACTGTGAATGAAATATTGAGTTATAATAAACTTCGTATTTATAACAATGATGATATTATTGGCGCACAAATTGGCGCGGCTCTTAAAAATATTGTAGCCATAGCTTCAGGCATAGCGGATGCACTTGAACTAGGTGAAAGCGTTCGTGCAGCAATCATTTCACGTGGATTAAAAGAAATTGAACGATATGCACGTGTTTATGGCGCACAGAACGAAACAATTTATGGGTTAGCAGGTTTAGGGGATACAATCCTAACTGCCAGCTCTAAAACTTCGCGTAATTATGACTTTGGTTATTACCTTGGAACAGGCCTTACAAGACAAGAGGCTACAGAAAAAGTGGATGGCTATATGGAAGGTATTCAAACAGCACGCATTGTAACCACGCAATCATTAAGCCAAGGTATTGATCTTGCAATTATATCTGCCGTTGACGGCATTATTCAAGGTGATGTTTTACCTGAAAAAGTAGTAGAATTTTTAATGCAAAGGCCAAGAACACATGAACTTGACACATAGTAAAAAATTAAAATCTGTATTTTTAGGTATGATGCTATTATCTATCGCATCATCGACGTTCGCCAAAAATAAGGATATTCCAGAAAATGTAAATAACTTTTCCTTCGAAAACCTTGGTGTTATTGCAGATAACACACTAACCGTTGACGTAAAAATTATCGACATTCAAGACAATGACAATTATACATGGCGCATGACACCCTCTGATATTGCTATTTTTTACGATAAACTAAGGCTAATGAAAGAAAAGCAGCCTACACCTATAACATTGAATATCCCAAACCCTGAGTCAGGTTACAGAGGGTTAGAGTTTACTATCACCAATAAATATGGTGAAACCATTCAACCTTTCACCGCTTATAATGGCCAATTACTTACCTTTTCTGGTGAAGAAATTATAAAAGACCACAACCGTGACTTCGAATATACAATGTGGGGGTTAAACTACACTTCAAAAAATCAGACGCTTATGTGGAAAATGCTACCTATTATAGACTTTGATGAGTGTATTAAACTTGGTAATAGACTTGTAGAAACAACACCACGTCAATGTTTACTAAATAACGGTGATATCTATTTAGATATTAATGAAAAGCCAACACAAGAAGCATTATCTATTAAAGGTTTTGACGATTGTTTAGTTAAAGGACAGGCAATTATTAACACATTTCCAAGGCGTTGCATTGCAGCTGGCGGACATATTTATACTGAACCACCGCGTGTAAGGTAAATAAAAAAAGCCCCTTATGGGGCTTTTTAATTCGCATAATTAGAGTATATTTTTTCGAGTGAGGTTTTTATAACCTTTTTGCCATTCACCCATTTATATTTACCATTTATTGTTGAGTACAAATCGTATAAACTTATATTTAACTGATTGGTAAAATGTTTTTGGGTTATTGTTTCTAGAAACCTGTTTTGCGCTGCAAAATAATGAATTGACCACAAATTAGTTAAGTTTAAACTGGCACAAAATTGAGGCGTTAAATAAAAACGCCTACCTATAAATAAACCATATTGTGAAAATCCTTCATATTGCTTTGCTAGCAATTTAACAGCTTTCATATTTTGTGTGTTCCAAGCTGCACCAACATCATGGAAAAAAGCAAGCAGAGTAGAATCATTGAACGACTTACTAAAAACCATATCAGCAGGCCATATAGGTAAAGATTCTAATGAAACAAATTTTTTTGTTTTACAATCCCAAATTCCATGAACATGTGAATGTATAGAAAAACTTTCCTTCAGAATGTTTTGATATATCTCTAAATGATTTTTTGGAACCTGTCTTTGTTGAACTAAATGCTTTTTAAATGCACGCTTTATCATAAAGAAGTCTGCGTTTTGGGGAAGTTTCAGCACTTTGATAAGCGAAGAAACTTTTTGGTTTTCAACCATAAATCCTCACTTAAATGAAAAAGGGTAAGTTTTGTATTACCCTTTTATGTGTATACCAAGTGAAAAAGTCAAGTTAAACTATAGTTCTATTTGAAGTTTACCATCACATGTGTTCACTGCGTTTAATAACACATCGTCCCATTCATCTAATGAAAGTTTTGCGACATAATCTCTAATATTCATGGATAAAATCTCAGAAGCTGTCTTCGGTGCAGCGGCTGGCAAGTTTGTAATTGCGCTATGTGTGACACCATGTAAATTGTAAACAGGCTCAAGATGCGTGCAAGGTTTTGAAGTTTCAACACAACCGCCTTGGTCAATGGAAATATCCACAACTACCGACCCTGCTTGCATATTTTGAATATGCTTTTCTTTCACAATAATGGGTGCTTTACGCCCAACCACATAAACAGAACCCACTAAAATATCAGCAATTTCACAATATTTTATAATTGTTTCATCATTTGAAACATCAGTGGTTAGCTGCGGCATTTCAGCTTTTAGTTCCTTTAAACGCGTTTCATTAATATCTAAAATCGTCACATGTGCGCCCATACGATAAGCAAGCCTGGCAGCTTCTGTACCTGCAACCCCTGCTCCAATCACAACTACTTCACCTCTAGGTAAGCCATGAATGCCACCTAAAAGTGTTCCATCTCCGCCACGCGGCGCATGTAAATACCATGTACCAATTTGTGTTGCTAAACGACCAGCAATTGCGCTCATAGGTGCAAGAAGTGGCGTTTTACCATTTACAACAACAGTCTCAAAAGCCACTGCTTTAATTTCTTTCTCAAGAAGCACTTTTGTTAATTCAGGGCCAGATGCCAAATGTAGATAACAAAATAGTAAATGATCTTTAGTAAGATATTTTAAATCACCTTCTAGAGGTTCTTTCACTTTTACAATTAAAGTCGCTGATTGATATAAACTTTCTGCATCTTGTGCAATTTTACAACCGATAGATTCATAATCAGCATCTGCAAAACCTGCTCCCTCGCCTGCTGTCGATTGAAGATAAATTGTAAAACCTTTTTCAATAAGCTTTTGACAATCCTCTGGAATAAGCGCTACGCGTTTCTCAGCTTCTTTAATTTCTTTAGGTATACCAATAATACGCATAACCTTTTACCCTTTTTAACTTGTTATTTACTTTGAAAATTTGGTAAATTATTGCCATATTTAAAATATGATAAAGCATAGTAAAGCTTTACAACAAACAAAAATGAAAATTAGGAGTTAAAAAACATGTTTGGACAAATGCAGTCACATACAACAGGGCGTATCGCAGATACAGAAATGGCTGCCCACCTAAGACAAGTTTTTAATTATATGACAGGTGGCGTTGCCTTAAGTGGTTTAGTGGCCTGGTTTACAATTAACAACCCAGAAATGCTTGCCATTGCTATGAAATCCCACTGGGTGTTTTTAGCAGTTTGGTTTGGTTTCGGATTCTTTATGCATAAAATTATTTTTAGCATGAGCCCAAAAGCAGCTTTAGGTACTTTTATTGCCTTTAGCGCACTAACAGGCTTCAGCTTGGCACCCATTGCTTTGGTTTACACAGGATCAAGCATCACAACAGCTTTCTTTGTAACAGCAGCTATGTTTGCTGGCGCAAGTATTTACGGGTATACAAACCCTAAAAACATGGCTGGTATGGGGCGCTTTTTAATGATGGCAAGCTTTGGATTACTTGCAGCTATTATTATCAACTTATTTGTTGGTAGCAGTGGTTTAAGCTTTATGATTAGCTTAGCAGTTGTTCCTCTTATTGCCATTGCAACAGCTTTTGAAATTAACCAACTACGTGAACAATTTTCTATGTTCGCTGGTGATGAAGTTGTACGCAGTAAAATGGCTATTTTTGGTGCAACAAGTTTTTACATGAACTTTGTTGTGATGTTTATTCATATCTTAAACCTTTTAGGTGTTATGAGAGATGAATAAAAAAAATACCGCTTAACTTAATTTATTTTAGGTAAAAAATATAAAAAGCTCTCTTTTATGAGGGCTTTTTTATTATTTCTTGACTCACTTACATTCAATATGTATACATAAATTATTGTTCACATTTACTTTTCCCACTCAACAGGAGGCTTTATGCCTATTAAACGTTCTAAAAATATCATCACACGTGATGATTTACGCCCTGAATTGATACAAGAAATGCAAGAAAAGGAACATGAAGGCTGCTTAAACGCAGAAACCGATATTATTCCTTATTATTTTTATTTAGCAACCGCACAGAATAATTTAAAACTATACAGTCCTGGTACACAAACACCTTCTTGTGTTTTTGAAAGTGCCTACCGCTCAAAGGCACAAACGCCCCAACAACGCATGGAAGAAGAAGCCCGTAACATGCTTTATGCTCAAAAATGTGCATACCAACTTATTATGGAAGGTAAAATTCCCTATGGTTCTCACATTAAATATAATGGACCACTGGACGATGCTAATAGCCACCACCGAACGGTCGGTATTGTCATGGGAAAACTGGAGGAAATTAATGTTCCAGAAGTTCAAATTTTCCCGGAATGTGGTGTTTCAACAGGTATTATTTACGGTTCACATTTACATGTATTTTTGAACAAAAAAATATCTGTTAAGTCTTTACGGTCAAGCCTATGGGTTTCTGAAACCTTGCCAGTTTCTCTTGAAGATGGTTATCAAATTGTCAAAGAAGGAATATGGCAAAAAGAAAAGGAAATTATCCAAGCTATTGATGAAAAGCTAGGTGTTAAAACGCTTTAACGAAACAAAAAAGCCCCAAATTGGGGCTTTTTTTATGCACTTATGGCATTGTCGATTATATAATTTTGATAATATGCACCATATGGGGCGTTTTCACTTACAAGCTCCTCTAAGGACCTTTCAAGCTTTTCTTCCGTGTAGTTTACACCTTTGTCCAAGAACATCTGTAAATAGTCCTCAAGTTTCTGGTGAGTGTGATCTACATAATCATAATTAGGGAATGGTTCGCCTTGTTCGCCTTCCCTGTGCAAAAGAACGGTTTTAATACCCAGCGCTTTGGCAAAAAACAAATTTTTGTGAGAATCTTCCGACATCACCATGCGATTGAACGGAATACCTGTTTTCTGCTGAAACCAAATATATGGGTTTGGCTTGTTTTTGGTATTGTAATAACCATAAAGCTCTAAGCCAAAAACATTTTCTTCCGGAACAACCGTATTCAAAAGTCCCATACATTGCAATGCTATTTTTGCATAGGGTGTTGAGCCATGGGTTATAATGTAGGGTACGGTTTTAAACTGGCTTAATAAATAATAAAGTTTAAAGTTCGGTTTAGCCCAAGCAACCACACCTTTTGAAGGGTTGGTAGCTGTTTGTTGATGCACACGCATGAAAATTTCATGTGCCTGTTCTTCAGTAACATCGTAATCGGGTGTTTCTAGTAAACCAATAATCGCACTGCCATAATTAAAATAACCTGACGAGCACAGTTCGTAAGCCTCATCTCGATCTAAACCAAGAACTTCTGAAGCAATTTTTGCGAAAACGTTGCTGACATACGCATTCAAATTTAGGTGTTTGCCATTTTTAAGTGGCATGTTACGTGGCCACGGCATAATGGTGTCATCTAAATCAAGCACAAGAATTTTGGTTCTAAAATGCTTGCGCACATAGTAATTTATTTTAGGCATCCTAAAGGTTTTTGGTTCAGGCATAAGCACTCCTCCAAATTAAAAAAGGGAATATATGATGTATACAGTATAGATATATCTTTGCTAAAAATCAAGTAAACATAAAAAAAGCCCCTACAAAGGGGCTTTTCATAAAGGTTTATTTAACCATTCATAGACTTAAAGAATTCTTCATTGCTTTTCGTTTTACGAACTTTATCAAGTAAGAATTCCATAGATTCTGTTGCATTCATTGGTTGAAGAATACGACGTAACAGCCAAATTTTCTGTAAGGAATCGGCATCAAACAGTAAATCTTCCTTACGTGTACCTGACTTCGATAAGTCAATCGCAGGGTAAATACGTTTTTCAACCAATTTACGGTCTAACCAAATTTCACTGTTACCAGTACCTTTGAATTCTTCAAAAATAACTTCATCCATACGAGAACCAGTATCAATCAAGGCTGTAGCAATAATTGAAAGTGAACCACCACCTTCAATGTTACGTGCTGCACCAAAGAAACGTTTTGGACGTTGAAGTGCATTGGCGTCCACACCACCTGTTAATACTTTACCTGAACTTGGCACAACTGTGTTATAAGCACGGGCTAATCGTGTTAATGAATCTAGCAAGATCACAACATCTTTACCGCCTTCCACCAAGCGTTTCGCTTTTTCGATAACCATTTCAGAAACTTGAACGTGACGAGAAGCTGGTTCATCAAAAGTAGAAGCAACAACTTCACCTTTAACGCTGCGGCGCATATCTGTCACCTCTTCAGGACGTTCGTCAATTAAAAGAACAATTACATGAACTTCTGGGTGTTTTTCTTCAATGGCGTGTACAACAGCCTGAAGCATCATTGTTTTACCAGCTTTTGGTGGCGCCACAAGCATACAACGCTGACCTTTACCAATAGGCGAAATAAGGTCAACAACACGGCCTGTTAAGTCTCTTTTCTTAGGATCGGGTGATTTTGGATCATAATCTAAAGAAAGTTCAAATTTTGTGTTTGGGTAAAGTGGTGTTAATTTCTCAAAAGAAACACGTTTACGCGCTTTTTCTGGGTTTTCAAAGTTTACCTTTAAAATTTTAACCAAAGCAAAATAACGCTCGCCCGGGTTTGGGGCACGAATTGTGCCTTCTACAATATCACCTTTACGAAGGCCCAAGCGACGAATTTGACTTGGAGAAACATAAATATCTTCTTGGCTTGGGACATAGTTTTCTTCAACACTACGTAAGAAACCAAAACCATCTTGTAAAATTTCTAGCACACCATGCGCAAAAACTTCTTTACCTTCAGCGACTTCAAAATCATCAGATTTTTTGCCTCTTCTGCCTTTTTTAGCTGGCTTTTCTTCACCTTCAGCTGAAGTATCAGCATCTTTGTCTTTTTTAGATTTCGGTTTATCGTCGATACCTTGAATTTTTGGAACAAGAGCAAACAAAAGATCTTGTCTGCGCATTTCAGCTGCGTCTGCAATTTTGAATGACTCAGCCATCTCCAACAGCTCTGCTGTTTGTTTTGCTTTAATATCGTTTAAATGCATAGAATTTTCCTGATTTTGAACAGTATTATATTCTTTGTAAGATTCCTGTTGATTTAAAATGTATAAAAGGGGAATTTAGTTACAAAGATCTCTATTTGGTTTGTATTATTGTCGTGAAAGTTAAATTCGTCAAGCTTTTAATGCTGTTAAAAAGGTTTCAAAATAACCAAAAAGACAATTACAATTAATAAAACCGTTGGTATTTC
>NZGE01000003.1 GCA_002689455.1 Magnetococcales bacterium | reverse complement strand
TTTTTTATATTTAATTATAGCTTCATAAAGCAAAAAGCCCGCATATGCGGGCTTGGTTCGAAAAAAGGGGGTTAAGCTGCGGCTAAAAAGTCAGGGCTTTGCATGAGCTGGCATGCCATTTCATGCCCCATTTTAGTAGCTTCATTCATGTGGTGGCTTTGCATGACTTTATTTTGTTGCTTATAAAAAATAAGACCCATTTTAAAGTGTGCTTCCATCACTTCAGCTTCAGCTTTTTGGGTTAAAACGTCACCTTTAGGGGCTGTTTTAAGGAACTTTTCAGCTAAGTAAATAAATGTATCGTAACGTGCTAAAGCGTCATTTAAGGTATAAAATTGCTCAAAACAATCTTTTTCCTTAAAGGTGTTTTCGGCAATTTCAAACGCCGCAAAAAAATATCCCTTCACAAGGGCTAATTGTAAAAGTATGGCTTTATTCGAACTTTGAAAGTATTGTGCCGCTTCAAAATATTCTTCTCCGGTGTATCCTTCCAGGTCGTAAATGTTGTGAATACCATTGCATTTTATAAATTCAATGATGTTTTCCACGTTAGACCTAGTCGGAAAGAGTGAATAGAAAGCTTGAGATGAGCTTTCTGATGCTCTTTCATGGAACATAGGTTCTCCTAATAAAAAACGGGATAAAGTGTGTAAAAATATAAACTTATAAATATATAGGGCGATGTACGGCTGTTGTCAACCGTATCGCCTATGTTTTATAGCTTTTTTATGCTTTTGTGAGCTTTGCTAAGGCTGTGAGTAGTTTTTTCTCACCTGCTTTTTCAAACGTGATGGTCAGCTTTTCTGCAGGGCCATTGCCTTCTTGCCTTTTAACACGTCCATAGCCAAATTTTTGGTGGAATACCCGTTCACCAATGGCAAAAGATGCACCTGACTTGTTCATGGGTTTTACATTGGGCACATAGTCTTTGTCACGGCCAAACAGTGGCGTGTTGTATTTGTCATTTTTGTCATAACTGCTGCCAGACCCCGCACGCCATGTGGCTTGTCGCCCGCCGCCGCTTTTTGCTTTCATACAGCTATCTGGAATTTCTTCTAAAAAGCGGGAGGCATGTGCAGGTTCAAAGTGTCCGTACATAAAGCGTGATGATGCATATGAAAGTACAAGCTCTTGCTTAGCACGTGTAATGGCAACATAAGCTAAACGACGCTCTTCCTCCAACCCTTTTTCACCTTCTTCATTTAAACTACGTTGGTGAGGGAATAAACCTTCTTCAAAACCTGGAATAAATACCATGTTAAATTCAAGCCCTTTTGCGGCATGCACAGTGGTCATGCGTACAAGGTCGGTTTCGGTTTCTTCATTGTCCATCACAAGGGAAACATGTTCAAGGAAAGCTTCAATGCTGTCATATTCTTGCATAGCACGAATAAGCTCTTTTAAGTTATCTAAACGTCCTTGTGCCTCTTCTTTGTTTTTATCTGAACGTAACATATCATGATAGCCTGACTGGTCTAAAATAAGTTCCATTAAACGGTCGGGTGTTGTTTCATCTTTTTTCGAACGTAAGTAGTCTATCAGCTGATGAAAGTCTTTTAGTTTGCTGGCTGCACGACCCGCTGCACCAACACGAACCGCCTCACGAGAACCTTCCATAAGTGACCCACCAATGGTGCTGGCTGCTGTTCGAATGTTATCAAGTGCGCTTTCACCCAAACCACGCTTAGGCACATTGATGATACGTTCAAACGCAAGGCCGTCTTTTTCACTTTGTGTCAGGCGCAGGTATGCAATGGCATCTTTAATTTCTTTACGGTCGTAGAACTTTAAACCACCTACAATGGTGTAAGGAATATGCATTTTAACAAACATCTCCTCAAAGGAACGTGTTTGTGCCGCCGTACGCAGTAAAATAGCCATGTCGTGATAAGTTTTACCTGATCCCACTTCCGATTCAATGCGGTCGGCTACCATACGGGCTTCTTCTTTACCGTCCCACATTGGGTGAACTTCAATTTTTTTACCGTCACCTTGTTCTGACCAAAGTGTTTTTTCATGGCGTTCTTTATTGTTTGCAATAAGGGAAGAGGCTGCTTTTAAAATATTTGATGTTGAACGGTAGTTTTGTTCCAGTTTAACCACTTTACAGCCCGGGAAATCACGTTCAAAACGTAAAATGTTGCCCACTTGTGCGCCACGCCAAGCATAAATTGACTGATCATCATCCCCCACCACACAAATATTTTTGTGTGCCATTGTAATAAGGCGAATAAGCATGTATTGCACGGTGTTGGTATCTTGATACTCATCCACAAGAATGTATTTAAACCAGTTTTGATATTTTTCCAGTAGGTCAGCATTTTCTTTAAAAAGTTTTACAGCTTTAAGGAGCAGGTCTCCAAAGTCGCAAGCGTTGTTTACTTCAAGGCGTTTTTGGTATTCTTCGTAAAGGTAAACACCTTTGCCATCAAATGTACGTCCTTCAGTTTCAGGTACATCGCTTGGGTACCATGCATTGTCTTTCCAGCGTGAAATGGTGTTCACCAATTGCCTTGCTGGCCATTTTTTAATATCAATGCCTTTTTCAGTTAAAATTTGTTTGCACAGCCTGTTTTGGTCATCCATATCAATAATGGTAAAGTCACGATTTAAACCGACATATTCAGGGTGCTTGCGTAAAATGCGTACGCACAAACTGTGGAAAGTTCCCAACCACATGCCTGGCATAGAACGCCCCATAAGTGCTTCAATACGTTCCACCATTTCACGCGCTGCTTTGTTTGTAAACGTGACAGCCATGACTTGGTTTGGCTGCGCCAGCCCTTGGTATAAAATGTGTGCGATTCGGGTAGTTAAAACCTTAGTTTTACCTGTGCCTGCACCTGCTAAAACCAATAAAGGTCCTTCTGTGTGTTGAACAGCTTCAAGTTGGGGTGCATTTAGATTTGAGAAGATATTTTCCATGCATGGTAAGTTAAACAATCGGCGCATAAGGGTCAATAAAATAATCGGCGAGCTGGCGGAATTCCTAAGCTTTATAATTTATTCAAAAAAATTCCTTGAAAACATAGCTTAAAATGACAATATATTGTATAGTGTAATCATCACTAAAGTGGTACTTCAAATAAAGTAAGGAAAGTGTGATGGCAGCTCTGTCAAAATCAGAAACAACACCTCAAGCTAACCAAGTTTCTTGGTCTAAAAGGTTGCGTATGGCTTTGGCAAATAAGGTTGTTGGCTGGCTTTACGGTCGTGAAATGACCATTACACCCTTCCAAAACAGCGCCATTGCAGGGCTTGTTGTTTTTTGGTACATCGAAAATGGCGTGCGCCATTTTGTTATGGTGAAAAACTCAAAAGTTTCTAACAATGCACGTTTTGTGAGTTGCCTTGGCATTGGTCAAAACAAAGACATTACGGAAGCAACACGCAATACTGTTAAAGCAATTATGGGTTCTGTTTTTTATAAATCCCTTGATAATAATTTAATTGCACAGGACCGCGTGGCATCTGTCCCTACATTCAAATGTGAAGATCCTTCTATTGGTGAAAGTGTGCCAGTAAATGGTGTTGTTTGGGCGGTTCAAATTACACCTGAGCAAGCAGGCCTTTGCCAGCCTGAAATGAAAAACGTGGATATTGTGGCTGTGCCTGAATTTGCGATTGTTGGCAATGAAGTTGCGCATTCTCATCAGATGATTTATCAATCTGTTCTCAAGCATATCCATGGTATTAAACCATCCCTTCAAGAACTTGGTATTGAACAACTTGAAGACGCTTTTAAGGACATGGTCGGCCGAAAATCATCTTCGAAAATTATTCACTAGATTATTAATTTATTCTAAGACTAATTGTCGTATTTCAAAGCGATGTCACTTCAATATTTTTGCTTTGCCTTATAAGTAAGTATAGGAGTTACAATAACTTTTTATAAAATAAGGAGGGCCAAGCTGGCTTCAGGCAAGACCATTTTCAGCGTATTCTTGCAACAGTGCGCAAACATCTAAATAACAACTGCTTAAAAATTAGGCAGTTTACACTGGTGTTTGCCTGCCATTCTTATGTATCCTTAAATTATAGAGATTTCTTTAACCAAACTGTAATGGGGGAGGTATAAGTTATGGAAAATCCACCTGTGTTGGTTCTGAATGCCGATTATAGACCACTTTCCTGGTATCCGCTTTCTGTTTGTACATGGCAGGACGCTATTAAAGCTTTATTTTTAGGAAGGGTTGATGTGCTTGAAAGTTATGATTTTCAGGTAAGTTCGCCTTCCACAAAACTTTCGGTACCTTGTGTTATTGTGTTGAAACGCTTTGTTGCACCGCCAACGCATCCGCCATTTACACGCCGTAACCTTTTACTGCGTGATATGTTCACTTGCCAGTATTGTGGGCATAAGGCTTATGAAAAAGGACAACGTATGGGGGGAAAACTGACCATGGACCATGTTTACCCAAAATCACGTGGTGGGCCTAAGTCATGGGAAAACATTGTGGCTTCCTGTGCGGATTGTAACACCAAAAAAGCAAACAGAACCCCTAAAGAAGCGAATATGCCGCTTAAATTCACACCTTATCAGCCAACCATGCGTGAATTGTGGAAAAATAGCTTAAAATTGCTGTTAGGAAATAATATCCCAGATGCATGGAAAACATACCTTCTACCCGATGAATGGACGGAGCTTAAAAACTTAACTGAAGCTGATTTTGTCTAGATTTTAAGAATTGCAAAAATCTACAACATGTAATTGTCTTTTAGGTTTTAAAATCTCGTAATATAATTTGCAATTATCGGGCGAGATAGATAGGTTCTGAATTTTTTCATTATATATTTTTTGGTAAGCTGAATCTACAGGCTTTAAATAGACTTTCTTATCATCTGTTACAACAATATTACCAATCATAGTTTTTACGTAAGATGTAATTTTAAAACTCGTTTTAGTATAATAAATTTTGCCTAATTCTTTGGTTGCATCTGATATTTCAGCACTTGAATTTTTTGTTATTACATTACAATTTTTGTCAAAATTTATAAATTTGCGATGGTACTTTGTTATATATTCAGTGCTAATTTCATTTGTAACTAGATTTGTTTTAACCAAGTTTAACTTATTATACGTAATTCTAGGCACATCTAGTGAATATGAATAATTATTGTTGAGGCAGAGGACTGGGTCACCGTAAAAATATCTGTTCATAAAATTTTTATCAGATTTAAATGGATTGTTTGCGATGTTTATCTTGTTTTTATCTAGGTTCCAGTTTTGTATTTTTAATATTTTAGTTTTTGGTACCAAGTTGTTATGTGATTTTTTTATAAGAAGTATATTATTATTTGAATCCCAAACAACTATATCAGGAAATTGTGTTACATTTTTTATTGTAAGGCGTGAATTATACAGTTTCATCTGATTGGTGAAGGCTTGCTTTTTTGATTCTTCTGATGTGTTTTCTTTTATTTCATCTACGATGGCAATGGGTAAAAATATAGGGGCTATAACGAAAGATATTGGTGCAAATGTTTCCCAGGGATTTAAACTTTTTGAACATGAAGTGCAATTTAATATAATGAGAAGTAATAAGAAATACCTCAATATTTTAACCCTTTTTGGATCTGTTATATGTTTTTTTCCACTTTAGTCTAAATCATACTTGATTGTATATATATATATGCTAAGTTCCATTTGAGTTTAGCTTCACCTTTCTTTTGACCTTTTAACAGGAGCCTTTTATGGATTTTCATATCCCTTTGGTTTTTATTTATGCTGGAATGTTTTTATTATCATTCATATTTTTGGATATAACCTTTAGTAAGGTTCAGCAAAATGCAGGCGGTGCAGGGGTTATTCCTGTTTTTATTGCAGGCATTGTTTTATATGTTGCGTCTGCAATTTATACAACTGAGTATATCCGCTTTTTAACAGTGAATGAAGGTTGGTTTGTTTTTGGTATTTCAGCCCTTGTTTTATTGTGCTCTTACTTTTTTAAATGGCAAAAGTGGTTGCTTTATTTTTACAGCGCTTTTGTAGTTGTGATGAGTCTTTTATTGTATTTTAACCTACTTTAAAGCCTAAAATTTAACTTTTTTCGAAATTAAACAGCTTTCGGGCTGTTTTTTTGTTGAAATGAAGGTGTAGAGTGCGCATCATTAATATAGCTTTATAAACCTATCCTTTTTTAATTAACCTTTACAGGAAAATGAATGTTACCCATTCAATTTGTAAATTTTACTTCGCCACGGCATGTGGCAGCCGCATCTGCCGATGTTTTTAATTTTTATTATAAACATTGGCCAGTTAATAAAAAAGCAACACAAAAACTTTCCTTAAAGGACCCCTACGGGGGTATGAACCGATCCATTTCTTACTTTAAAGTTGAAGTAAAATTTGAAAATGAGCAAATTGTTGCAACCGTGGTAAAGTAGAATACTGAAAATCGAATTTAAGCCCCTGTTTGGGGCTTTTTTTTAGTTCATACGTTTGTCCAGTAAGTCACGTAAGCCTTCACCCAGTAGGTTGTAGCCAAGTACTGTGAATAAAATAGCAAGGCCTGGGAAAACGGAAAGCCACCAAGCCACTTCTAAAGTTGCTTTGCCATCAATTAAAATATTTCCCCAACTTGGTGTGGGCGGCTGAACACCTATACCAAGGAAGGACAGGCCACTTTCAACCAAAATGGCGCCGGCAACACCCAAAGTGAATGAAACGAAAACGGGTGCCATAGCATTTGGCAGTAAATATTTTAAAATCATTTGTTTGTCGTTCACACCACTTAACTGTGCCGCCATAATAAATTCTTGATTTTTTAAACGTAGAATTTCAGCACGCACAAGCCTTGCGACACCCATCCAACTGGTTAAACCAATCACCACCATAATGTTAATAATAGAAGGTTCTAAAAAGGCAATAACTGCCAAAATAAGGAAAAAGCTTGGAAAGCACAGCATTACATCAACAAAGCGCATGATAAAAGCTTCAACTTTCCCGCCGTAAAAACCTGCAAGCGCACCAAAGAATATGCCCAACGCCGTGGAAATGCCAACAGCTACGAACCCGACAAGCAATGAAATGCGTGCGCCATAAACCATACGGCTAAAAACATCACGACCCAATTGGTCGGTTCCCATATAATGGGTGAGCGAAGGGGGCATTAAACTATTCATAACATTGGTTTCTGTTGGGTCGAATGGTGCGATAAAATCAGCGAATAGGGCGAAGAACCCCATAATGAAGACAATAACAGCACCAGAAATGACCAATGAATTTTTCATGACAGATAATTTAACAAATTAAGCGATGATTGTGAACGCTTTCGGGCGTTTACATTTTTGTTTCAATGAAGTCCCGTGTGATTTTCAATACAGGCATAAGCCACGGTGTGTACATGTTTGGATTTTTTTGTATATCTTTTTCAAGTGTGTTTATTTCAACCCATTTATAAGCATCGACTTCATGGGGGTTGGGTTGAATGGTCGTTTCTTGAAACTCTCCAATATACACATGGTCAAATTCATGTTCCGTTAAGCCACCTTTGCAAGGTTGTTTGTAAATAAAACTGCCTGCAAAATTTAGGTTTTGGTTTTCAATGCCCATTTCAAACTTTAGACGAGTTTCAAGGCATTTTAACATGGAGCTGTCTTTTTGTGGGTGGCTACAGCATGTATTGCTCCACTGATCAGAGCAGTGGTATTTGTGCTTTGCCCTTTGTTGAAGAAGAACTTCAATACCTTTTTCTGTATTCTTATATAAAAAAATGGAGAAAGCACGGTGAAGCAAAGCTTTTTCGTGCGCTTCTAATTTTTCCATTTCACCAAGGAATTGGTCGTTTTCATCAACAAGCATGACATGTGTGTAATTCATGTATGAATTGTAACAAAGCTTAAGGAAAATAAAAAGGGCTCTATCTCTTTGATGTAGAGCCCTCGAAAGGATTAGCGGAGCGTAAAGGCTGAAAGGAATTAGCCCCCCCCTCTGATATAAGCTTCTTGCTCAACAGAATAAATGCTCAACGCTAATATATATAATGTGGCCTATTTCACTTGAAATTTCAAGTTTAAATTGTATCCAAAATGGCTGTTTTCTTTATTTTGTAAGTGCTTGGAAAGCTTTTTTTAGTTCGGATATAAGCAGTTTACGGTTCTGTGGCTCTAAAATTTCCGTATGTTCCATGTTGGGTACGGTATGGTCGTAAGCTAAATTGGGTACAAAATTAACAAGGTTGTTGGTGCGCTCACTTAAAATAACTTTGTCATTCCCAGCGCGCATAATGGCAACGGGTGCTTGTACGTTTTGAATATGTAAAGTTGTATCAAACGGGTGTTTTATTAAAAATTTAACAGGTAAAAATGGGTATTGTGCTTGTCCAACGTTTACAATGCTGTCGTATGGAGTCATTAAAATAACGCCATCAACATCAATTTGAGATGCAACATATGAAGCGATACCTGTGCCAAGGCTTATACCCATTAAATATACCTTTTCAGATGGGTATTCCGATTTTATGAATTTTGTAAAAGCGACTGCATCCTTAAAAATATTTTTTTCTGTAGGTTGGCCTTCACTATTTCCGTAATTTCTATAATTCATGGTGGCAAGGTTTATGTTTTCTTCAAACCCCTTCCAAATACCTTCACCTGCTAAAATCGCATTTTGGGCATTTCCTGTGAATAAAATGAGCAAAGGTGTTTTGTTTGCATTGGCGGTTGCACGAAAAATTTTAGTTTCCAGTAAAAACTGATCATCTGTTTTGAAGCTTGTATAATTTTCATCTGGGGAAGCAGGCGCTAAGTGTGCTGGAAATAATAACCGTTCCTGTCTAAAAAACATAAAGGCACAAACGCCAATGTAAAAAATAACAGCTAAAACTAAAATTTTGATAACCACGCTTGATGCCCTTTTTTAATGATTTGATGCTATTTTAAAGTTTACCGCTTTAAAGTACAAGGCATAAAAAAAGCCCTTCAAGAGAAGAGCTTTGAGTTTCGTTTAATCAAGGTTTAAATCAAGTGTTTTTCCTTGGTATTTTTCACGTAGGGGCGCAAAAATTGCCTCTACTTCACTTTGATAAATAGTTCCTTTTTCAAGAACCTCTTGGGCCATGGCATGTACAACGTCCATATTGTCATCAATCAGCTTTTTACAGTATGCATCAGCTTGGTCAAGCCACCGTTTTGCTGCATCTTCAGCTTTTTGAATAGACTGAGTTGAACCTGTAGACTGACCGTATTGATTGCTTTTAACGGTTAGTAAGCCAAGTTCTTTACTGAAGCCCCATTCTCTGGCCATGCGACGGACAAGGTCACTTGCGCGTTCAAGGTCATTTGATGCGCCGGTTGAAATCATGATCTCATTATCTTTATGATACACAAATTCACCACGGCGACCACCTAGTAAGCTTACCAAAAAGCCTGTTAAATCACCTTTGCTTTGGCTGAATTTATCTTGTTCAGGCAAATACATGGTTACACCTAAAGCGCGGCCACGCGGCACAATGCTAACAGCATACACTGGATCATGGTGCCCCATAAGATGCATAATATAGCCAGGTAATGCGTGACAAACTTCATGGTAAGCTGTAGCTTCCTTGTCCTTTTCAGGCATGGTAATTTTACGTTCTTCACCCATAATAATTTTGTTATGTGCAAAGCGTAAGCTTTCAAGGTCAACTTCTTGCTTACCAGTTTTGGCGGCTTTTAAAGCAGCCTCATTGATCAAGTTTGCAAGGTCGGCTCCAGAAAATCCTGTTGTGCCACGTGCAACTGCACGCAGGTCGGCATCATCACCCAGTGGAACTTTACGGGCATGGACTTTAAGGATGTCTTCACGTCCTTGAATATCAGGCAAGCCTACATGAACTTGGCGGTCAAAACGGCCAGGGCGTAAAAGGGCATCATCTAAAACGTCAACACGGTTGGTTGATGCAATAATTAAAACGCCTTCACTACCAGCAAAACCATCCATTTCCACAAGCATTTGGTTTAGGGTTTGCTCACGTTCATCGTGCCCGCCATTCATGCTTTGTCCACGTTTTTTACCCATGGCATCAATTTCATCAATGTAAATGATACAAGGGGCTGCTTTTTTAGCTGCAGCAAACATGTCCCGTACACGGGAAGCACCTACACCCACAAACATTTCTACAAAGTCAGAACCTGAAATGTAGAAGAAGGGAACACTTGCTTCACCTGCTAAGGCTTTGGCTAAAAGTGTTTTACCAGTTCCTGGTGGGCCAACCAAAAGTGTACCTTTAGGTGGAACGCCGCCAAGACGGGTAAACCTTTGTGGTTCTTTTAAAAACTCAATAAGGTCCACAACCTCACCTTTGGCTTCGTCGCAGCCTGCAACATCGGCCATTCGGGTTTTAATGTCTTCAGGGTTTAAAAGCTGGGCTTTGGATTTACCAAAACTCATAACGCCACTTCCGCTGCCGCCACCGCCCGACTGTTTTCGCATGAACCATATCCACACACCAATTAAAAGTATCATGGGGAACCAGCTGATAAATATAGATCCAAGCACGCTTGGTTGTTTATCTGGTGTCCCAATAATTTTAACTTTATTTTTGATGAGGTCTGAAGCAAGGTCTTTATCGCCAATTTCGCGGGGAAAAATAACAACGTAATTTTCACCATTATTGGCAATAACTGTTAATTGCTTACCTTCCACAATAACAGCTTTTACAGCGTTATTATGAACTTCTTGAACAAAGGTCGTATAGTCCTTTGCAGGTAATTTACTTTCAGATGGTGAGCACCCTCTAAAAACAAACATGAGAAGTGAAGCAATAAACACCCACATTAACATGGTTCTTATAAAATTTTGGTTCATAAGGAACCTCCAGAGTTAAGAAATCAAAATATGAATTTGATCTTGTGAAGTATAAAAAAGTTATGAAAAATGTGCTTTAAAGCACAGAAATTGTAAAACAAAAGGGTAGGTTAATTTATATCTAACCTAGACTAGCAATCAAACACCTTAGTTTCAAGTTAAAAACGAATTTGTGTATACATTTATTTTTTAAGATGGCTTTTCGTGGGTATAAGCATACGCCAATTTTGTGTCACAATCACTTCTCCATCGGCCTTTGTTGTTACTTTAACAAGTACATAGCCACGTTCAGGTTTAGAGGACGGAACAAGTTCTTCAATTTCCATGAATGCTTGCAACGTTGCACCTGGTAGAAGGGGTTTCCAAAAGCGTACATTGTCCACGTTTACGCCAATGAGTGGGGTTTCGCCAAAAGGCTTGGCTTCAACCAATAAACGAATGGTGGAAGAAAGGCTTTGCCAGCCACTGCCCACAAGCTGACCAAACAAGCTGTTTTTTGCACCTTCAGGGTCGGTATGCATGGGTTGTGGATCAAATTGTTTTGCAAAACCAATAATATCGTCTTGGCTTAAAGTTTCTGTAACCGATTCATAAACTTCACCAACTTTTAAGTCTTCAAAAAATTTATCCACAATAAAACCCTTGTATACATTATTTAGTTGTTTTATATTAAAGCAATCTCGACTTTTTGTCGAACACTTGTTCTTTTTTATGGTATGGTAAATGCCAATAACTTGGCAAATTCAAAAGGAGGGACTATGTCCTCAGTAATCTTAAATGCCTTAGGGCACAGCGCTGATGAATTATCAAAAATGGTGCAAACGTCGCTTCAAGGTGGCAACGGTGGTGAATTGTTTATGACGGGTACACGTCATTTTTCGCAAACACTTTCCAATGGCATTTTGCAGCAACCATCTGTTGCACTTATTAAAGGTGGTTCTGTTCGCCGTATTAACGGTCAGGAAACGCCATTTGTTGTTTTTGATGGTTTTGCCGCGCATGATTTGAATAATGCATTAAATTTAATTTCAAAAGTGCCACAAGGTAAAGCACCAACTGTAAACTTAACAGCCTCTGGTATTGCACCTAAAACTTCATATTACACACAAAATGATGCTTTTGAAGGTGTTGAACTGGATGTTTTGCAAGCATATGTTGTTGACCTTTTAAGGGAAATTGACAGCTATGCACGCCAGCAAGACACACGGGTGGCGAATGTTGATGTTCAAGTTGCCATTGCAGGGCAGGATAAATTAATTGTGCGTGCCGATGGTCGTGTTTTAAGTGAATATCGTCCAAAATGCCAATTTGTTGTAAATGTTGTTTTAATTGAAGGTGATAAAAAAGAAAGTTCTTCCGAGAACTTTGGATTGCCATTTACATATACAGAACTGCTAAATGCACGTGATGATTTACGTGCTATGGTGGACCGCTGTATTGAAAAAGCAAGCAACAATTTAACAGCTATTCCTGCAAAAGGTGGCGATGACTTTGAAGTTGTTTTTGGCCCTGGTTTTTCGGGTGGTGTTGTGCTACACGAAGCCGTGGGACACGGTTTTGAAGGCGACTTCCACAGTAAAGACATTGCTTCATTCCAAGGTAAAATTGGTGAGCGTGTTGCAGCTAAAGGTGTTACTGTCTATGAAGATGGTACCGTGGCAAATGCACGTGGTTCTTATAATTTTGATGATGAAGGGAATGCACCTGAAAAAACACTCCTGATTGATGACGGTATTATGGTTGGTTTGATCAACGATGAACTTTCAGCCGCTGCTTTAAACATGCCTTTAACAGGTAATGGTCGCCGTGAAAGTTACAAGCATAAACCTATGCCACGTATGAGTAACACTTATATGGAAGCAGGTAATGCAACCTTGGATGAGCTTATTGGCTCGGTTAAAAAAGGTTATTATGTGATGGAGCTTAACGGTGGGCAAGTTGACATTGTGAGCAGTAAATTTGTTCAAAATGGAACGGTTGTTCGTGAAATTAACAATGGTCAGTTAGGTGCTTATGTGAAAGGTGTTTCGGTTGCTGGTAAAGGGAACGAATCATACAAACACATTATTGGTGTTGCCAATGACTTTGAAATTTCTAAAAACGGCATGTGCGGTAAAGAAGGTCAGTCTGTTCCTGTAACAACAGGTCAAGGCAGCATGTTGTTTGCAAAAGGTGCCCTTAAAGTGGGCGGTTCAGCATAATGAAAGGAGATATAAAGATGAAACATCTTGATACTTGTAAACGTGCTGTACAGTTAGCACTTCAAAAAGGCGCATCTGATGCGGCATGTACAATCAGCACAGATGAAAAAACGACAATTTCTGTCAATAAAGGTCAATCGGAAGGTTTATCGGCTTCAACCGGTGTTTCCATGGGCATTAAAGTGTTCTTGGGGCAAAAGGTAGCAAGCTTTGCCGTAAATGACTTAAGTGATGAATCGGTTACAGAATCGGTTGAAACAGCTTTAATGCTGGCAAAAGGTTCGCCTGAAAATAAGTTTGAAGGTTTGGCTGATAAATCTCTTGTTGGTAAGGTTTCTGAACAAGAAGTTGCGCTGATTGACGCGGTCGATAAAACAGCACCTTTCACGCCTGAACAAATGTTACAAATGGCTATTGATATGGAAGATGCAGCTTACGCTGTTCCTTCTGTTGCGGCTGTGTGTAGCTCTGACGTGAAGCAAGGGCGCGATACTTCGTACACATATCTTTCAAACGGCTTTGAAGGTGTGGAAGAAGACACCTGGTACCAGCTGGTTATTGACCCTGTTGCTGGCACGGGTGATAAGAAGGTGACTTCTTATGACTATAGTGTCGCTTTCCACCAAGCAGATTTGGATTCGGTGCAAACCGTTGGTAAAACTGCAGGTGAAAAAGCAGCTGCGATGCTGAATCAGGTTCAATTGCCATCTTCTGGTAAAATGCCAGTAGTGTTCAGTCCTGAAATTTCATCATCGTTGATGAAAGGTTGTTTGAAGGCTTGTTTAAATGGTGCAGCTATTTATGCTGAAAAGTCTTTGTTAGACAAATCAAGTATTGGTAAAAAACTGTTTGGCAGTAACGTTACTTTGCTTGATGACCGCTTAAAACCCCGTGGCTTAAGCTCATCAGCTTTTTCAGTTTCGGGCATTATTGGTCCGCAATCAGTTAAGTTTGTTGAAGATGGCGTTGTGCAAAACTTTACCATGGGTGTTATCACCGCACGTAAGTTGGGCATGTCACCTGACTTGGGTCGTGAAGGTATGCACAATGCATACTTTAAACCAAGTGATATCAGCGTGAAGGATATGCTGAGCGACATTAAACTTGGTTTATATGTAACAGGCACGATGGGGCGCGGTTTTACAGCTGAAAATGGCAATATATCATACACTGTGGAAGGTTACCTGATTCGTGATGGTTTCTTAACAGGTGAATTCGTGTTAGAGGCGACCATTGCTGGTAACTTGGTGGAAATGCTTAACAGCGCAACTTTCGCCAATGACCTAACCGACCGTAATGGTTTGAATGCATCAACCACACGTGTGGATAGCTTAACAGTGAGTTAAGTTTAAAACTTTAAACGAAATTAAAAGCCCCTTTTTAGGGGCTTTTTTTTATTTAGTGCGCAGTAAAAAACGTAGAATAGGGTCAATGATATTGTCGCCTAATATATTTTTGACAGGAATCATAAAATGGGCATCTAAACCAACTTTATAGCGTTTTTTTGGTTTGTTCGTTGTTGCAATTTTTTGTACAACATTGGCAACAGCTGCTGCTTTGGGCGCTCGGGCGTATTTCATGTTTGAAAGTTTTTTAAGCTTTTGTGCAAGGGGTTTGTAAACGTCTGTTTGAATGGCTTTGTCCATCTGGCTAAAGGCCACATCTTCAAATTCTGTTTGAATGGCACCTGGTTCCACCAGTACAACATGAATACCAAATTTATAAAGCTCATTACGGGCCGAGTCACTAATCGCCTCTAAAGCGTGTTTACTGGCGGCGTAAAAGCCAATAAGTGGCATGGAAACATGCCCCACAACAGATGACATGTTGATAATAAGCCCAAAATTTTGTTCACGCATAACGGGGGTAACCAGTTGCATCAGCTTAACACAGGCAAATACATTCACATCAAACTGGGCATGAATGGCATGCATGCTGGCGTCTTCAATGGGGCACATAAGCCCATAGCCTGCATTGTTAACCAACACATCCACACGACCTTTTTCATGCATAATATGTTGCATAGCTTGTTCGCAAGCGGCTTCATCTGTTACATCAAGGGGAAGTGGTTGAATGTTGTCGTTTTGAATTTCTGAAAGTTTTTCTGCACGACGGGCAGAGGCGTAAACGTAATAACCTTCCTTTGCAAGTTCAAGGGCAATAAGCGCACCAAAACCTGATGATGCGCCTGTTACCCAAGCAACTTTTTGAAGAGATCGACTTATAGTTTTTCTTTCAATATTTCGTTTACAATGGCAGGGTTTGCTTTACCGCCTGTTTCCTTCATAACTTGACCAACGAAGAAACCAAATACACGGTCGTTACCACTTCTGTATTTTTCAACATTGTCGGCATTGTTTGCAATAATTTTGTCAACAATGGCTTCAATTGCACCTTTATCGGTAATTTGAACAAGGCCTTTTTCTTCAACAATTTCTTTAGGGTTTTTGCTTGTTTCAAACATTTCTTCAAAAACAGTTTTTGCAATTTTACCGCTAATAATGTCGCCTGTAATCATAGCCACAAGTTCACCTAATTGTTCAGGCGAAATAGGTGATTCATCAATGTCTAAGCCAGCTTTGTTTAAAGCGCCAAATAATTCACCTGTCACCCAGTTTGCACAAAGTTTAGGGTCGTTTTTGTCATCTACCACAGCTTCATAGAAACTTGCATTGGCTTTAGATAGTGTTAAAACAGATGCATCGTATGGGCTTAGGTTATAGTCCTTAATGAAACGCTCTTTCATTTCGTCAGGCAATTCAGGCATAGACTTAGCACAACCATCAATACGCTCTTCTGTTAGGTAAAGTGGTAGAAGGTCTGGGTCTGGGAAGTAACGGTAGTCGTGCGCATCTTCTTTTGAACGCATTGTACGTGTTTCGTTTTTGTTCGCATCCCAAAGAATGGTTTCTTGGTAAATTTCACCACCATTTTCAATGACATCTACTTGGTGGTTGGCTTCAAACTCAATGGCACGCATCACGTTACGGATAGAGTTTAAGTTTTTAATTTCACGGCGTGTACCAAAGGTGTTTACACCTTTTTTACGTACAGAAACGTTGGCGTCACAGCGCATAGAACCTTGTTCCATGTTACCGTCACAAACTTCTAAGAAACGTAAAATTGAGCGCAGTTTCTTCAAGTATTCACCCGCTTCTTCAGGTGTACGTAGGTCAGGTTCTGATACAATTTCCATTAGAGGAATACCTGCGCGGTTTAGGTCAACGTGGCTGTGATGGTCGGCACCAAAGTCGTGCACTGATTTACCAGCGTCTTCTTCTAGGTGCATACGTGTGACACCAATGTTTTTTGTAGAGCCATCAGCAAGATCGATTGTGATGTTACCATGTTCTACAATGGGCAATGTAAACTGAGAAATTTGGTAGCCTTTTGGCAAGTCAGGGTAAAAGTAGTTTTTACGGTCAAACACACTTTTACGGTTGATACGGCAACCCAAAGCCAAGCCCAGTTTAATACCCGCATCTACAGCGTCTTGGTTTAAAACAGGCAACATGCCAGGCATACCAAGGTCAATGTTGTTGGCTTGTGTGTTTGGGTCGGCACCAAAAGCAGTTGAAGAGCCTGAAAACAGCTTCGATTCAGTTGTAACTTGGGCGTGAACCTCAAGGCCAATTACCATTTCATAATCAGGGTGTATCATTTTTTTCTCCTTAAAATGTTACGCTGCTTTTTCAGCGTGCAAATTTTTAAATTTACTATACATAAATGTCATGTTTTCGGGAAATGCTGCAATGCAAGGCTCTTTTAAGCGCCAGTTTGCTTCTAATGTTTCTGTGCCAAATTTAATAAATTCGGTACGAGAATGTGCATTCTCCATTTTAAATCCTAAAGTTTTGTACATGGCCATAACGGCGGCTAAATCCCAAATTTTGGCTTGGTCAATAATGCCTGCTACATTGCTGTTTATTGCAAGTACACCGTTTACAACAGATGAGCCTGTGTCAACGTGGTAGCCAGTACATTGGTAATCTTTGTCATTTACAACATGGAAGATAGGTGTGTCATCGTAAACGGGTGCAGCTTCTTTTTGTAGCATACTGGTTTTACCAGCACCGCAAACAGTGACTTGATGCATGACATTGCCTTTACCATCTGTCCAAAATAACTCGTCCATATCGGGCAAGTAAGCAGCGCCCAACCATGGTTCGCCGTTTTTAAGTAAACCAAGAGAAACAGCATAAAAAGGTAAGCCCACGCTGTAAGGTGACGTACCGTCCACAGGGTCTAACACCCACTGGTATTCCGACATGAAGACTTCTTCAATGCTTGGTAGCTCGTTTATTGATTCTTCATCAATCAAGGTGTGGTTATCTTGTTTTAATAAAGGTTCTAAACGGTTTTTAACAAGATCGGTTACTGCAAGGTCGGCAGCGGTTACTAAGGTTTTATCGGCTTTTTCTTCCACAGCAGCTGTCGAGCGCATGGCACGTGCCATTTTGCCGCCTTCAAGCACAATGCTTTTAAGAAGGCTTGCAAAATGTTCGGCTTCTGTTTTTTGTGTAAACAACTTTATTACCCTTACGCTTTTAACAATTCAAAGTTTGTCATTTTTTCGTGTGCGTAAGCTGCATTTAACAAGTTTTGCTCGCTAAAGGCAGGGCCAATAATTTGCAGGCCAACGGGTAGGTTTGCACCTTCATAGTCCATTTTACCAGCAGGAACGCTAATGCCTGGTAAGCCAGCAAGGTTTGTTGCCACTGTGAAAATGTCATTTAAGTACATTTGAACAGGGTCATCAACTTTACCGCCAATTTTGAAGGCAGGTGTAGGTGTTGTTGGTGTGAAAATGAAGTCCACTTCTTTAAATGCTTCTTCAAAGTCCTTTGTGATTAAGGCACGTACGCGTTGCGCTTTTGTGTAGTAAGCATCATAGTAGCCAGAAGAAAGCGTGTAGTTACCAATCATAATACGGCGTTTAACCTCGGTTCCAAAACCTTCAGTACGTGTTTTCATGTATGTATCCATCAGGTTGTCACCTTCAACACGCAAGCCATAGCGCATACCGTCGTAGCGGGCAAGGTTGGCTGCGGCTTCAGCTGGTGCAACAATGTAGTAAGCTGGCACAGCGTATTTTGTATGCGGTAAGCTAATTTCAACAACTTCAGCGCCTTTGTCTGTGAAGTTTTTAATAGCATCGTCAATAATTTGCTTCACAGTTGGGTCTAAGCCTTCAATGAAGTATTCTTTTGGTAAACCAATTTTCATGCCTTTAATTTCAAGCTGATCTAGCTTTTCGTCATAGTTTTCAATTGGGCGATCAGCCGATGTACTGTCTTTCGGGTCGTAACCGCTCATGCAGCGTAACATTAAAGCTGCGTCTTCTACGTTACGTGCGAAAACACCTGCTTGGTCAAGGGATGAAGCGAAAGCCACCATACCAAAACGTGAACAACGACCATATGTTGGCTTAATACCCACAATACCAGAAAATGAAGCTGGCTGACGGATGGAGCCACCTGTGTCAGAACCTGTTGCAACAGGGCACTGGTAGTCGGCTACAGCGGCAGCGGAACCACCAGAAGAACCACCTGGTGTACGTGTTAAATCCCAAGGGTTTTTAACAGGGCCAAAGTATGATGTTTCGTTTGAAGAACCCATTGCAAACTCGTCCATGTTTGTTTTACCAAGTAAAACACCACCAGCTTTCCATAGGTTTTCAGTTACAGTTGATTCGTAAGGTGGGACAAAGTTGTCCAAAATGTGAGAACATGCAGTTGTACGCACGTCTTTTGTGCAGAAAAGGTCTTTAATTCCCAGTGGCACACCTTCGATTAAGCGTGGGTTTCCTTCACGGATACGCTTATCAGATTCTTCGGCCATTTTAAGGGCGTGGTCACGGTCAACCGTTACGTAAGCGTTAATTTCGCCATTACGTTCTTCAATGCGGTCTAACAGTGCTTTTGTAAGTTCAACAGATGTGATTTCTCTGTTTTTAATTTTGTTGGCAGCTTCTTTCAGGCCAAGTTCATATAATTCCATATTTTTATCCAATAGCTTTTTCAATAAGTTTATTCAACAACGCGTGGTACAACAAAGAAGCCCATTTCCTGTTTAGGGCTGTTTTTTAATAGGTTTTCACGGTCGTTTTCTGCTGTTACTTTGTCTTCACGTTCAGGTGTGACGCTGCTGCCAACTGTGCTTGCCATAGGCTCCACACCGTCTGTAGAAACTTCGCTTAGCTGTGAAATAAAGTCTAAAATATTACTTAAGTCATGGCTTAGTTCAGCGGTTGTTGCTTCGTCTAATTTAAGAGCAGAAAGCTTCGCTAACTTGTTGACTGTTTCAGAATTGATGGACATTATGGTAAATTCCTAACATACAATTATTATAATTAAGAAATAGTGATACCAAAACTCATGCCAATAAGCAACCCAGAACAGCTTCCAACGACAGGAAAAATCATTGCTTTTGATGTGGGGTCGAAAACAGTAGGCCTTGCACTAAGCGATAAAAGTCGAACAATTGCGTCACCCCTTAAAACTTTAAAGCGTGAAAAGTGGACAAAAGACAAGGAAATTATAAGACAAATAATTGAAAAAGAATTGGTTACATGTGCCGTTGTGGGTTTGCCTTTAAACATGATGGGGGAAGAAACGCCACAAACGAAGTCGTGCATCTCATTTGCGATGAATGTGGAAGAAGCGATGGGTATCCCTGTTTTGCTTTGGGATGAAAGGTTGTCTACCGTTTCGGCGACCAATGCATTGTTTGAACAAAGGCAAGGGCGTCAAACGCGTGCCAGTAAAAAGGACATTAAAGCACAGGTGGACAGTGTGGCTGCTGCAATATTTTTACAAGCTGTGTTAGAAGGTTTACGCTTTCGTGGTGGGTTTTAGCAGAATGTTTGTGTTGTAAAATAAAAGGCTCTGATACTTCAGGGCTTTTTTCTTGTTTCGTTTGCTTTGCTTTGGTAAGCTTTGCGCAAATTACTTCTTTTTTCCGTTTTATTTTAATTCTTACATTTTTTAGAGGTTTAATATGTCAACCAACTTACCTGTTAAAAGGGTTGTGAAGGTTCGAGGTATGGATATTTCGGTTTTAAATGCCGATGAAGTTATTGTGACTCAAAACGATACAGACCTGTACGTGCATTTAGATGAAGTTTTAATGTCAGAGGATTTGGTTTCACTAGAGCCACCGGTTTACACTGTAGAAATTGTTACTTTTATGCAAACGAAACCAAGGTCGTTTGTGGGGGATAAAGCCCAAAGGGCAGCCATTGAAGAAGCTTGTTTGGATATTTTGAAAATGCGAAAGCGGTTAAGGAAATTAGCCAAAGGTTCAAATGTTCAAAAGTTGCCTTTTACGGTGGAGCCTTATGATGGTGAGCCTGCGTTTCAAATTTCAACAAAGCACTTACAGGAAGGAAAAGTTGTACTCACTTTCCCCGCCTTTCGAAATGTTTACCAAAGTATGGATGCGCTGTATTTGGACCCTTTGGTTTCAAAAACGCTTTTTGCGGTGACTTTGAAAACAATCTACAAGGCTGTTAAACGAGCATCTGAATATATTAAAGATACATCCAGCATTGTGGATGCTATAGACATTCGTATGATGCGGCGTATTACACCAAATTTAATTGATGACTATATAGTACCCGAGCTGCATGACATTGTACGTCAAAAAAATCCAGCGTTTCAAAAAGGGTTGGAACAGGGGAATTTATTGCTTAAAATGAGCCCTCGTTATATTTTTGACTTTATTGGTGGGAAGTATGACACCAAAGAGTATGTTTCTGAAGCATGGGAAAATGCTGCTTTAAAACCAAATAAACGATATTGAAGGTGCCTTTAGGCGCCTTTTTTGTTGGTTGTTTTATGTTTTTTTTGTGCGTATATTGGCTTTATGTGGCAAGAAATTTTATTTATTTTATTTGCATTGGTGGTGGCGTTTTTACCCTCCATACGATTGGTTTATGGTGTTTTATGGCCTGAAAAGGACATGGGGTTACACGGGTTAGGATTCTATTCTTTTTTTCAGTTTAAAAAGTATGGTGCTTTTTCATTGCTTGTCGCCTGTGAGATGTTTAAACCTCTGGTGGTTTATTCTATAGCCGTTATCTTGTTTAAAGATACAATTTGGGCGTTACATGTCGCATTTTTAGTGGTTTTGTTTCAAAGTATTAAAGTTGTGAAGGTGGGGCATAAAATTCGAATGTCTTTTTCAAAAAATTTAACACCTCTTTTTGCTTATTATATTTTATTAGCACCGTTTGGTGCATTGCTTATGTTTTTGTTTATGCTGGGGTATGCCTTGTTGTTTAGGCGTGTATTTAGCACACTGATAAGCACTGCTTTAATAGCACCTGTTTTATTGGTGCTGACTGTTTCATATGATTTAACATACTACTGGGGGTTAATTTTACCTTGTATTTCTTTATTAGCCTATAAGCAGGAACTGTTGACGATATACCCGTTTAAAGAGCGTAAAAACATTTGATGCAATTTAATGCTGTGAAGTTCTAGCGCTTTTTATGAAATTTATATATAGTACTTCTATGAATTTACCAGATGATATTTACAATAAGTTTAGGCTTTTTCGCGCGCAAGGCGTGGGGCCTGTTATATACCGTAAGCTCATCGAAAAATATGGTTCTGCTGATGTGGCAATATCTGAATTTGACCAGCTTAATAAGCAATATAAAAAGAAGCTTAAAGTTTTACCTAAAGCCATTATTGACGTTGAACTTGAAAATTTACAAAAAATGGGAGCAACTTTGCTTTATGTGGAAGATGAGTCATACCCTGTTGCATTGCAATATATTCATGATACACCACCTTTTTTAACGGTATTGGGTGACCCTTCATTGTTGTCTAAGCAGCAAGTGGCTATTGTAGGAAATCGCAACGCCAGTATCCCTGCTATGAATTTTACAAATAAAATTGCATCGGAACTGTGCGAAAAGAACTATGTTGTAACCAGTGGTCTTGCAAAAGGTATTGATGGTGCAGCACATAAAGGGGCCTTACAGTCGGGTGGTTCTACCATTGCTGTTGTAGCGGGTGGCGTAGACCATATTTATCCACCAGAACACAAAAGTTTGTATCATGAAATTGCTGAACAGGGCGCTATTGTCAGCGAAATGCCGCTTGGTACAGTGCCAACTCAAAATCATTTTCCAAGGCGTAACCGTATTGTTAGTGGCTTGTCCCTAGGTACATTTGTGGTTGAAGCTGCCAAGAAAAGTGGTTCGCTTATTACTGCAAGGCTTGCGGCTGAACAGGGGCGTGAAGTTTTTGCTATGCCAGGATCTCCGGTGGATCATCGTTCATCAGGCCCCAATTATTTACTTCAAAATGGTGCAACCATGGTTCAAACGGTGAATGATATTATTGATAATTTGCCCAAAGCTTTGGTGGGGCAGGTTGTAACACCACAACCTTCGTTTGACTTTACGAAAGTTGCTGTTAGTGATGAAAAAGACAATGCGGTTCAATCTTTACCTGAAAATGTCAGTTCAGATGTGTTTGTTTTATCTTTACTATCTTCAAACCCAACACCTTTAGATGAGCTTATTCGTTTAACGGGTTATACAGAAAGTCAATTGATTTCAATTATTTCCATTCTTGAACTTGAAGGTCATATTCATCGTGAAGTGTCAGGTTTTGTAAAATTACTTTAGCTGTCCATATTTTAATCACTTGTCAGTTTTTTAAGTTATTGTTTTGTAATAGTATTTTGTTTTTTACTTGAATTATACCCCATAAGTGATAGAGTTAAGGCGGTACATGAATTATGAAAAGTAATTGTACAATGAGCAAATTAAAGAAAAATGATAGCGTTGTTTTTGACATTCAACCATGCAATGTAAAAGCGCATAATGCATGGAATGAAGCATTGGCAAAGCAACATAAAAAGTTTCTGGCAAAGCGCCATGAAGATGAGAACCTTAAAGATATACTTGAAGTTTTTGAAAATTGCCGTAACCAAGATAAAGCTTCATGAACATTATCCTCAAATTTAAAAGCCCTGCCGTAACAGGGCTTTTTTTATATCTTGCGTGCTTTTAAACTTAAAACATACAACACAACAAAAAAGGTTAGCCACCATGCGTGGAATATGGATGTGAGTGTCATACTACACACGGCAAATGCAAAGAAGCAAAGTATAAGGGCTGTCTGCATATCACTGTTTTGGTTATGCTTGCGTTTGTTTAACATAGCTTGTACAAGTTTCACAAAACCAACCCCTGCAAATGTACATATAAAGAATGTACCAACAACGCCAGTTTCGAGTAACAATTCAAGCAATGCATTGTGTGGATGCATGGTTGATGTAAGCTGGTGTGTGCTGAAATCTAAATGTCTAAATCCTTTTACACCAACACCCATAATTGGGTTTTCTAAAAATTTATCAAACGTAAATGCCCAAATATCAGTTCGTCCTGAACCACCAGCTTCGTCCCCTGTAAGTTCCAACCGTTTTGTGAAGAATGAGTCACCCACCATAGTTTTGTATATGAATAAACCAAACGCTGGACCTAAAATGAAATGAAGAATGTACAAAGATTTTGCTTGGCTTTTTTGTACAAGGCTTTTCCAGTCATATACAAAGTAAAAAGCTATAAAAGCAAGTGTTAAGGAAAGCCAACCCGCACGCCCACCGCAAGCAAAGGCTCCTGAAACCATTAAAAGGGAAGGTACCCATGCTATTAAACTTTTGTCACGCAGGGCGTAAACCCAAGCAAAGGGAATTGTAACGGCTATTACACTCGAGAATGACCTGATTTGTGCATGTAGAGGTGCTTTATCAAGGTCACGAATTTGTTCCGAAATTAAAAGGCCAAGCCCCGATGTTTCAAGCAATATCATGACAGAAAATGCGCCGCCCGCCCATGCCATATATTTGGCAAGCTTTTCGATTGTTTCATTTTGAATATGCTTTACGCCAAGGGTTAAAAGCGCACCACCTAAAAAGACTGCAAGCACTTGTTGCCACTGTTTCATAGAATATTCAGGGTTAACACCATTGTAAGAAGAGACTGCAAATGAAATAATAGCCAAAACTAAAGCTTTATTTTCCCATGGTTTAAAAAAGGTTTGTATGGTATGAAAAGTCCCCTTTGTATTCCAGCTTGTACGGCTGAAAAAGAGAGCCAGTCCAAAAAGTACAGCCAGTAAAATAAAACCAGCTTCAACGCCTTTTTCAATAGCGCGGCTTGTAAGTCCTAAAGCAAGGCAAATTAGGAAAAGTTTTTCTAAAACGGCTGTTATTTGCATATCATCATCTTTCTTATTTTCAGTCTTCACCTATAAATGATTTTAAGGTCTAGTTCAATATGTTTGTTTTTTATAGGGGTTTTTGCTAAGGTGTATGTGAATCTATAGGGCGAAAGTCTTGTAAAAACACCTAAACTTTTTGAGGTAAAATTATTTATGAAAACTGTTAAGATTTTGTATGGCTGTGGTGTGGATAGCTATTATGCAACCAAACTTCCAATGCACGACCCTTACTTGTTTATGCAAGCACCCAATGGTGAAAAACACATTTTTTTAAGTGAGCTTGAAATTGGACGTGGGCGTAAAGAAGCTAAAGTTGAACATGTACACGCCTGCACAGACCTTGCGGCTGAAATGGGTAAAAACGGTACGGTTGCTGAGCAAATTACCTTTATGGTGGCTAAATGGGTTGGCAATTTTGACGTTGTGAAACTGGTTATTCCAAACAACTTTCCACTGAGAATATACCAGCAGTTAAGTGCTGTGTTTAAAAACATTGAAGTTTGTAGCGGAACACTTTTCCCAGAACGCGCCATTAAAACGCCAGAAGAAATTGAAATGGTTCGTCAAGCACAAGCCAACAATGAAAAGGGCTTTTTTCGTGCAGTTGAAATATTACAAGCTGCCACAATTGAAAAAGACCTGACACTTAAATGGAACGGCTCGCCTTTAACGTCGGAAATTTTGCGTGGTGAGGTGAATGCCGTGAATGCACAGTTTGGAGCCTTAGGTTTTAACGATGGTCCAATTATGGCTGGGGGTGCACAAGGTGCTGACCCACATAATGTTGGTAGCGGTATTTTACGTGCCAATGAATTTATTATTATGGACAGCTTTCCGCTGGCTTCAAACTTTTACAATGGGGATTTAACACGCACCTTCTTAAAAGGCGAAGCATCTGACTGGCACTTAGAAGTGTATGACGCCGTCCTTGCAGCACAACTTCATGCTTTAAACATCACAAAAGCAGGTGTTACTGGTAAGTATGTTCATGAAGAAGTTATGAAGACGCTAGAAAACCGTGGATTCCCAAAAGGGGTTGACGCAAATGGTGATAATTTCGGTATGTTTCATGGCACAGGGCATTCTCTTGGCTTAGAGGTGCATGATGATGGCCCTGGTGTGAGCCCAAGGAATGATAAGCCACTGCTTGAAAATATGGTGGTTACCATTGAACCAGGTCTTTACTATCCTGGAAAAGGTGGTGTTCGCATTGAAGATATTGTAGCTGTTACCAAAGATGGCATTGACAATTTAACAACCATTCCAAAAGAATTGCTGGTTGATAAATGGTAAGCATTTAAAAGCGATTAAAGAGGTTTATGAGTAGTCATAAACCTTTTTTTATGTTCAAATGGAGAGGTTAAAATTAAAAAAAGGTTGCTTAAATGTCCAGTTGTTGTGGTCATCAAAAGAAAAAGAAGTTCGACTATATCTTGTATGGTTCACTATCGTTGGTTTTTGTTTTTTATGTAGTGCATCTTTTGCATGTGATGGCTGGGGTAGAAGTACCTTATGTTCAAAGTTTTGCTGCCGATGTTTATAGCATTATGAACCAAATGTGGTGGGGTTTACTTTTAGGTATCCTTTTTGTGGGTGTTGTGGGTTCTATTCCGCGTGAACTTGTTATGTCGGCTTTAGGTAAGGGCGGTACAACCAAAGGCCTTATGCGTGCCACCATTGCTGGTGTTATGCTGGACCTTTGTTCCCATGGTATTTTAATGGTGGGCGCAAAGCTTTATGAGCGCGGTGCATCCCTAGGACAGGTGATGGCATTTTTAATTGCAAGTCCATGGAATTCATTATCACTTATGCTGGTGCTGTGGGCGATGATTGGTCTGAAATGGATGCTTTTTTTCCTTGTTCTTTCCATGGTTATTGCATTTATTAGCGGTTTTATTTTCGACAAATTGGTCTCTAATGGAACATTAGAGGGGAACCCGAACACATTTGACCTACCAGAAGGTTATGATTTTAAATCTCATATGAAAAATTCCTTTAAAAGCGCTGATAAGTCACCAAAAGGGTTTATTCAAATGGTGAAATCTGGCGCACACGACGCACGCATTGTTATTAAATGGCTTATGTTTGGTGTTGTGTTAGCGTCAGCTGTGCGTACATTTATGGATGAAGGTATGTTTGCAACATACTTTGGAGCTACGTTAATGGGGCTAGGCATGACAGCGGTTGCTGCCACCATTATTGAAGTGTGCAGTGAAGGTTCTGTACCCTTTGCAGCTGATATTTTTAATAAAGCAGAAGCCAAGGGGAATAGTTTTGCCTTTTTAATGGCGGGTGTTTCAACAGATTATACGGAAATTATGGTGCTGAAAGAAACCTTTGGTGGCTGGAAACGTGCCTTATTTTTACCTGTTATTACATTACCGCAAATTTTAATG
>NZGE01000002.1 GCA_002689455.1 Magnetococcales bacterium | reverse complement strand
AATACACATAGTATACGCCAAAAAAACGCAAATAAAAAGCCTTCAGTACGAAGGCTTTTTTTGAATTAATTTTCTAATTCTTTATTGATGAAATCATCTTCACGGTTTACACGTTTTGTTTTACGCTCCACATCAAGCCTTTGACTTTCAAGTTCTAATTTTTTACTTTCAAGCTCTAGCTGATATTCAGCGTCTTCACGGCTTGTTTTCTTAGCTGATTCAGCTTGAGCTGCCGCTGCTGCACGGGCACGTGCTTTTGCCGCTGCAGCTGCTTTTTCAGCGTCACCTTCATAGGTTGTGCTTTGTGTTCTTGTAAAAGTTTTACCTTGAGACTGGTCAAATGCAATCGTTTTACGACCATTTGTAAATGTACGCACCAAAACTGGGGATCCGATGTTAATCATATTTCCTGTTTGGGCAACGGTCATAATACCACCATTTTTCTTTTCAACAGTGTAAACAAAAGCCAGTTCATTTTTTTCTGTAAGTTTTTTACCTAAATAGTTTGCACCAAGCGCACCTACGGCAATTGCAACATCACGCCCTGAACCACTGCTAACTTGCGAACCTGCTAAACCACCCAATACAGCACCAGCAACACCAGCGTCATCACGCCCTTCAATAAAAACGTTTGATTGCTCAACGCCAATAACCACACCACGTTCAACAGATACAATAGACTGTGATTCAGAGTATGTCATAGCATTTGGGTCAAGTGTGTTTTGTCTCGCACAAGCTGAAAGGGCAACAACAAGCATTAAAACAGCGATTTTTTTCATGATTCAGTACAACTTTCGTTACTAATTTAATTAATTTTATATAACTTATAGAATGTGAAGCACAAACACAAGCCTGTATTTACCTTTACGACACAAACCTTAAAAACCCTACACAATAATTGCACAAACCCACAAAAGAATATATTATTCAAACAAATACCACCTCTTCTTTTTTCCAAAAACCCTAATAAGGAGCTCCTATGAACCATGGAGAACTTACCAAAAAAGATGACCAAGCCATGGCAACCCTTGGCCGAGTAACTGCTAGAAATTACAGCCACGGACAACCTTTTCTAACCCAAAACGCATTTGATTGCCCTTTTTACAAGAAGCAATGCCAACAAGTTTTTAATGATATGCAAAGCCAAAACATCACGCAAGAAAGTTACAGAAGCTTTTTTACAGCCCAAAATAATAAAAAGTACCAACAAAATATTGGCTACTTTTGGCTTAAAAGCTTTGCAAGACCTAACCTTAAATTCAGAAAACATATAGGATCATAACGATGGCTATATTTGTCACCCACGACCATCAAATGCTTTTTGCATTTTTCAGATCCCTCATCGTTACACCACATGTAACACTTGAACATATTTTACAAGGTGTAAAAATAAAAAACCCTGAAATTCAAGAAGACTTTAACCACTTATTACAAGAGTTAAAACTTGCCCCCTGCAATAAAGCTATTGAATCAAACCTCCAAAAGATGAAAGACTATGCAGCCTTACATCCCATTAAAAAAGAAGATGGTACCATCAACATTGCACTTTACAAGCTTCACCATGCTTTAAATTGGGAAAACCTCTAACCTTCCGCTTTAAAATTTAAAAATTTCGATCAAACGCCTTCAGGGGCGTTTTTTTATATTTTACGCCCTAACTTCAATTTATAAATTGACAGTTTTCAAACTTTTTATTAGGTTCAGCCAACATTTAGCAACACCTTCCCTTTTAAAATAACCAGAGGCATATAAATGCTTAAAAAGCCTGTATTTATTCCCATTCACACTTTTTTTGAAACCCTTATTCAAAAACCTAAATATGCACTTGAGATTTTACGACCCAAAATGCAAATAGTGGACACAAAGTTTAACGGTGAGCTCAACGAAATTCTAACGCGGTTAAACTTAAATAAAGACCCTGATAAAAATTGTAAAAACCACGCTAAATTTGCAAAGTACATTCAAGAAAACACATATGCATTCGCACATGAAACAAACAACATTCCACTGCTGCGCCTACACAGTGCATGGAAAATGTACATTCGAAACAAATAAAAAAGCACCCTTGGGGGGTGCTTTTTTATTTAAATACAAACAACTCTAGGTTTTTCAAGCCAGACATAGCTGAGTAGACACGTAGTAGTCTCTGTTAAATTTATTCTGTAATCACTTGGTAAACGTCTATCGCTTTACGCTTCACCTCATCTGAAAAAGACTCATCAGGCGCAGGTGCAGCTTCCACTACTTTTTTGCAGAATCATCACCTGTAAAAATGCTTTTAATTGCATCGGCAAGGCTGCTAAAAATGCGGTCAAAAAAATCGGCAATTACATTTAAAATACGATCAATAATACCAACAATTTTATCTTCAGCATCGCCTGAACTTGCAGCAGCATCTGCCACCACAAAAGCAACGGCAACTAAAGCTACAATAATAAACACACCCATATATTTTTTCATCAAAATCATCCTTTTTTGAATTGGTTTTAAATTTATGCTACACCACGGCTTTTAAACACGTTTTCTGGGTTTTGGTGTAAGCGGTTAAAACCAAGTTTTTTATGGTCTAAACCAAACGCAGTTCCCACAAGCTGTGAAATACTCATTTCTGGTAGCTCAATTTTTTGACCTAAGAATTTTTCACTTCTTGCTTGGTAAGCGCCTAATGCCATGTCGCAAAGTGTACATGGTGAAACCATAATTTCTGCACCTTCTCGTTTGGCTTCTAAGCTATGCCCGCCTGACATTTTTAAGAATGTGTCTTCTTGAACAAGCATTGTGTGGAACCCACAGCATTTGTCTTTTCCGTTATAGTCAACCGATTCACCACCTAAAGCGCCAATAATTGTGTCGAGGTATTGCGGCGCTTGCCCACCACGACCGTTAAACACTTCATGCGGGCGCAAAGCATGGCAACCGTAAAACGGTGCAACTTTTAAACCATTAAGTGGTTTTTGAACATGTTTTTTAACTTCTTCCACGCCCAAATCGTCAACCATTACCCAAATAAGGTGCTTCACATCTATAGTACCCATATAAGGACGAACACCTGCCTTTGCAAGAACTTCGTTAATCTTTTCAAGCAATTCAGGTTCGTTTTTCAAACGCTCATTTGCAAATGTAAATGTTTGTAAACAGGTGTTACAAATTGTGCAAATATCCATACCCATCTCTTCTGCTTGTGAGAAGATACGCGCGCAAACAGCAAGGCCTGCCGCTGGGTCGTGTTCTTGCAGGTTGCCTGCACCGCAACACGTTGCTTTTGGCATATCATGTAGCTTAATACCCATTTTTTCGCTAATTGCACGTGCCGACCAGTCAGCTTCTTTTTGAATTTGCTTTGCCGCACAACCAGGGTAGTAAGCGTAGTTTAAGCCATTTTTTGACATTTTATAGGTCCTTCTTATTCTTAACCATTAAACTTTGTTAGTGCATATATCTTTTTAAGCTCTAAGTAGCCTAAATTTTTCAAATCATCATCCCAAACATCGGCATATTTTAACAACAAAGCCCATTTACGTTTGTTATGCTCTGTAAGCTGTGAAGACGCCGCCAAGTCACCCAGACTACCTGTTGATCTGAAACGGTTCATTGCAGGGTCTTTCAGTACCAAATGACGCAGTTCTTTCATAATTTCCGTTTTTTTGAGGCGAAAATCACGTTCTAGAGCAGTTTCTACAGGCTTTTGAACAACTTCATCTGGTGACATTTCCTGCACAACAGATGCTAAATGTTCATACTGAGATGACTGTGTGTTACGCGCTTTCAAATTGCCAAAAGTACTACGTTGATACGTAGATGCACTTTCATATTGGCGTGATTTTGAATTATAGCGCATAGGCAACACTTTCAACCTTCATTCAACTTATATTAACCAGCACCTGGGCCAGTGTCTTCTTGTTTTGTTTCCACTTCAATTGGGTTTGCATCCAGTTCTTTGAAGATGTTTTCAACTTCTTGAACGCCTTCCACTTTATGTGGGAAGATTGAAGGGATCTTACCTTTTTTAGCAAGGTGTAAAGCATTCCCTAATTGACCAATAGCCCCTGAAACGCCAAGTGTTTTAAGCAGCAACATCGGTTCGTTTAGCATACCCGCTTTTGCAATATCATTTTTAAATGCAATAGCGTGTTTTGCACCTGGGTTATCTGTCACACCTGCTTCCATAGCACGGGTACGCAGTTTTGTAATCGCTTCCATTGGGGCAACATCTTTCGGGCAAGCGTCTACACACATACCACAGCGTGTGCAATCCCAAATACCGTTCTTTTCAGAAAGTTCCTTCAAACGTTCTGTTTTATGGCCTTCACGTGGGTCTGCCACAAAACGGAATGCCTTTGCAAGTGCCGCAGGTCCTAAAAATTCTGGGCTAGCAGCCATTTCTGTACAGTCTGAATAGCAACAGCCACACATAATGCAGTTAGAAACCATGTTTACCTGTTCAAAAGAAGACTTATTCACTTGCTTATCAGCTTCTTTACCTTCTTGAACGTATGGGTTAATTGTGTCAACTTTTTCATAGAAATTACTAATATCACCCGCCAAGTCTTTTAGCACTGGCTGGTTTTTTTGAGGTGCAATTTCAATAACGTCGGACGCTGGCAAGTTTTTATCAGCAACACCATCTACCAATTCACGTACTTTTGTTTTACATGCAAGGCGTGAACGGTTGTTAATAACCATACCGCAACTTCCACAAATAGAAGCACAACAAGAACGGCGGAACGTTAACGAACCGTCTTGGTCGGCCTTAATGCTTTCTAAGGCTTGTAAAACCGTTGTCGAACGGCCGTATTCAACTTCAAATTCTTCTGTACGTGACGCGAATTGACCTTGAACAGTCTCTCCGCGGTGGATCTTAAAGATTACTTTTTTTGTATCTGCCATGTTCTTCTTATTTCGTTTTTTTCATTCAGTTGACGTTATAAAACTTTTATATGTCTGCATTGTAATCAATTTCCTGACAAAAGTCACATTATTTACCTGAAAACTCACATCAAAGGTTGACATTCAAGTCACTCATTCGTATACAAAGCCCAAGACCCACTTTTTAAACATCCCTTTTCGAAAATTTCACCCGTGGGTGGGATGTTACCCCTCGACTCATTCGGGAGATTCATGAATGGCAACAACACAAACAATTGGCACACGCCAAATTAAAGTTTTGGCAGCTATTGATGCTAGCTGTGCAACCGCTAAAGATATCGCTGCGTGGATTGAACAAACCACCAATAACAGTACGGTTTCATACCGAAGCTTACCGCAAACACTTAAAGAGCTGGAAAACAGAGGGTTTGTAACTTCACAAAAAGAAGGTGCGTGCAAAATATTCACCATCACCCCTAAAGGGGCGAATGAGTACCAAGAACGCTTAGACGAGCTTTCCAGAATCCAATCGGCCGTTCAACAAGAAGCAACATCTGCTGCTCAAATTGCTGAAGAGGTTGCAGAAACTTTTTCAACAGTAACGAATAACGGTCGAAAACCAACCTATAAGTGCATTGAAAAACTGCTTACAGTTGAAAATGCCCCGATTCAAAACCTTTTCACGCTGCATAAGCAATATAACTACCTTAAAGGTAAAATTTACGGCTTTAATGTATTGGCTATTACATCCATGGATAATGCGTGGTATGAAAAAGCTCGGTCATACCTAGGCTATGAACAACGTTTTGCCAATACTGACTGCTTTTATTTAAACCCTGAAACAGGGGAATGGATACAAGCAGAAAAGGATTACACCGAAAACAGCCTACAAGAAATGAACATTTCAGCACGCGCCTTGTTAGCGGCTGTCACCCTTTAAACCCCACAACCCTTTACAACACCCTTTATAACGAAAAACCCGCTAAACAGCGGGTTTTTTTATTTTATCCAATTAACATCTCGCACCATCTAAACAGCGACTTGAAGGCTGATAGTTTTGCTTTTTAGGTGCCCCAAAAGACGTTTGGGTTGATGTTGAAGAACCACCCGTACGAATACCTCCAAAAGAATCTTCAGAAGACGTACCCACCCCATAATCAGATGGCGCAGAGCCATCTTCAACAGGTGCTAGATCCACCTTGTAGCCAACATAAAAAGCAACCAGTACAAGAATGATAAAACCAATCATAGTTATGAAAAATTTCACACTTAAACCCTTTAAATAAATTAATATTTACGTTCAACTGGTGCGTAACGCGGGTTACCTGTCACACGTGTTGGCTCATAGTCAAGTGAAACAGTTTCGGCAGCTTTATCCCAAATAGCAAGCGTATGCTTCATCCAGTTTTCATCGTCACGTGTTGGGAATTCTTCCCTGGTGTGCGCCCCACGAGACTCTGTACGTGCCAGCGCACTTTTAACCGTTGCTTCACCCAGTGAAATAAGGTTACCTAATTCAATCGTTGTCAAAAGTTCAGTGTTAAAGGCGTCCGATTTATCATCGATACACACTTTTTTGTAGTCTTCTTTTGCTTTTTCAACCGCTTTTAAAGCTTTTTTCAAACGTTCTTCATCACGGAAAACACTGCAATATTCGTTCATCGCCTCTGTCAACTCTTTACGGATAACCGCTGGACGAATACCACCTTCTTGAGGGCGTGCCTTCAAGTCAGCAATAATTTTTTGCACTTCAACCATGTCGTCTGTATTTGTTTCAGGCTCCACTGAACCTTCCTCGTTTACAAAACGCACCATTTCTTTACCTGTAATCTTACCAAAAACAATTGTTTCAAGCAGAGAGTTTGCACCCAAACGGTTACCACCATGCACAGAAACACATGCCGCTTCACCTGCTGCAAACAAGCCTTGTAGTTTAGAGTGACCAAACTTGTTTGTACGAATACCACCCATTGTGTAGTGGCAAGTTGGTTTAACAGGAATTGGTGCATCAATTGGGTCCACACCTTCAAAGTCGATAGAAAGCTGGCGGATTTGAGGTAATTTTTCTAAAATTTTCTCACGTCCAAGGTGGCGTACATCTAAGAAAATTGCACCATCTTCACCATTCCCGTTTAAAATCTCCATCATTTCCGCACGGGAAACAACATCACGTGAAGCAAGCTCTTTTTTATTTGGTGCGTATTTATCCATAAAACGCTTACCGTCTTTACCAATGAGGTAAGCACCTTCACCACGAACACCTTCAGAAATTAAAATTCCTGATGATTTTAAACCTGTTGGGTGAAACTGTACAAACTCAAGGTCTGCGGCATGTGCACCAGCCTTCATTGCAAGTGCCACACCGTCGCCTGTGTTAATCATTGCGTTTGTGTTTGAAGCAAATAAACGACCAAACCCACCCGTTGCAATTAACACAGCTTTCGCTGCAATATATTCAACTTGGCCAGATTTGATATCCATCGCAATAATACCGCATGCACGCTTCGTTTTTTCGTCTACACACACTTTAAGCAAATGGTATTCTTCATAAATATGTGTGCCGTGCTTCACCGCTTGTTCCCATAATGTGTGCAACATAGCGTGACCTGTACGGTCCGCCGCAAAGGCTGTTCTTGGGAAAGAAGCACCGCCAAATGGGCGCTGTGCGATAGAACCATCATCTTCACGCGAAAAAGGGCAACCCATTTCATCCATATCAAGCACAGCTTGAGGAGCTTCTTTACACATAAGGTCAATTGCGTCTTCGTCACCTACCCAGTCAGCACCTTTTACAGTGTCATAAGCATGGTCTTCCCAGTTATCTTCTGGGTTAATTGCAGCATTTACACCACCTTGAGCAGCACAAGAGTGTGACCTTAATGGGTGAACCTTAGAAATAACAGCTGTATCCAAGCCTGCTGTAATACCTTCAAATGCAGCACGCAAACCTGCAAGCCCTGCCCCTACGATGACAACATCATGACGACGCATATAATCTACCTCATTTATTATTTTTAAAAATTTCACAGGTACTATAACAATAAACCCTGAAAATGGGTAGCCTGAATTTTCTTGCTAACCATATTTATATAAAAGAACAACCTTTTAGAGGTAATACATTAGAAATTAAGTATTTAAAGGCTGTTTTTACATTGTTATGCAACCGTACATCCTTAAAATTAATTTAAACAGCAAACAAGGATATACATCATGAGCCTCGGCGTAAGTTATAAAGTCATTCGAACAGTGGCCATTGTATTATTATGCGGTGCTGGTGCCTATGGGTTATATACAACATACGAATCTGCCACACCCACCATACGTGTCCTTGAAGGGCCTTCTGAAACAAACTTCAAACCTTACATCCAAGAATCCGTTTCATGCAATAGCCTAGAAAAGCTTGTTATTAAAAACATGAAAGCTATTATAAAGCAGGGACAGATACCTGAACAAACCGACACAGTTTACCAAACATTTTTCAGCAACCTTCATGCTATGAAATTGCATAAATGTGACAAGGCTGCACTATATACTTACCTGAATAACACCCTAACCATGGACGACCCTCTTTACTTTAAACTGAATGGAATTCTATAATACAGCTCATAAATAGCTATTTATAAAAGAAAGTAATGAAATGCCTAACCCGCTTAAGGTTTTGACAGTTTTTGTCCTTATATGTTTGTTTACACTTGCCTTTAGCCAAGCTAAAGCACAAACACTATACCAAAAACAAGAAGAAGCTTGCGGCTTGATGATTGCCAAAATGGAAAATAACTTGAAAAAAGTTTTAGACATTGACCGCATTAAAGACAACAAGCACATGATTAAAGCCAACTTGTGGGCAAACAGCTATAGAATGCATAATTGCCCAACCGAACCTTACGTAAACCTACTCCGCCGTTACGTAAACTAACGAACCAAAAAGTCTACTACTTCTTATTCAGCATAAATTCCAAGCGGTGAAGAACTTCTGAAGCTGCACCAGCACGCAAGTTATCGCATGTCATAAAGAACTGAATTGTGCCAGGGCATAAAGCTTGATCACGCACACGAGAAACGAAAATGCCCGATGTTTCTGCCGTGCCATACGGTGTTGTGTATTCTTCTTTTTCAGGGCTATCAAGTAAGTTCACGCCGTGTGTATCTTTGATAAGAGACTTAAATTCAGCCGCTGTCATCACACTTTCAAGGTCCAGTGTAACGCACTGGCTTACACCAATAAATGTTGGCACATATGCCGCTGTTGATAAAACAGGAACAGGCTTTTCAAGCACACGGTTTAATTCTAATAACAGCCCCATCTCCGCATCGGTATTTGCACCATTAAAATCACCCACTTGTGGTAAAATGTTGAAAGCCACTTGATGTGCAAATTCATCACCTTCTTCAATGTCCATACCTGCGCCACCTAACAAAGCAGCACTTTGGCGGAACAGTTCATCCATAGCCATTTTACCCGCATGGCTTGTTGGGTATAAAACAGTGCTCATCACACGCTTTAAACCGCACTTTTCAACAACTGGCTTTAATACTGTTGCCAACTGAACCGTTGCAACATCTGCAATTGAAACATGTTCAGCATCAACGTCGACACCCTGTCCATTTACAAAATGCACAACCATTGGAACACCTTCATCACTTCTATAAGCAGAAGAAAGGTCAATGACCTTAATTTTCTTTTCAAGCAGTTCAGGTGTGTAACGTAAGCTTACTTCTTTAGGCGTTGCAAAAATTGCAACTTCAACATCTTTTAAATTCGCTTTATCAAAAGTTTGAACTTCAACAGTGCCGTCCCCAAAAGGAATTTCTTCACCTTCACTCACACTAGAGGCAATTAAAACAGGTGTATTATGAAATTCAGCAAACGCAGAAGCCTCTAATAGACGAATAATCTCACGACCCACGTTACCTGTTGCACCAATAATTGCTAATTTCATGAACGAAACACCTTATGATTGAATTAAACTTTCTCACAAACTAGATAATTCATAACAAACGGTCAAGCAATAAAAAAGCCCCCTAAACCATGGGAGCTTTTTGCTTTTCGACAAGGCATGAACCTAAACGGCGGTCAACACCATAACTTTCACCATTTTTATACTGCACAAACAGTGTATTTGGTCGCACATAAATAACCATATCACTGTTCGAAAAATAGCCAGATGCATGCCGGCGAACCAATTTATATATAATGGCGTAATCCACCGAAGAAGGACCGCTTTTTAAAATAACCAACAAGAACTTGTGGTCAGCAGCGTCTTCTTTTATTTTACATGATTGTGTATATGGGTTTTGTAATCCTGAATTTGCATTTGCATAAGCAGCAAACATAAAGAATGACAAAAAGGCAAATATTATAAGTTTCATAGAAAACCTCCTTCCCAAGAACAGGAAAGAATTTTAAAAGGTAACATTTTCATACACTGAAAATGATTCAAACAACAGTTAAATTGTATACCTAATAAAATATAAGGTCAAAATTTTTTTCAATTTCTTTGTTTTATGCATAGTTAACGCTTGCAAAACAAAACATTCACCCCTACATTCCACATTATGAAAACGACACAAAACAAACACATTCTTGGATTTACAGAAACTGAGCTAAAGTCCGAGCTGAAGGAAATGGGTATCCCTGCATTTCGTGCTGGGCAACTTTTAGGATGGATTTATAACAAAGGCATTATCAACCCTGATGAAATGAAAAACATCTCTAAAAAAGATGCCGAAAACCTTCAAAAAAACCTGCGTTTTGAACCTCTTACTATGGTCACCGAACAAATTGCGAAAGACGGTACCGTTAAATGGCTTTTTAGGCTGCATGACGGTCATGACATTGAAACTGTTTTCATTCCAGAACCTGGCCGTGGCACGTTGTGTGTTTCTTCACAGGTAGGTTGCACGCTAAACTGCCGTTTTTGCCATACAGGTACTCAAGGCCTTGCCCGCAACTTAACACACGACGAAATTGTAGGACAAGTATGGATGGCAGCTTTGCGCCTTGGGCAATGGAGTGACCAACCATTCGATTTAAAACAGCATGTAGAAAACACAGGGTTTGACGACCCTTGGATGGTTGAAATGCTTGAAAAACGCCCTGAAAAAGAAGAAGGATTAGAACGTGCCCGTATTATTAGTAACATTGTGTTCATGGGCATGGGCGAACCTTTATTTAACTGGGATAATGTTGAAAAAGCAAACGACACCCTGATGGACAAATCCACCTTTGGGTATGGCAGCCGCAAAATTACAATTTCCACCAGTGGTATGGTGCCTAATATTGGAAAAATTGCGCAAAACCTTGGTGTAAACTTAGCCATTTCCATTCACGCACCCGACAACGAAACGCGAACAAAAATTATGCCTATTAATAAAAAATGGGACATTAACGAACTGATGGCAGCACTGCGTGCCTTCCCCCTTAAACAACGTCGACGTATTACATGGGAATATGTGATGCTGAAAGATACAAACGACAGCATTAAACACGCCAAAATGTTACTGAAACTCATTGAAGGCATTCCTTCATTTGTAAACATCATTCCATTTAACGAATGGCCAGGCAGCCCCTTCAAGCGCAGTGACGCAAAAACCATTGAAGCTTTTAAAAACACCATTTCAAAAGCAGGGATTGATGTTAACGTACGCCGAAGCCGTGGCAGCGACATTCTGGCAGCGTGCGGGCAATTGCGCGGGGAAACATCTAAGTTCAATAGCATTAGCACTGAATTCCCATCTGTAGTCATGCAATATGGAACCGACCAGCAAAAACAAAAGGTCAGTGTAAAAATTGTTAGCGAATAAAATATACTTATAAAAAAAGCCCTCATTAGAGGGCTTTTTTTCGTTAGAACAGAAATTAATGCGCTGCATTTGATGTTTGAAAATGAACACTGTTAAAAAATTGTTCGTTCATGCCATTAAAGTAAATTTCCACCTGACCAAGGTTCGACAGAGGATCCATATAGCGGTTCAACTCCTCATAGAACTCTTTCAAACGAACCAGCATGTTCTGTTGGTTTTTACCGCCGTCTTCTGCCTTAAATTTTGCAAACCGAAGGCGTAAACCCCAAATATGCTCTCCTTCATCTAAAGGGTCACTAAACACATTGGCATAAGGCTGACTACCGTGAATTTCATTGCGAATCATTTGGTTCAAATTATTCACACAGTTCATTGCACCTTCTTGCTTGTATAACTCAATTGCCTTATCCACATTCAACCAAATGACAAGCATCGCGTCGCCTGCAAACTGTGATTCACCATCACTTTCTTTAAAAGGGATACACATTTGCTCATACATACGCTTGTAGCTGGCAAGGTGATAATCGGCTACCTTAACTTCAAAGCGAACACCTTCGTATAATAAAGAGTCCTCTTCTTCCCTGACAGCGACTTCAAACTCTGCCAATAGTTCAAGGAACATTTGACAGCCAAGCTCTTTGTCTGCACCAGGGATACCATCTTCATACAAAACTTTAAAGTCCATTGTAAAAATACGCTCACCTTTAAAGGTTCGGTCATGTCTGGTGACTTTACAGCTCATGCCGAAAAGCTTTTCAATATCCTTAATGATACCGTTAAAGGTCCGAATAACTTCATGCTCATCAAAACCTTTATCTGCTAGAATTTCAGGGTTAAATGCCATTTCAATGCAGGCATCTGCAATTTCATAATTAACATTTTTCATAGATTTTCCTTATGAGGCAGAAAGCCTCAAGCAAAAGGGAATGAAAGTTCATTTGTTATAAGCATGGATAAATTTAAGTGACTTTTCAAGTTTTAAAGTGGTTTTTTAATAAAAATTTGTTATAACCCCCATAGCAGTGGGCGGGATTATCGCTGGTTTTATTTATAAAACGAGAGGAAAGTCCGGGCACCTCAGGCCAAAATGCTGGATAACGTCCAGGCGGCGAAAGCCGACGGAAAGTGCAACAGAGAGTAGACTGCCTTAAACTTTTTAAGTTTTAGTTCAAATGTCTCGTAAAGGTTATAAGCCTTGTGTTGCATGTGCAGGTTTTGAAAAAGCGCATACCGTGGAAACGTAAACGTATAAATAATACGTGCGCCTCGCGAAAGCTAAGATTTTTAAAAAATGCCATGCAGATGACTTTTACGAGACATTTGAAAGGTAACGGTGAAACGGTGCGGTAAAAGCGCACCACCAATCTGGTAACAGTATTGGGTATGGTAAACCCCATTTGGTGCAAGCGCAAATAGGTTCTCCACCTTCTTTTAGAAGTAAGTGTGGCCTGCATGAGAGAGAACGGGTAGCGTGCTTGAGCTTATTGGTAACAATAAGCCTAGATGAATGATAGTCACCTTGGTAACAAGCGTACAGAACCCGGCTTACAAGTCCACTGCTTTATTTATGGCTGATATAAACCACCCTGCCTTAGATGGTGCGCTGTTAAGATATCTTCGTCCGACCCCACATAACCCACTTTCTTTAACGTATCAATCGTCGGGTTCATTTCTCCACATAAAGGGCTTGCAACCCCTTTATCGTAAAGTTTTTGCCACTCAAATTGTGGACCTGGGTCATTTTTACGGTCAGGGGCAATATCACTATGTGCCAATACAGCCGTTGGCTGAAGGTTATGTGCATCCAGTAAAATCTCAAGTAAGCTTACAAGTGTCTTGTATTGTTTTTCGGTGTAGGGTTTTGTAAAGTCACCGTCATGAGAAAGTTCAATACCTAAACTGGTTTGATTTAAGCTTACATCTTCCCCCCATGCACTTATACCTGCGTGCCAAGCCACTTCAGAGTCCTTCACCAATTGAAAAAGTTCACCCCTTTCATCAATCAAGTAATGGCAGCTCACTTCAGCTTTTTCATCACACAAACGTTCTAAAGCATCTTCGGTGCTTTCCATCCAAGTGCCATGTAAAATAATATATTTAATCGCCTGTTCGCGATGGGCACGGTTTGGGGAAGGTTTCCAAACAGGTTTATGCACTAACGTTCTCCTCGCCCATGCAAATTAAACTGCTCTGGCAATGATGGCATTTTACCAACAGGCGCACCATTGATATTCAAAATCCTTTCACTGGTTGAAAGTGAAATGGTTTGCGTTTTGTTTTCGTCCATACCAATACGTTCAAGCATGCGTTCAAGCGCAAGAGGGAAACCACCCATTACTTTTTTAATACCGCCCATCATATCAGCAAATTTATTTGAAGAAAGTGAACCATTTAATTTTAAATAAAGATCACGGTTCACATTCAATGGTCCTAAGTAAGACAACCAAAAATCATCAACCATTAAACGGGACTCTAAAATATCTAACTCACTATACTCTGACATTCCTTTAAAATAATGCATAAGCATGGTATCGAAAGAAATTTTATCTTGAGCGCCTGCTGCAGCTAAAAAATATCCCATTGGAAGATCTTGCGTACCCTTTGTTTGGAATGTTAACGAAAGAGATGAAAGTACAGGCCAGCGATAAAATGGCGGAATACGGTTTAAATCTATATTATTAACAACCGTCGACCACTGCCCAAGATCGGCTCCGTAAGCAACATATGTGTAACCAATTTTAACCAAGTTCGCAAAAAATCCATTTTGACGACCTTTTAATAAAATACCACTCACTGAAAAAGCAATATCAAAACCTTGCTCCACCTTGTTCCATTCTAAAACTGGGTCAATTAAACTGGTTCGGTACTCATTGCTTCGCCCTTGGAAGGTGGTTACTGTTTTAATTTCCTCTGGCAATACAACTTCAATTTTTCGATAATCATATGGTTTCGTCATTAGGGTAATATCACCTAAATCAATAACAACAGAAGCCCCTGTTTTGGGGTCAAGCATAGAAATCGATGTATCGATTAATTTTAGTTTTGCTTGGAACGGATGAAATATACTTTCAATACGTGCGTATTTCACTTTACCTGGCACTGTTTCAGACAGAATATCTGGCAACTCACGCACAACTTGACTGTTCGAATAGTACCACACACCATAAAAGACACCTGACATAACAAGTAACGCTACAATGAAGGCAAAAGTAACCTGAATACCTCGCATTTCTTATGTTCCTTTTTATTAGTTATTCGCTTTAGGGCCTGTCATTTCCTCTGGCCTTACAAAGCTATCGAACTCATCAGCTGTTAAAAACTCTAAACCAACAGCCGCTTCTTTCAGCGTAATACCTTCTTCATAAGCCTTTTTAGCAACCTTTGCAGACTTATCGTAGCCAATATGTGGGTTTAACGCTGTAACAAGCATCAATGATTCATTTAAATTGCGCTCAATACGTTCGTAATTCGGTTCAATACCAACCACACATTTGTCTGTAAAGCTATGGCAAGCATCACTTAAAATTTGACAACTTTGAAGGAAGTTATAAATCATCACAGGTTTAAACACATTCAGTTCCATGTGGCCGTTCATGCCGCCCACCATAATGGCTGTGTCATTCCCCATAACTTGGGCGCAAACCATTGTCATTGCTTCGCACTGTGTTGGGTTTACCTTACCAGGCATAATGGAACTGCCTGGCTCGTTTGATGGTAAAATAAGTTCACCCAAGCCACAACGTGGGCCCGATGCCAGCAAACGAATGTCATTGGCAATTTTCATCAATGAAACTGCAACAGTTTTAAGCGCACCGCTTACAGAAACCAAAGCGTCATGTGCTGCTAAGCCCTCAAATAAATTATCAGCTTGCTTAAACTGGCGGTTTGTAAGCCTAGAAATCTCTGTCACAACACGAGCGCCAAACTCTGGGTGCGTATTTAGACCTGTACCCACAGCCGTACCGCCAATGGCAAGTTCGCGCAAACATTCAGCCGATTGACGCACACGTTTTAAACCATGAGCCATTTGCGCTGCATAACCTGAAAATTCCTGTCCGAGTGTTAACGGGGTTGCATCTTGCAAGTGTGTACGGCCAATTTTAATCACATATTTATAAGCTTCGGACTTCGCTTCTAAAGCCGCCAAAATCTTCTCAAGAGCTGGTAAAACTTTACCTTCAACCGATTCAAGGGCCGCAATGTACATTGCTGTTGGGAACGTGTCGTTTGAAGACTGACCATAGTTTACATGGTCATTTGGGTGAACAGGTGTTTTAGAACCAAGTACACCGCCCATTTGCTCAATTGCACGGTTGGCAATAACTTCATTCACATTCATGTTGGTTTGCGTACCAGAACCTGTTTGCCAAACCACAAGTGGGAACTGGTCTTTTAATTTACCTGTAATAATTTCATCCGCTGCTTTTAAAATGTTGTTGGCAACATCACGATCAATTAAGCCTAAATCACCGTTTACAGTTGCAGCTGCTTTTTTAAGAATAGCGAAAGCCTTAATCAGCTCAAACGGCATTGTTTCAGAGCCAATTTCAAAGTTGTGAAGTGATCTTTGTGTTTGTGCACCCCAATATTTATTTGCTGGCACTTCAACTGTACCCATGGTGTCATATTCAGTGCGAAACTCTTCTGGCATTTCCCTATTCCCTATAAGTTATTTTATAAATTTTTGCACCTTATATCATGCCAAATTTGCGCAACACGGTCACGTAAATCTGTTACTACACGCTCAAAACGACATTATAAACACAAAACAAGGCTGTCATTCTTGCCACGGTTTTAAATTATAAAAACTTATTAAAAGCAAACCTCACAAACAAAATTTAAATCTAAAAGGTAATTTTTATTCAAAAAGACATAGAAAGAATGAATATTATATGCTAAACATATTTTCAGTCGTGGGGCGGTAGCTCAGTCGGTTAGAGCAGAGCACTCATAATGCTTTGGTCGGGGGTTCAAGTCCCTCCCGCCCTACCACTATTTTCATTAAGCTATTTTCTATTTACGTCTGACAGTTCAACAGTATTATTTAAAGTATCATTATAACTTTGAAGCGCTTGGTAAAGATCGACAAACATTTGGCCTGTTAATTCGGAAGTTTCTATTTTTACGGAGTCTGAAACCAGCGAGCGATTTTGCCATTGTAATTGAGTTTGGGCAGACGAAGATTTAACAACTTTACCACCAAAGGCTTTTGCTATTTGCTCGGCACGTTGAGCTGCTAATTCAGGCCCTTGTAAGTCACCATCATTCAAAATATCTCTTATTTTATATCCCATCTCATTACTACTTGTCACAAAACCGCTATTACTAATTTTAGCAATAACATTCTCACCAACTTTCACTTCTGCAAAACTGGTTTCTTTAGGCACATTTATATCAGTTGTAAATTTTTCAATGGAAGACTTTAATTTATGAATTAAATCTGCATCCATTCTTTGAGGTTTTAAACCCGCATTTAACTGAGTACCGTTGCTTACTTTAAATGAAACATTCATTTCTATTCCTTTCAACTTTTCTGCAACAAATAAAAAGATAGAATGCAATAAATAAGCCAAACAAAATAAGAAAAACTCAATTTAAATTGTAACTTTCATAAAAATAGGAACGAATATATAATTATATCAAACTAGAAAGTTTTGCTTATGTTTAAAAAAGTTATTTCAATTACATTCATTATTGCTACCATAGCCTTAATTCATTTAAATTATAGTAAACAGGAGGCAACGGCAGAGGTTATGACAACATCAGGTAAAAAACTTACATCTATGCAGGAATATGTTACCCAGCAAGGTGGCACAGAAAGACCTTTTCAAAATGAATATTGGAATCATAAAGAAGAAGGTATTTATGTGGATATCATTTCTGGTGAACCGCTTTTTTCTTCAACCGATAAATATGATTCTGGCACAGGCTGGCCAAGCTTCACCCGCCCAATTGATGAAAATTTCTTAACCGAAAAAACCGATGTTAGTCATGGCATGGTGCGCACCGAAGTTAAATCACAAAAAAGTAATTCACACCTTGGGCATGTTTTTAATGATGGCCCAGCAGAAACAGGTGGTTTACGTTATTGCATCAACTCTGCCGCCATGGACTTTATCCCAAAAGAAAACCTTGAAAAAGAAGGTTATGGAAAATATTTAGTTTTATTTGAGAAATAAACCATGAAGAAAACTTTATTTATATTTAGCTGCGTGTTTACTATATTACTCACAATTATCAGCGGTCAAAGCACTGCCCGTGAATTACCAAAACCACAAACCATAGCACTTTACTTTTATGCCGACTGGTGCCCAAACTGCCAAAATTTAACACCTAAATATGAAAAAATACGAACACAAGCCCTTTTAGATCGAAAAAGTATTCTGTTTGTTAAATTAGACCTGACCGATAAACCCCGCATTCACCAATCCATTCTTCTGGCACAGGGTTTGGGGTTGGGTGCGTATATCCAACAACAAGGAAGTGCCACTGGCTACGTTGCATTTTTAGATGCAAACACAAAAGAAGAAAAATTCCGTATTACATCTGCCGATAGTATTGAAATTATTCAGAACAACCTCCAAAACCTCCCATAAACCAAAGCTACAAAGGCTTTTCATAATATAAAACTGACGCCCCAAAATCAATAAAAATCAAAAAGTTACAAAAATTCAAGACTTTCAAGTCTATTTTAGACTCAAGCACCTACCTATAATGAGGTAATTGGTATGAACAACGACAAAGCAACTTAAATGATTCTAGAAAAATTTCATATTTTATATAGCTCTGACGGCACTTATACAATCATAGAAAAAACTGAAAATGAAAAATATGGCTTTAGCTATAAACATAAGAATTTATCCTACCAAGAAGTTTTAAAGTGCATTAAAGCCCTCAAAGAAGGTTACACCCCCAGCGAGCCTATCCTTTCAAAAGCTGAAATGATTGTCCAAAAGAAACGCTCTGAAGGAAAAATAGACTCTTAAGTCTTGTTTTTTAAAAATGCATCCCCATAATATTATTATACAAAGGATGATAAAGGAGCAATTTAAACATGAAAGCACTACCTAAATACATGATTCTATACTGCTCAGATGGCACTTACACAATTCTTGAAAACAATCAAAAAAAAGATTATGGGTTTAACTACAAGCACAAAAAATTAGATTTCGAAACCGTTCAAACGCAATACGCAAAGCTTATTTCATCTTGCGAAGCTCAGGCTCAACAAGTTTAAGTGCGTATACCGTATTTATAATGGCCTCTAAACACTCTGCCATATGTTCAATGTTTTTAGACTTATAAACACTTTTAAACAAACCTGAAGACTCGAACAAATCTCTCCCTGTGGGTACAAGCATTAATATTTGGTTGTCATGCACTTGAACGCACATTTGGTTTTTCCCTGTTTTTCTTCTTACCCTCGAAAAAAAAGTGCCTGTAAATAAAAGTTTAAAACGGTCATAAACCGTTATAATACTTTCAACAACATCTGGTGTTAAAAAGTTATAAACCAAAACATTATCGGACCCATAAACATCAAACCTTCCTTCAAACTGTTGATTTACCATTTTGATTCTTTTATAGCTACCACGGCTTTTATTTAAAAAATCTATATTCCAGGCTGGAGATTTCAAAATCATTTCCACGTCAAAACAGGTAGGCATTTCAATTAAAATTGCGCAGCCATGGAAGATATTTGAATTTTCGTTTTTTAAGCTTACTTCTGCAAATGTTAAACCTACGCCATCTATTTCACCTGTAAAAAAGTCATCAAAATCAATCATTTTAAAATCAGGACAAATATCACAAGATTTCAAAATATTTCTAACTTTGCTCAAAGGATACTCACTCGTACCCAATTTAAAATTTGATAACGATTTTATTAATATAGGTAGAACATGACTTTTGTAAAACCTGTTATACATAAAATGAGGAAGCAACAAAGAAACCCACAAAAATATTTGAATATAAACTTCCAATCCAACAAATAAATTGTCTGGCTGCAATTTTTGAGTAAACCCATTTAAAATATATGAAATTAAAGGAACACAAACACACATTATAATAAACAATTTAAGGTTTGCTCGCCTATCAAACTCTAAAAGCTCTAAGTTAACTTTTAATGTCATCAAGTACTCCATGCTTTCATAAAGCTTTGAACGTCCATTTGTTTAAATACTTCACCTTCAAACATGTTTATAAGGTCATTTGCTTTATTGCTTGTGTAATGCGCACGAACAGCTTTTTTAAACTTTTCGACCAAAACAGGCATACCTTCTTCACGTCTTCTGCGGTGACCAATTGGGTATTCCACCGTTACCTTTTCCGTTGAGGTTCCATCATTAAAGAAAATTTGAACGCTGTTGGCAATGGACCTTTTTTCAGGGTCGTGATAGTCCTCACTAAACTGTTTATTCTCTTTCACTTCCATTTTAGCACGTAGTAAGTCTACATTACTTAAACCGTCAAAGCTATCTTCATACATGTCTGCTGTTAAGTCACCAAACAACAACCCACAAGCAACCATATATTGTAAGCAATGGTCGCGGTCGGCAGGGTTATTCAGTTTTCCATCCTTCGCAATAATACGAATAGCGCTTTCATGCGTTGTCAGTTCAATTCTATCAATATCATCCATGCTTTTGCTGTTTAACTGAGGATGTATTTTTATTGCACATTCCACCGCTGTTTGAGCATGAAATTCCGCAGGGTATGAAATTTTAAACAAAACCTGCTCCATCACATAGCAGCCAAAGTCTCGTTGAAATTTGAATTCTTTACCTTTAAAGAGAACATCATAAAAGCCCCACACAGGTGCAGTCAGCGCACTTGGGTAACTTTCATCTGAATACTCAGAAAGGTATGCTAAACGTACGGCACGTGAGGTTGCGTCACCCGCAGCCCAGCTTTTGCGTCTGCCCGCGTTCGGTGCATGGCGGTACGTTCTAAGGGACTGCCCGTCCACAAATACTTGAGATAATGCTCTAAGAACGCCTTCTTTGTTGTAACCAAGCAGTTTCGCTGCCACAGCAGCCGATGCAATTTTCACCAAAACAACATGGTCTAACCCCACCTTATTAAAGCTATTTTCTAAAGCAATAACCCCTTGAACTTCATGGGCAAGCACCATGGCTTTAAGCACATCATCCATTGTTAAATTTTTGTTCATATAAGCCACCGCTAAAATAGCGCCTAAGTTATCACTTGGGTGCCCCCATTCAGCTGCCAGCCATGTGTCATTATAATCCAGCCAACGAATCATACAGCCAATGTTAAAAGCCGCTGTGACAGGGTCCAGTTTATAATGTGTACCTGGAATAGGAACACCGGTTTCAACATTTTCGTTAGCAAAAGGCAACGCGCCAAGGTGCTTTTTACAAGCATCGAATTGAAGTGCCATAAGCCCACAAGCCAAACTATCCATCAAGCAATAGCGTGCCGTTTGAAGGGACTCTTCACTAAAACTATTATAACCCATGACATAATCGGCAATTTTCATCATAACATCGTCATAATCAGGGCGCATATTAACTGTACTTTGAGAACTCATAAAACCAACCTTAACTTGCTTGAACTTGACGTTTTTCAATTGGAAGATATTCCAAATCTTCAGGGCCTGTATAGTCGGCCGCTGGGCGAATAAGCTTGTTGTTGCCACGCTGTTCTAAAATGTGTGCCGCCCACCCAGTGATACGACTCATCACAAATATAGGGGTAAACATACCTGTTGGAATACCCATAAAATGGTAAGCAGATGCGCTGTAAAAATCTAAGTTCGGAAACAATTTTTTCTCATTCCACATCACGTTTTCAATAGCCTCTGAAATTTCATAAAGATTTAAATTACCTTGCTCTTCAGCCAACTGCTTAGAACATTTTTTAATGACACGGTTGCGTGGGTCGGCTTCGGTATAAACGCGATGGCCAAAACCCATAATCAAGTCTTTATTTTGTAACATTTCTTGCACACCTACCGTGGCTTCCGCAGGTGTTTTGAATTTTTCAATCAGTTCCATTGCCATTTCATTCGCCCCACCATGCAGTGGGCCACGCAATGCACCAATAGCACCGCAAACAGCGCTGTGAAGGTCGCTCATGGTTGCGGTAATCACACGTGCTGTAAAGGTTGATGCGTTAAATTCGTGCTCTGCGTATAAAATAAGTGAAATGTCCATCATTTTACGATGTGTATCGGATGGTTTTTGACCATGCAGTAATGTTAAAAAGTGTTCTGCTGTGCCCTCGGCGTCTGTCACACATTGGGTACGTTTTCCTGTTTCTTTAAAGTGCCACCAATAGCAAAGCATAGCAGGAAAAGCTGCAATTAAGCGGTCAACAGAATGCGTTGCCGCATCTGTATTTTCTGGTTCTATATTACCAAGGAACGAGGTTGCTGTACGAAGCACATCCATTGGATGTGTATCTGCTGGAATTTTTTCCAGAACGTCTTTAAGCGCTTGAGGTAAGTCACGCAGAGACTTTAATTTTTTTTGATAAGCGTTTAAGTCACTTTGTGTTGGCAGTGTGCCGTACACAAGAAGATATGCTACTTCTTCAAAACATGCATGTTCACAAAGGTCGTAAATGCTGTAACCACGATACCTTAAATTGTGTGCACCACCCGCTGAAGAAATTTTGGTTTCGCCTGCACTAATCCCTGCTAATCCGCCAACTTTTTTACTCATCAAACAACACCTTTTCTTATTTTTTGCTTATTTTAACAGAACTTATAGCATTTGAAAAAGAAAAGCCTTGTAAAGAAGTGGCAGAACCCTATAACTAAGAACAGATATTTATATATTAGATTCACTTTGACTTTTACTTTTTCATTCAGGAGCAACCTTTTTGAAAGTACGAAAACTTAAACATTCCAATGCCCGATTTGTAGGCAACCCCTACAGCATGTATGACCCTTCTAAAGAACAAGCATTAAGCTTTGTGGAAAGCCAGCTGGCTTACATGATTTTAACGCCAAACCTAAAACAGCACATATCATATGTTTGTATATTCGCTAGAAACAATGATATCTGCATTACTTCTGCAGCTCAAAAGTCTATATTAGATTTATTTAGTAAAAGTGAAACTTTAAGCCAGAAAAGCACTGCCTACAACCGCCACCTTTTGAGGCATTATGCCAGTGTGATTGTTCAACGCCTTAAAATGAACAATCACAATTTTGATACCCTTCAACTGGTGGACGCATTGCTGTACCACCAAGACATTTTTAAATAACGATTCAAAAAGCCCTGCATAATGCAGGGCTTTTTATTTGCACTCACCAATAATAACCGCTCTTATATGGAGGATATTTTATTTCACCCCCTAAACAGCACTCCGTCAGCATAGGTGATATTGCGCAGGATTTTTTTGTTTTTTAAAGGCGACGACTACAAAATCGTAGTCGAGCATGAGAAAAAACGAAACAGACTGTGCAAGAGTTCCTATACCTTAAGTTTAGCCAAAACTGTTTCTCGGTCATCGCGATCTGGATCATAATCAATCACAGCGTTATATTCACTACGCGGGCGCAGCTCTCCCCTATCCACCATCCCTTGGGTTGTGCCTGTGTCTTTAATTTCAGTCAACCAATTTTCAAGCACACCGTGCATGCCCCTTGCCAGTGAAACAGGGTACAAAACAATATCCACCCCTTGTTCTGCCAGTTCATGGGATGTAAACAGGTCTATCTTGCCATATTCAGTCACATTTGCAAGCAGTGGCACATCTGGTCCAATGGCTTCGCGTATGCGTTTGTATTGTTCAAGGTCGGGCATGGCTTCTGCAAAAACAGCATCTGCACCTGCTTCCACATATGAAACAATTCTGGAAACAGCCGCATTAAAACCTTCTGTTGCTAAAGCATCAGTTCTAGCCATAATCATAAAGTCATCGTCTTTAATTTCGCCCGATGTTTTACCTTTAACAGCTTGCTTAATACGTTCCACCATTTCAGCCGTACTCACGGTGGACTTTCCATCCAAGTGCCCACAGCGTTTGTCTTCAGTTTGGTCTTCAATGTGCAACCCTGCCGCACCTGCTTTTATATATTCCTGCACACATTTTTCGGGGTTGCCAAACCCTGTGTCACAGTCGGCTAAAAGAGGTGTGTTACACACACGTGTAATTTTATAAATTGCATCTGTAAAATCAGTCATGGTTAAAACTCCCACATCTGGAATGCCATGGGTAAAACAAGCCAAACCACCGCCACTTAAATAAGCCGCATCGAAACCACTTTTTTGCAATTGCAACGCCATATATGGGTTTAACACACCCAATAACTGAAGCGGTTTGTTATTTCGTATGGCTTGTTTAAATTTTGAACCTGCTGTCATTCATATTACTTTCTAATTTTTTCAACTTTTAAGATTCCTCGGGATATAATCATTTTTTGAATATCGCTTGTGCCTTCGTATAAGCTACACACACGCACATCACGGTAAATACGTTCAATTGGATAATCCTGAATGTAGCCATAACCGCCATGAATTTGGAGTGCTTTATCGGCTATTTCAATGGCCGCTTCTGAAGCGTAAAGCTTTGCCATACAAGCTTCTTGTAAACAAGGTTGCTGGCTATCCTTTAAAGCAGCCGCTTCATACACCATGTGCGATGCTGCAAAAAGTTTTGTTTTCATTTCTGCTAGTTTAAAGCCAACGGCTTGATGCTCTGCAATGGCTTTACCAAATGTTTTACGGTCCCTTGCATAACTTGAAGCTTCCACATAAGCCGCCCTTGCCAAACCTAAGCACTGTGCTGCAATGGAAATGCGACCATTTTCAAGGTTCGATAAAGCTATTTTATAACCATCCCCTTCTTCACCAATTCGGTTTTCAGCTGGCACTTTCACATTGGTTAAAACAACTTGTGCCGTATCGCTACAATGTTGCCCCATTTTATCTTCAAGGCGTGATGCATCATAACCTTCGCTATCTGTTGCAACAATAAAGGCTGAAATTCCCTTTTTTCCCGCAGAAGGGTCGGTCACGGCAAAAATAATAGCCAAGCCCCCTGTTTGCCCAGACGTTATAAATTGTTTACTGCCATTTAAAATATAAAAGTCACCTTCACGCACGGCTGTGGTGCGTAAGGCAGAAGCGTCGGAACCTGCATGCGGTTCTGTTAAGGCAAAAGCCCCAACCGTATCACTGGTGAGTTTTGTTAAATATTTTTGTTTTTGAGCTTCGTTTCCGCATTTTTCCAAAATCCCACAAACCAACGACTGAACAGCCACAATGGTGGATAAGCCACCATTGGCACGGGCGATATGTTCAATAGATAAAGCCTGTGAAAGTGTATCCGCCCCTGAGCCACCATAGTTTTCTGAAACGGTCATCCCCATAATGCCGTGGGCAAACAAGGCTTCAACTTCTTCTTTGGGGTAACACTTTTCTTTGTCACGCATTTCTGCTTTTGGTGCAATTTCATCCACACACAGTTTTGCAACCATGTCCCCAATCATAATTTGGTCTTCTGTAAAATTCATGTTTTGCCCTTTCTTTTAAGCCCTAAAACACCATCAAAAAACTCGTATTTCCAAAATAATACGAATGCGCAAACAACCCACAATAAAAAAGGGTTGGGTAACCCTTAAACAAGCTCTACGGCCAAGGCAACAGCTTCACCACCACCAATGCAAAGCGTTGCAATACCCTTTTTACCATTCACACGTTTAAGCGCTGAAATAAGCGTTACCAAAATACGCGCGCCAGATGCCCCAATAGGGTGCCCCAAGGCACATGCCCCACCGTGAATATTCACTTTTGAATGTGGAATGTTCAAGTCTTTCATCGTAGCCATCGTGACAACGGCAAAAGCTTCGTTAATTTCAAAAACGTCCACATCATTAACCGACCAACCTGTTTTATCAAAAATTTTCTGAACAGCGCCTACAGGTGCTGTTGTAAACCAGTTTGGTTCGTGTGCATTCGTGCTGTGTGCCACTATTTTCGCAATTGGTGCTAAATTTTTCGCCTTAGCGGTGGATTCTTTCATCATCACAACTGCCGCTGCACCATCACTAATAGAACTTGCATTTGCAGCTGTCACTGTACCTTCTTTGCCAAAAGCAGGACGTAAACTTGGAATTTTTTCAATATTTGCTTTTAAAGGTGATTCATCCGTATCCACCAGCACAGTGCCTTTACGTGTCTCAATAGAAACAGGTACAATTTCCTCTTTAAACCAACCATTCTCAATAGCATTTTGCGCACGCTTAACCGACTCTATTGCAAAGTCATCCTGCGCTTCACGCGTAAAGCTATATTTATCAGCTGTAACATCCGCAAAGCAACCCATAAGCTTGCCTTTGTCATAAGCGTCTTCAAGGCCATCAAGGAACATATGGTCCTTCACTTCAGCATGCCCCATACGCATGCCACCACGCGCTTTTGGCAATAAATATGGGGCATTTGTCATACTTTCCATACCACCAGCCACCATAATATCAGACGTACCCGCTTTAATTTGGTCGTGCGCCATCATCACTGCCTTTAAGCCACTTCCGCACATTTTGTTAATGGTTGTCGCACCTTTATCTAAAGGGATTCCTGCATGAATAGAAGCCTGCCTTGCAGGGGCTTGACCTAAACCTGCTGGAAGTACAATACCCATAATGGTTTCGTCAATATCAGAAGGTGAAACACCTGAACGCTTTACAGCTTCTTCAATTGCAATGCCGCCAAGTGTTGGTGCTGCAACTTCACTTAACGCACCTTGAAAAGAACCCATTGGGGTACGTGCAAAACCCGTAATAACAATTGAATCTGTACTCATAAAACGTTCCTAACTTTATATTTATTCTGCCTATATTGTCTAAAATTTAAAATGATTTGTCTAGAAGAGTTGTACTTTTCAAAAAATTCACTATGTTAAGCACTGAACAATTTAAGGAAACCAGAATGAACAACACTAACTGCGATGTTTTAATTATTGGCGCTGGTGGCGCTGGCTTAATGTGTGCCATTCATGCTGGTAAAAAAGGTCGTAAAGTCATTGTGCTAGACCATGCCGAAAAAGTCGGTAAAAAAATCCTTATTTCAGGAGGCGGACGCTGCAACTTTACCAATACGGGCGCGTCTGCTGACCGATACCAATCAGGTAACAAACACTTTATGAAAAGTGCTTTTGGGCGATACACACCTGACAATTTTATAAACCTTGTTGAAAGCTATAACATTGCTTATCACGAAAAAAAATTAGGCCAACAATTCTGTGATAAATCCGCCCAGCAAATTGTAGATATGTTGCTAAACGAATGTGCTGAAAACGGTGCAAAAATTCAACTAAACACAGAAGTGCGAAATGTTGAAAAAAACAACAGCACATTCAATGTTTCCACAAACAAAGGCACATTTTCAGCTGCTAAGCTTGTGGTTGCAACAGGTGGGCTTTCTATCCCTAAAATGGGTGCCACAAACTTTGGTCACAAGCTTGCTGAAAAGTTTAATTTAGAAGTAACAGAACTAACGCCTGCCCTTGTTCCATTTACATTTTCAACCAAAGACCTTGAACGCTACACTGACCTTTCTGGCATTAGCATTGATGCCGATGTTTCCTGTGGTAAAACAAGCTTTCGTGAAAATATTCTTATTACGCACCGTGGTGTTTCTGGCCCTGCTATTTTACAAATATCGTCATACTGGAAACCTGGCCAAGAAATTAAAATTCGCATGCTTCCAGAACTAAACTGGCAAGAATACTTAAAAGAAAAGCGTGCTGAAAACGGCAAGGCAGAACTTAAAACCGTCTTATGTGATATTTTACCAAAACGCTTTGCACAGCGCCTTTTTGAATGGGGTGACATGCAAAACAAGCCCATGGCAGAGCTTGGAGATAAAGAAATTCGTCGCATTGAAGAATACTTCACCAATTTCCGCATTAAACCCAATGGCACAGAAGGGTACCGTAAAGCCGAAGTCACCTTAGGCGGAGTTTCTACCAAAGAGCTGGACGCGAAAACTTTAGAAAGCAAAAAAGTTCAAGGTTTACACTTTATTGGCGAAGTGGTGGATGTAACAGGCTGGCTTGGTGGGTATAATTTCCAATGGGCTTGGGCTTCTGGCTTTGCTTGTGGACAAAGTTTGTAGATTCTAGTTTAAGCTTAAATACCACATATTTTTAAATGCCTAAACATGCAATTTCATTGCTATGATTCTTTTTTTATGCTTCCATATTCTTCGAATAATGAAAGTTTTTAAATGGGCAAAGAACAATTAAAAAGTACGGTTACATTAAACGATAAATATACCCTAAAAGAAGGAAAAGCCTTCCTAACAGGCTCGCAAGCATTGGCAAGGTTACCACTTATGAGACGTTGGGCTGATGAAGCATTAGGGCTGAATACCGCAGGGTTTATTTCTGGTTACCGTGGTTCGCCCCTTGCACGTTTAGACCAAACTTTATGGTCGGCTGAAAAAATTCTTAAAGAAAACCACATTACTTTTACACCTGGCATTAACGAAGAACTTGGCGCAACAGCTGTTTGGGGAAGTCAACTTGGAACACTTTATGAAGGGCATGAATACGACGGTGTTTTTGGCATGTGGTATGGCAAAGGCCCTGGTGTTGACCGTTCAATTGATTGTTTAAAACATGCCCACGCTGCAGGTACTGATAAAAATGGTGGGTACTTAGCCATAGTAGGCGATGATCATGCTTGTGTTTCATCAACTCTTGGGCACCAAAGCGAACAAGCACTTGCTTCTGCTGACATTCCAACCATCTACCCATCATCCATTGAAGAATATTTAGAATTTGGTATGCGCGGTTTTGAAATGAGCCGATACACAGGTGGTGTTGTAGGCCTTAAATGTGTTGCCGAAATTGTTGAAAGTTCTGCGAGTGTAACCCTTAAAAAATACGCTCAAGCCAAAACACCAAAACACCAAACAAGTGAAATTTTAAATGCCCATTCTGGTGACAACCGTTTTAGCCAAGAAAAACGCTTAAAAGAAAAGCATATAGCCGCAAAGGCATTTGCCAAAGCGAATAAGTTAGACCAAAAAATTTGGAACAAAGGAAAAGCTGAACTTGGTATTATTACCGCTGGTAAAAGCTACCTTGATGTTATAACAACATTGTCCGAACTTGGTATTGAAAAAGCTGAAGCAGAAAAGCTAGGTATTCACCTTTACAAGGTTGGCATGGTTTGGCCTTTAGAAGAAACCGCTTTACTTGATTTTTGTAAAGACATCCCCAACTTGTTGGTTATTGAAGAAAAGCGCCCTACCTTAGAAGAGCAAATTAAACGCATTTTGTTTGATGCCAAGCTTTCACCAAATATTTCGGGTAAGGATAATTTACAGGGGCAAGAACAACTTCCAATTCACGGTGAATTAAACACATCCATTATTGCCAAAGCTATTTATAACCACCTGCCCCTTACAAAGCGTGGGGACATTATAAAAGACCGTATTGAACTTATTGAACAGAAACAAAAAGAGCTTGAAAAGCATACCAATAAAAGTATGCGTTTGCCATTTTACTGTTCGGGTTGTCCGCATAACACATCGACCAAAGTTCCAAAAGGAAGCCGTGGACTTGCCGGAATTGGTTGCCATTTTATGGTCATGTGGATGAACCGTAACACTGAAGTTTTCAGCCAAATGGGCGGTGAAGGTGTTCAATGGTTAGGGCAAGCACCTTTCACCAAAGAAATGCACGTTTTTGCAAACTTAGGCGATGGCACATACGAACATAGTGGAATTTTAGCAATTCGTGCAGCTGTGGCTTCTAAAGTTAATATCACATACAAAATATTATATAACGACGCAGTTGCTATGACAGGTGGTCAGCCTGTTGAAGGTGGTCCATCTGTTCATGATATTGCATGGCAATTGTTCGGTGAACGTGTGCAAAAAATTTACATTGTTTCCGATGATATTGAAAAATACAAATCCATCAACAAAACACTTCCAACCACGGTTCAAATAGCGCACCGTGACCATTTAAGTAACATTGAAAATGAACTTAAAGAAACAGATGGAACAACGGTTATTATTTATGATCAAACATGTGCTGCGGAAAAGCGACGTCGCCGTAAACGTGGCTTAATGCCCGACCCTGACAAACGTATTTTTATCAACGATGATGTGTGTGAAGGATGTGGTGACTGCTCTGTTCAATCAAACTGTGTTGCCATTGAACCTAAAGAAACTGAACTTGGACGAAAACGCCAAATTAACCAGTCCTCCTGCAACAAAGATTTTTCATGCTTAAAAGGTTTTTGCCCAAGCTTTGTAACTGTTTACGGTGGAAAAATCCGTAAAACACGTGTAGCGCCTGAAAAACTAGAAAGCCTTTCCAAAGCGCTTCCAATTGCGAAACCTGCAACCATTCAAGGAACTTATGACATTGCTGTTACAGGTATTGGTGGCACTGGCGTGATGACTATCGGTGCTATTTTAGGCATGGCAGCCCATATTGAAGGCAAAGGTACAACCGTGTTAGACCAAACAGGTCTTTCACAAAAAAACGGTGCTGTTTCAAGCCATATTAAAATTGCAAAAAGCAGTAAAGATATTCATGCTGTACGCATTTCAAATGCATCAGCAGACCTTCTTCTAGGCTGCGATAATATTACCAGCGCCACAGGCGAAAATTTAAGATATATTCATAGAAATAAAACTCAAGCAGTTATCAACAGCCATTATGTTGCTACTGCAAGTTTCACTTTAGATACTTCGTCACCTAGCCATATAGATGAAATTGAACAAGACCTTCAAAAGCACATTCATGCAGAAAAAATGGATACGCTGGACGCAACACGCATTGCAACAAAATTGATGGGCGATGCCATAGCAACAAACATGTTCATACTGGGTTATGCCATTCAAAAGGGTTTGATCCCTGTAGAATTATCCAGCATTGAAAAAGCGATTGAATTAAATGGCGTGGCCGTCAATGCAAATAAACAAGCCATTACATGGGGACGTTTAATGGCGTACAACCCTGATGAAGTTATTGAAATAATAAACGGTCAAATTGAGAAAGGAGTAGATATTCCTCTTTCAAAAACAACCGATGACATTATTCATACACGCTACCAACTGTTGTGCGATTACCAAAACAAAGAATATGCTGATAGATATGGTAAAACCCTTGAAAAAGTGAAAGCCATAGGTAGCAAAGATCTTACAGAAACTGTTGCAAAAAATTTATATAAAGTGATGGCTTATAAAGATGAATATGAAGTCGCAAGGTTATACAGCTCTGGCATCTTTAAACAAAAACTTCGTAAACAATTTAGTGGTTCATATAAAATTGAATTTAACATTGCCCCGCCTATGCTCCCATTTAAAGATGTTACGGGTCGCCCTCGTAAAATAAAAGTCGGCGCATGGCTTATGCCCGTCTTCAGTTTGCTCAGCCACCTCAAAGGTTTGCGTGGCACAAAACTGGATGTCTTTGGTTATAGCGAAGACAGAAAACTGGAAAAACAAATACGTGATGAATATTTCGCCATGCTTGATTTTTGCTTAGAAAAATGGAACGCTAAAAATGAAAAAACAATTTTAGAATTGCTTAACCTACCACAAAACATCAAAGGTTTTGGCCCTGTTAAGCATGAGAATTTTATTAAAACAAAAGAAACAGAACGCACTTTATTGGCAACGCTTAACCCTAAAGTATCAGTTAAAATTCAATAAGGATAAACACAATGGAAATGCTTAAAGAAGAACACAAATTACTACGTGATGCTGTTAGAAGTTTTGCTGAATCTGAAATTAAACCTGTTGCAGCTCAACTAGAAGACAACGAAGAATTCAGCGAAGACCTGACACGTAAAATGGGTGAAATGGGCTTATTTGGGATTTATGTTCCAGAAAGTTTTGGTGGGCATGGCATGGATACTTTGTCTTATGTTATTGCCATGGAAGAACTGGCACGAGTTGACGGCTCACAAGCTTCAACAGCTTGTGCCCATAACTCCCTTGGCTGTGGACCCTTGGTTTACTTTGGCAATGAAGAACAAAAGCAAAAATATTTACCAAACCTTTGTACAGGTGAAAAAGTTTGGGCGTTTGGCTTAACAGAACCCAATGCAGGGTCTGACTCACGTGGTACACAAACAACCGCTAAAAAAGTTGGTGATAAATGGGTTATTAACGGTTCAAAAATTTTTATTACAAATGCTTCTACCAGCATGAATGCAGGGATTACAGTTCAAGCAAAAACAGGCGAAAATGAAGACGGGTCCCCTGAGCTTACATGTTTCATTGTTGAAGCTGGTACAAAAGGTTTATCCACAAAACAAATCCATGAAAAATTGATGTGGCGTGCATCGGATACAGCGGAAGTTTATTTTGATGATGTAGAAGTTGATGACACACATATTCTAGGAAAGATAGGTGACGGATCTAAGCAAATGCTTCAAACATTAGACAGTGGAAAACTAGGCATTGCAGCCATGGCCTTAGGCGCAGCACAAGGTGCTTATGAAGCCGCTGTTGCCTATTCAAAGGAGCGAAAGCAGTTTGGGAAACCTATTTCCCACTTCCAAGATATTGCCTTTAAACTTGCCGACATGCATATGAAAATTGAACATGCCAGAACATACCTTTACAGTGTATGCGCCATGCGTGATGCCCACCTTAAGTTTAGTAAAGAAGCCGCTATGGCAAAACTTTTTTGCACTGAAATGGCAGGGGAAGTAACCGATAAAGCTATTCAAATTCATGGTGGCTATGGCTTAATAAAAGAATACCCTGTAGAACGCTTTTGGCGAGACCAACGCATTTTACAAATTGGCGAAGGGACTTCTGAAATACAAAGACTGGTTATTTCACGTAGTATATTAAACGAATAAATATAAGGTGCTTATGAGTTTTAAGGTTCTGTACTTTCTCCTGATTTAATTTAAAGCCACAAAACCTTAAGCCACAAGCATTAAACTTTTCGCCTCTAGCAATACCGTGATATTTTATATAAAATGGTTTAAATAATAATATGAAAAATGAGCATTAAATGATGACACCTTTTAACCCACAAGACCCTTTAGCTTTTGACACACTCTTAACTGATGATGAGCGCATGCTTCGTGATGCCACACGTGAATTTGTGGCAGGTGAACTACAACCTCTTATTGTGAAAGCCAACCGCGAACGTTACTTCCCTAAAGAAGTAGCTGCAAAAATGGGTGAAATGGGGTTATTTGGCCTTCAATTAGAAGGGTATGGTTGCTTAAACCTTGGCTATGTTTCTTACGGCCTTGTAAACCATGAAGTAGAATATTGCGACAGTGCCTTTCGTTCATTTTTAAGTGTACAAAGTTCACTGGTTATGCACCCGATTCACACATTTGGTACAGAAGAGCAAAAACAAAAATATTTACCAAAACTTGCTAGTGGTGAATTTATTGGCTGGTTTGGGTTAACAGAACCCGATGCAGGCTCCGACCCAGCTTCTATGCGTACACGTGCCAAGAAGGTTGATGGCGGCTACCTTTTAAACGGTGAAAAAACTTGGATTACAAACAGCCCCATTGCCGACGTTTTAGTTGTTTGGGCAAAAGATGATGATGGCGATATTCGTGGCTTTGTTCTTGAAAAGGGAATGGAGGGGTTAAGTTGCCCACATATTGAAGGCAAGCTTTCTTTATTTGCATCTGAAACGGGCATGATTGTTATGCAGGATGTTTTTGTTCCTGAAGAAAATAAATTCCCCGAAGTGAAAGGCCTTAAGGGACCATTCAGTTGCTTGAACAGTGCAAGATATGGTATTTCATGGGGTTCTATGGGGGCTGCACAATTTTGCTTTGAACAAGCGTTAAATTACACATCAGAACGTAAACAGTTTGGTAAACCACTCGCGGCAAACCAGCTTATTCAATTTAAATTGGCAAACATGAGCACTGAAATTACAACTGGAAAACTATTATCCCTTCAATTGGGTCGTTTAAAAGATAAAGGTCAAGACAACTTCCACATGACCAGTTATGCGAAACGCAATAACACAACAAAGGCACTAGATATTGCACGTATTGCCCGTGACATGCACGGTGGAAATGGTGTAAACGATGAATACCACGTAATGCGCCACGCCATGAACCTTGAGGCGGTTGTAACCTATGAAGGTACAGCAGATATTCATGCTTTAATTATTGGCAGAGCTTTAACAGGTTTACAAGCCTTTGAATAACAAGCTGAACCCGCTTGTTATTTAAACCTCACAAAAGGTGCTAATGGGGTTGGTTTATTTTTAACAGAAATAAAATAACTGGCATACAAATCACTTCGCATTATCCATAATTCAATTATTATAAAAACCGTGACAGCTTTGCAATGCATGCCTCTTCAAAATAAGCTTATATAAGCGCCTTTAAATATAAAAAGGAAAATCTTTGTGCTACCCTCAATCCTATGACGACAAAAAATTTTGACATAAACGGCCTTGTTAATGCGGCGAAACAAAGTGAAATTGTATTGGCACTTGGGGTAATTTTTATCCTAACACTTTTATTCGTCCCAATTCCCGCTGGTATGCTGGACTTTATGTTTACCATCAACATCACCACTGGTGTGGTTGTTCTTCTAACCGTTTTATTTGTCGATAAAGCTATGGAATTTAGTGCCTTCCCTATGCTTTTATTGATTACCACCATGCTTAGGTTATCGCTTAACGTCGCTTCAACGCGCCTTATTTTATCTAAAGGTCATGAAACCGAAGCCGCTGCTGGTAAAATTATTGAAACATTTGGCGAACTGGTTATGGGTGGTCAATTTATTATTGGTTTAATCATTTTCCTAATCTTGGTGATTGTGAATTTTGTGGTTATTACCAAAGGTTCTGGTCGTATTGCTGAGGTTGCTGCCCGCTTTACACTTGATTCACTTCCTGGGAAACAAATGGCCATTGATGCCGACTTGAATGCTGGCCTTATTACAGAGGACCAAGCACGTGAACGCCGAAGCGATCTAGAACAAGAAACAGGTTTCTTTGGTGCTATGGATGGTGCCAGTAAATTCGTTCGTGGTGATGCCATTGCAGGTTTAATTATTACAGCCTTAAACATTACAGTAGGCATGGGCATTGGCATTGTAACGCATGATATGTCCGCAGGTGAAGCCGCTGACCGTTATATGCTTTTAACCGTGGGCGATGGTTTGGTTGCTCAAATCCCTGCACTTATCATTTCAACATCAGCGGGTATTTTAGTTGCAAAGTCTGGTGCTAAAGGCTCTGCTGGTGAAGCTATTTTTAGCCAAATTGCTGACAACCCAAAATCACTATATGTTGCAGCAGGTTTGATGTTCTTCCTTTCACTTTTACCAAACATGCCTATTTTACCATTTTGGTTTATGGCAGGTGCTTTAGGTGGTTTTGCTTATTACAGCCAAAACCAATCAGCGCAAGAAGCAGTTCAAGAGCAAATGCAAGCCGATGAAGAGAAAGCAGAAAATGCAAAACCAAAAGAAGAGCCTATTGCCAGCATTTTACATATTGACACTTTACGCCTAGAACTTGGCTATGGACTATTAACACTTATTGATGAAGCCAAAGGCGGAAAACTAACCGAACAAATTAAAGCCATGCGCCGCCAAATGGCCAGAGACATGGGCTTTGTTGTTCCATCCATTCGTATTCAAGATAACATGCAACTAGATAGCGGTGGCTACCAAATTACTATCAAAGACATTAAGGCAGGTTCTGGTACATTACATCCAACAAAACTCATGGCAATGGATCCAACAGGGTCGGCACCACCAATGGAAGGTGAAGAAACAATTGAACCAACCTTTGGCTTACCTGCTAAATGGATTGATGAAAGCAAACGTGAAGAAGCTGGTTTTAACGGCTACACCGTTGTGGACTGTGCAACCGTGATTACCACACACTTAACAGAGATTGTAAAAGACAACTTAGCCGAACTTCTTACACGTAATGAAACTGAAAAACTCTTAGAAGAAATTCGTCACGAGCATGACAAACTCATTGATGATCTGATTCCAAACAGTATTACCATTTCAATGCTACAAAAAGTATTACAAAACTTGCTTTCTGAGCGTATTTCCATTCGTGATTTACCAACGATTCTCGAAAGCTTAAGCGATGGTATTCAAACCACACGTAACATTACTCAACTTACAGAAATGGTTCGTCAACGACTAAGCCGCCAAATTTGCACAAGCCACCAAGACCATGAAGGTGTTGTTAATATCGTTGCTTTAAGCGGTGCTTGGGAAAAAGAATTTAGCGCATCTATTCACATAGATGGTGACGAAAGGCAATTGGCTATGGAACCAACCAAGGTTCAGCAATTCATTAAAAGTACCCGCGACATATTCGATACACAAATGATGAGCGGGATACAGCCAGTTCTATTAACGTCCCCTTCTATGCGCCCCTTTGTAAGAAGTGTTATAGAAAGGTCATTACCTTCCATTAGCGTTATGTCACAAGCTGAAATTCACCCACGTATAAAAATTAAAACTGTTGCAAGCATATAAAAAAACCTCCGTTAAGGAGGTCTTTTTTCGTTAAACACGTTTAATGAAAGCCAAAATAAGGCTTACCAGAAGCCCTCAATTTATCTAAAAAAGAAACCTCTTCAGGCTTCTTTTTCTTTTGCGGTTGTGACTTATCTTTTGGTTCAGCGCAACCATTTTCAGCTAACGCACAAATATATCCAATGTGTATATTTAAGGGTGAACGCTTACCTGTTTCAATTGCTTCTAAGATAGCTTTTTTCATTTCAATGTCAGCCATCCAATCACTAAAAAAACTTTCCCAGTAGCTTTTAGTTTCTCTTAAAGATTTTAAGTTTTCAGTGGATTGCTCAAGTATAAAATTCACAGCAACTTGAGCCATTTTCTGAAGTTTACTTTCTGAATTTCGAACGGAAATCTCGTGGTTTTTAACAGGGATCCCCTGTAAATGTTTTGCTAAAACGGACATAAGATAAAGCTCCAATTGAGAAGTTATTTATGTTGTAAAGCACCTTTGCGTCATTTTCAAGTCACAGGGGGATAAAAAATATATGCGAAGTTTGGTGCGTAGCTCTTCAAAAGTATATAGGTTTTTGCTAATATAGCTTAGGGAGATTTTACGTTATATGCATATTAAAAGATTTACAGCCGCAAATATGACAGACGCACTAGCACTTGTAAAAGAAGCGCTGGGCGATGATGCTGTTATTTTAGCCAACCGCCGCACTGAAGGCGAAAATGGTGAAAGCTTAATTGAAGTAACTGCGGCAACCGATACACCTGTTCAAAAAACAGGTTCAACAAATGGTGCGGTTCAAGCACCATCACCACAAAAATCATTTGAAAAAATCCCAGATGACTTCCCTGTGTTGGAACAAAATGCTTCAGACTTGCAAAAACTTTTAGATAAACACGGCATTTTACCAAACATTTCCAAACGCATAGACAATGCCGTAAAAGCCTTAGCTGAAACAGGCTTTGATGACCTTGATACTTTGGATATGGTTCTTGGTAAAATGATTACGTTTGAAGCCCCTGCAAAAACAATTGAAAAAGGTAAATACCACGTATTTGTTGGCCCAACAGGTGCGGGAAAAAGCACAACGGTTTGCAAGCTCGCTGCACAGAAAAAAATTGATAAACACAGTATTGCACTTGTTACACTAGATAATCAAAAAATTGGTGGCTATGAGCAAATGGCCATTTTTGCAAGCGCACTCAAAGAAGATGCCCACCTTATGCGTACGCCTGAAGACTGGGAAGAACTTCAAAAAAGTGTGTGTGATAAGGATTACATTTTTATTGATACACCTGGTATTAATGTATTTAACACAGCACAAGTTACCGCTTTGAAAAAAAGGTTAGAAACCATTGGCTTGCAAAATGCAACTGTGCACCTTGTGCTTCCAGCCTCATTAAACCCACTTGAAATGGCGGCCATGCCAGCAGCACTTGCAGCCTTACACCCAAGTACTATTTTATTTACAAAATTCGACGAAACAACTTACCTCGGCGGTTTAACAAACGTGGCTATTACAAGTGGCCTTAAAGTTTGTTACATCACAGATGGAACAGCTGTACCAGACGACATTGTTGAACTAGATGCGTCTATGTTAGCTGAAAAATTAATGCGCAAACCGCGCTTACCATGGGAGAGAGAAGCATGATTAACCCAACTGAAAGAACACCTATTATTGCCATTGCTAGTGGTAAAGGTGGTGCCGGTAAAACAAGTTTTACACTCAACTTATGTTATCAACTTTCAAAGCTTGGCAAACGTGTTCTTGTATTTGATGCCGATATTGGCCTTGCCAATATTGATGTTCAGCTTGGCATAAGTACCATGAAAGATTTAAGCGATGTTATTCAAGGCTTTTGTAACCTTGAAGACATTATTGCACGCAGTGAAAAAGGTTTTGATATTATCCCTGGTCGCAGCGGGTTTGAAAAACAGCCATTCTTAACCACACTTGAAAGACGGGATGTTCTAAAACGTTTACGTGACATTGCAGGGTCGTACGACTTTGTATTTTTAGATGTTGCTGCTGGCATTGATAACGAAGTTTTAAGCTTTACAAAATTTGCAGACCGCACGTTTCTTGTTACAACACCAGACCCAAGTTCCATCACCGATGCTTACGCACTTATTAAACTTCTAAAAACAAAGCATGAAAAAGAAAATTGTGAAATTGTCATTAACCAAGCAGGTTCATTGCCAGAAGGTAAAAGCACTTTTGCAAAAGTTCGCATGGCAGCCGAAAAATTCCTGCATGTTCAAGTTCCACTGATGGGCATTGTGCCTTATGACAGACAATACAGCACAGCTGTAAAACTTCAACAGCTTACAAGCATTGCATTTCCAAACAGCGATGCAACGCAAGCCATAGAGAAGATTGCTCAGGTTCTTTCAAATGAATACGGCAACCGTACAACAGGTCACAATGTAAGCAGAATGGGCGCATAAATTGCATATAGCTATCATACATATAAAATTATAAGGGTAGCATTATGGTACATATTGGAAATGAAATTGCCGCACAAATTGCCAACGCATCATCCAAAGGTGTACCTAAAGACGCTTCAATTCAACTTAAAACCCCTTTACCTGAAAACTTGCAAGGAAAAGTGATTAAAGGAAAGGTTGAAAGCCAAAATTCAGATGGAACATATAAAATTTCCTTACAATCTGGTAAAACCGTTGATGCGCAAATAACCCCACCCCCTAAAATAGGCAGCCAAATATCATTTATTCAACTTAAAACCGGTGAGACTAAATTAACTGAAATGGTGGTTGATACCTTCAAAGAAACACCCCAAAATTCTGCGCAAGAAAAAGGGTCTCAAACACCTACCCAACAAAACAATCACCATACTTTAGGGCATAAAAACACAGCCCCACAACAAACAAATGTGTCAAGAACAACAACTGAACAACCACAAATAACAAACCAAAACCTTAATCAAACAGCCACAAAAATCTCAGAACCTCCCAAAGAGGATCCTTTTGCAAGACTTCGCCCTTTAGTTGGTCAGAATATTCCTGTTAAAAGTTTAGATGGTAAGCCTCTTCCAGCTACTCAAAATGCATTAACTGTTGTTGTTTCAAAAAATGAAAACGGACAACAAACACTAAGACCTCAGCAACCAAACAGCCCTCTCCCTAGTTTTAAAGCAAGCTTTAATGTAAATGTACCTGAACAAACCATTTTAAAATTAAACATCAACAATGCACAGGCAAAAATTTTAGAAATCACTCCACCCAAGGGAAGTATAGATCCTACAAATCAAAGCACTGCAAACATACAAAATTCTACCCTTAAGCCCAATTTAACGCCTATACAGTCGCAAGCGATTATTTTAAGTGCAAAGGTAAGCCAGCCAACAAACCCACTACCTCAAGGTTCTTTACTTCATGTACAAAACTCAGAGGCATCAGAACCTTTACCCCCTTTAACACAAAATATAACCAATACTTCAGGTCACAGAACACAAGAAACAATCCCCCAATTTAAAACTATGTTTAATAGTCCTTCAGGTCAAAAATTCGAGATTATTTCTCAAGTAGATATCCCCAAAAACACACCTCTACAGCTACAAAACACAAATCAAGGCTTTGTTGTTAAACAAGTTTTAAGCGAAGCTTTACCCAATCAAAACATCCCCAAAGCAGTACAAATTCAAACACCTAAAAACCAGCCCATTACCGCACAAGTTACAAGTAACGTTAATTCTAGCTTAGCATCCATTAAGCTTGAAAATGGAGTGTTAGCGGAAGTTAAAACCCCTTTACCACTACCAAGCGGTACTAAGGTACAAGTTATTTTAAATGACGATGGCCTTCTTGAAATTTTACCGCAAAGTATCCCTCAAACATTAAGTAAAGCCACAACACTTACAGAAATAGCAAATCAATGGCACAACTTAAAACAAAGCATTGAAACCCTGCAAAAACTTCATCCGGAAAGTGCTCAACACTTAAAAGAAAACATACCCCACATTGGAAAAGAAAGCTTCTTACCAAAGTTAATTTCTTTTATTGATAGTGTTAACCATCAAAACCTACAAAGACTTGCAGGCGATGAAACACTCAACCTTTTAAAAGCAATTGGTATTGATTTTTCGCATGATTTAACTGGCATTCACAATGCCACACAAAAAAACACCGAAACACCTGAAAACTGGAGAGCTCTTATTTTCCCATACCTTGAAAATGATAGTGATGACCCCAAACAAGGTGGATTTTTCTGGCATCAAAGTGAAGACGATTCAGGTAAAATAACAGGGACTCGTTTTTTAACGCACGTTCATTTAAATGGCTTAGGTGAAACACAGCTTGATGGATACATTCAAGAAAAGAATATAAACCTTAAATTAACAACTGAAGCCTCATTAGATGAACAGGAGATACTCATGCTAAAGTCTATTGTAGGACAAACGTTGGAAAATATGGGTTATACAGGTGGAATTGAAACCTATGTAAGCGACAAAAAGCTAGAAAAACCTATTAACTTAGCGCTTGGTGTGCTGAATAACCACATACAAAGCATTTAAAAAACACTTGTAAATCTATTCTTAAACCCCCAAAATATGTAAATAGGTTATATACTTTATAAAAATAAAAAAGAGATTATACACTTGAGCCTGCTGCAACAAGCCAGAGAAAGACAACAAGAACTTAATGCCCAAACAACGGCAAAAAAGGAACTGTTAGCACCTGATTTATTCAACAAATTTAGCGACCTTATTTACCAAATTTCTGGTATACGCTTTCAGGTAGCCAAGAACTATTTTTTATCATCAAAGCTTCAAAAAAGGTATGAAGACCTTGGCTTAAAAGGCTTTAACGAATATTTACAATTTTTACAATCGCCAACAGCTAAACAAACCGAATATCACAAACTGATGGATGAAGTAACAATCAATGAAACATTCTTTTTTAGAAATGAGCCTCAACTTGCGTTGTTTGAAAAAGAGTTTTTAATTCCACTTTTACGTAAACGTAAGTTAGAGGGTAAAAATAAAATTCGTCTATGGAGCTGCGCTTCTTCAACAGGGGACGAAGCATACACAATGGCTTTACAGTTGTTATCAATTCCAGAAGCACGTGGCATGCAATTTGAAATTGTTGGAACAGATATTTGCCGCGATGCAATTGATAAAGCTTTAAAAGGTGAATATCGTAAATATGCCATTCGTAATATTCCACTTGATATGTTAGCACAATACTTCACAGCATCAACCGATGGACATGTCCACACACTTAAACAAGAAGTCCGTAACATGGTGAAGTTTCAAGAATGTAATTTAATGGATTCTGACCGCATTCGAATGCTTGGGAAGTTTGATTTTGCGTTCTGCCGAAATGTCCTTATTTACTTTGATGAAGACTCTAAAGAAAAAGCACTTAAAAACATTTATAATTCTATTCAAGAAGATGGCTTTTTAATTGCTGGACACAGTGAAAACTTATATAGCCATAGGCACATATTCAAAGCTGTTAAAGAACACAGTCAGGCACATGCATATGTTAAAGCACCTCCTGGAACTGAAAAATCTCGCTTCTAAAAGCTTTGTTTACACAAGTTTCATTGCAGAAAACACTATTACACTATAAGATATCTCCTGTAAAAAATGGAGACATAATCTGATGCAATTAACTGTTAAACCAAACCCTTTAAAGGGAAAAAACGCACTATTATGCTTTAAAAGCAAAGGTGTTTTTAAATTTAACAATGCAGAAGTACACTTTTCTTACGTGCCTGACCGTGAAATTGTTGAGAAAGAAAGCTTTACAATCCACATTAAAAAAATTGAAAAAGAGTTTTCTGAAAGTTCGTCTATTGAATCTTTTGCGAATAAAGTTATTGAAGACTTTTATAAAGCCGCGCTACCCTTCTTTGCCAAACTAGACATTACCGTCCGACATGAAACTACAGGGGAAATTCAGCGTATTCAAATGATTGAAACACAACCCAACTACAAACTCCCACCTGAAGTTGAAAAACTTATTTAAGAATCAGCCTCACTTAAAATATGACGCACTGAGCTTAATTCATCTAACTCTGCTTGCTCTTTTTTCTGTTCAGACTTTTTAAATTCCAGTCTTTTGCGTTCAATTAAAATTTCATAACGCTTTTGTTCAGCAAAACGTACACGTAGTTTTTCACGCTTTTCTGCCAATATTTTTTTTGCATCTACACGTGCTTTTTTAATATCTTCAATTTCATCTTTGGACTTTTCACTAAACTTGCCAGCAAAACTATAAAGTAACGCATCACTTTGGCTTGTTGCGTTTCCATATTCATAGTCAATTTGATTTAACAACTTTCGTTCACGATCATCCATTTGCTGCATAACGTCAACAATCTTTGCAATTTCCTCTTGTGATTCTTCCACTTTTTTAGTGGCTATTTTATAAAGTGATTGTAACGTTTTCATTTACTAAACACCTTCTTTACCTTTACCTAGAATACCTGAAAGCATAGTAAATCCAGCTTCAACATTTGTATGTTCACGGTGACCTTGTGTTAGATAAGTCTCTAAAGCATCATGATAATCTATCGACTCATCAATACGTGTATCACTGCCTTTTGCATAAGCCCCAAGGCGGATAAGCTCTTCCATATCTGAATACGTTGAAAGAAGCTGTCTTGCACGCTTCATAAGCGTTAACTCCTCACTGTTATGACAATTTGGAAGCATACGAGAAACCGACTTTAAAACATCAATCGCTGGGAAATGCCCACGCTCGGCCAAGGACCTATCTAACAAAATGTGACCATCGACAATACCGCGTACGCTGTCGGCAACGGGTTCATCCATATCACCGCCTTCAACTAAGACTGTAAAGATACCCGTTATAGACCCTTCTTTACCTTCTTCATTTTGACCTGCACGCTCTAAAAGCCTTGGCAGTTCAGAAAAAACAGAAGGTGTAAAACCGCGTGTTGTTGGCGGTTCACCTGCGCTTAAACCAACTTCACGCTGAGCCATAGCAAAACGTGTAACGCTATCCATAAATAACATTACTTTTTTACCTTGATCCCTGAAATATTCAGCAACTGTCATTGCCATATATGCAGCTTGACGGCGCATGAGTGGTGGTTCATCGCCCGTTGCAACAATAACAACTGACTTTTTCAGGCCTTCTTCCCCAAGGTTTTGCTCAATAAACTCTTTAACCTCACGACCACGTTCGCCGACCAATCCAATCACATTAATATCAGCTTCGCAGAATTTAGCAATCATTGACATCAAAACCGATTTACCAACGCCTGATCCTGAAAAAATACCTAAACGCTGCCCTTCGCAAATAGGTACAAATGTATTTAAAGCCCGAACACCTACATCTAATTTTGCACCAACAGCTTTGCGCTGTCCAGGTGACGGAGGCTTCCTTTTTAAAGAACAAGGCTGACCTGTACGCTTTATAGAACCCTTTCCATCAATTGGTTCACCCAAAGCATTTACAACACGCCCTAAATATGAATCATTAATTTTAGCACTCAAACCATCTTTTTCTACAAAAACACGGCAGTGCGGCCCAAAACCTTCCATAGAGCCATATGGCATTAATAAAACTTCATCATCTTTATAGCCAACAACTTCTGCGGCATGTTTGATGCCGTCAATATTTTCAATTGTACAGCGGCTACCAATTGTTGTTCGTTCCAACCCTTTACAAGTTAACACCAAGCCGCTTGCACTGGTAACCGTCCCAAAGGTTCTGGTCAGTTCAATTTCATCTACATGGTCAATTAATTCTTGAAATATTTCGTTCATATACAGGGCTCGGCTTTATTATATTACTATAGTGTTACTTAGAATGCTAAAATTATGCCATACTTCATCAGATGAATAAAGAATCATCGTTTTTATACGCCTAAACTTGTAAAATCCTCTTTGAAACACCATAACATTATGAGAAGATAAAAAATAAAAAAACTAAAAGAAAAGGCTAATAGCAACATGAGTGCAATGGTTGAAGCAAATAATGGCGGTCGTGAATTATCAAATCATTCTCAAGGGGAACGTGGCGTTCGTTCAAGTGATGTTTTACTACAGCTTGTAACATTTAACCTTGTTGGCGAAGAGTTTGGATTGCCAATCCTTGATGTTCGTGAAATTATTCGAATGGTTGAAGTAACTCCTGTACCACACTCACCAGACTTTGTTGAAGGTGTTATTAACCTTCGTGGTCAAATTTTACCTGTTATTGATTTACGTAAGCGCTTTAACCTTGAAAGTAGTGTAGCAGATGAAGACACACGTATTGTTGTTGTTGAGATCAATAAAAACCTAATTGGATTAATTGTTGATGGCGTTAACGAAGTACTACGTATTCCTTCTGAAACTGTAAACCCTGCACCACAAATTGTATCTTCTGGTATTGGTGCTGAGTATATTCAAGGAATTGCACACTACAATGAAAAAATGATCATCTTAGTTGACCTTGAACGTGTGTTCAGCAACAAAGAGATGGAAAATTTAGCAAATATCTAAACCTTTATTTACAGTATTCAAAAGCCCCAAACAGGGGCTTTTTTTGCACGCAAAACTTTATATAGTAAAAATACATTCAAATAAAAAGCAGGCATAAAGCCTGCTTTTAAAGAATACATATTACGTATTACTTCTTCATACCATAACGGTTACGGAACTTATCAACGCGACCTTCAGTGTCAAGCTCACGACGACGGCCTGTGTAAGCCGGGTGAGATAGAGGGTCTACCGATAGGCGCATTTCTTCGCCTTCTTTACCAAATGTTGAACGAGTTTCAAACTCTGTTCCATCTGTCATAATTACTTTAATTGTGTGGTACTCTGGGTGAATGCCTTTTTTCATATCTATATTTCCTTTTCTCTAAAAAGAGATTAATCACAAGCCAGCGAACATAACCAACGCACGCAGGTAGGCGAAATTTAACATAAAAACATGTCTTTGCAAGCTTTTTTTTAATTCCTTTGACAAAGTGTATTAAAAATATAAACTTCAAACACCTAAACCACACATATCTTTTATATCTAAGCCTTTTATAGAGGTATCTTTCATGGAAAGACCAATGAAACCTATCCCTCCACAAAATAGAAAAATCTTTAACCACGCTATTATCTCTCTAAATGAACCGCATTACAAATTTGTTAAGGCATGTGTCAGAGACATTATAACCGACTGCCAAATAAACGGTGTATGTCATTTTAAAGGCACATTCAAAATAGGCAAAAACGCTCATTACAAAGAACTATCTCAAATACTTGAAGATTGTATCATTGAAACAATTCAGAGTAACTGCGTTCACATAGATACTTATAAAGCTAACATTTCATCTACAGGCTCTCTGTGGCGGAAGGAGTACCTTTTCACATTTTCAGGTACATTCAAAACCTTAAATTAGATTTAACAACGAAAAAAGCCTCCAACTGGAGGCTTTTTTATTACTTTAAATGTAAGTTTGGCACGCTATATGCATTTAAGTTTACGAAACGAAATTCTTTGGGAGGAGAAATAAAATGAAAACACTAAAAAAACATACAAAAAAGCCATTAACAGCTAAGCAAAAAGAAAGCATTATGACAGCTTTTGGCACAGTGATGATTATTACACTAACCATCACATCAGCCTTTTCATTCGATATTCGCAATGAAAGAATTTTGCAAGCCATGAACCAAAAAATTGAAACAATCCACAAAGGGTAAGAAAATGAAGAAGTTTTTTTCTATCATTCTCAGCTTAAGTCTTGCCATAGGTACAATACCAATGGCACATGCAACAGCACCAATATCACGCGTGAAAGACATTGCTGATATTGAAGGTGTACGTACTAACATTTTAATTGGATATGGTTTGGTTGTTGGCTTAAACGGAACAGGTGACAGCGCGAGCTCCATCCCCTTCACACGTCAAACATTAACAAACATGCTTGAAAAATTAGGAGTAAACGCAAAAGCTGCCGAGTCAAAAATCACAACCAAAAACGTTGCAGCTGTTATGGTGACAGCTAAAATGCCATCTTATGCACGTCAAGGTTCACGTATAGACATCACAACATCTTCACTTGGTGACGCAAGTTCACTTGAAGGCGGACAACTTTTAGCCACACCGCTTATTGCCGCAGATGGTAATACATACGCCGTGGCTCAAGGTTCTATTATCATTGGTGGTTACAGTACTGAGGGTAATGCTGGGACAGTCACAAAAAACCACCCAACAGCTGGTCATATTGCTGGAGGTGCGACTGTTGAAATGGAAACAGGTCACGAACTTTCTGACAATAAACGCATTCGTTTACTTCTTAGAAACCCCGACTTTACAACAGCGATGCGCTTAAAAGAAGCTATCAACAAAGAATTCAAAGAACCTGTAGCTTTAGCTGTAGACAATCAAACTGTTGATATTGCGATTCCTGAAAGTTTACGTGGAAACCTCGTTCCAATTATCAATAAAGTTGAAAACATTTATGTACGCCCAGACACTGCAGCACGTATTGTTATTGACGAAAAAACAGGTACCATTGTTATGGGATCAGGCGTTCAAATTAGCGATGTCGCCATCTCACACGCCAACCTAAACATTCGTGTTTCAGAACTTACTGAAGTTGTTCAGCCTGAAGGGTTTAGCGATGGCATTACTGCCGCAGTTCCTGCAACTGAAATTGAAGTAGATGAAGATGCAGCTGAATTTACAATTTTAGATTCTGGCGCAAACCTTGCCGACCTTGTAGATGGTTTAAATGCACTTGGCGTTACACCAAGAGACATCATTAGCATTCTACAAGCCATTAAGTCGGCTGGTGCACTTCAAGCTGAAATTATAGTGATGTAGGGGGTATAAAATGAGCGGAATTACACTCAACAATCCAGTAGAAATACAGCAATTTGCATCAAAACCTAAAACAATTAGTGCAAATCATCAGCAATATTTAGCACCAGCTAAAAGCGCTGAAGAAAAAGCACGCATTGCAGCGGACGATTTTGAGTCTTTCTTCTTATACCAAATGCTGGAACTAACCGACCCTGGTGTAAACGAAGCGTTTGGAGGCGGACAAGCAGAAGCCGCATTTAAACGCATTCAAAATGAATATGTTGCAGATGAAATGACAAAAGCAGGTGGCGTTGGACTTTCCGACACCATCTATAATCAACTTATGAAACTACAGGAGATAAAGTAATGACCCAAGCCGTACAACTTGTGACAAGTGTGATTGAATCATGCGAAAAATTCACAACCTTACTTCTTGAAGAAAATGAAGCTTTAAAAGACCGTCGAATTCCTGAAGTGGAAGAAAAATTAAAAGAAAAGCGACACCTTGCCGCTAAAGTTGAAAAATTACTCTCAACCCTTAAAATTTCTTTTGCACAAGTGAAAGCAGATCAAACAGCTACAGAAAAACTGCCTGAGCTTACAACGGTTGTGAACAACTATCAAAAGGCTGCTCGAAAAAATACAGTTCTATTACAGGCAGCTCACACAGCAACCAATGATTTTATTAACTTAGTGAGAAGTGCCGTTGAAAGCAAAAAACCTAAAGTACAAACTTATGGTGAAACAGGTAGCATGCGCCAAACTGAAAACACAACTAAATTGATCGATAAAGATATTTAGTATCTCTTTCCCCTCCCACAAAAGCCACTTTTTTAAAGGTGGCTTTTAGTTTTGGCACACCCTTTGCTTATACAAAGAATAGAAACGTAAAATATAACCAACAGAAAGGCGAATGCTATGAGTAGTGCACCAACATTAAACTCCACACTAAACATCGCACTAAGCGCTTTGCAAACAACGCAAACCACTCTTAGCACGGTCTCTCACAACATCTCTAACGTCAATACTGATGGTTATGTACGTCAACAAGTTATTAATGGTAACGTCGCTCTCGGTGGATATGGTGGCGGTGTTAACATTATTGAAATCCGTCAAGTTACAGACAAATTTCTAGCAAACCGTATCATTGGTCAAACAAGTGCAGTTGGCTACAACCAAACGCAAAGTAACTTTTTTGATAACATTGAAGTTATTTTCGGGACCCCTGGCTCTGCAACAAGCACAGAAAAAGTAATGAGCCAATTCTTTAATGACTTATCAACACTTGCAAACGCACCAGACTCTACATCACTGCAATTAAATGCTGTTAAAAATGCCGAGTTCGTTGTGCAATCCATCACAGGTATTGCCACTGAACTACAAACAGCGCAACAACGTGCCGATGCACAAATTGATCAATCTATTGACGAAGTCAACGAAGCGATTAAAAAGATTTATGACCTAAACAATGAAATTGTTACATTAGGCGTAAACAGTTCTGGTGCGGCCAATGCGAATGACCTATTAGATGAACGCCAACGCCAAATTGGTGTTATTTCAAAACACCTTGGTATTAACGTTATTTATGACAGCTTAAACCGTGCATCTATTTCAACTGAAACAGGTCGTAAACTTGTAGATACAAGTTACGTTCAAGTAGAACGTACGGCCCCTGTCGCACCTTCTGTTTTTCAAAGCATTGGCGTAAGACCTGTTGGGTCTGACGGAAACCCTGGTGCAACTGTTTTCCCTCTCGTTGAAAGCCGTATGACAACTGGCGGCATCAAAGGTTTAATTGATATTCGCGACGATGAAATGACCAATCTTTTAGCTGAGGTTAACAACCTTGCTTCGACCATGATTGATAGCTTCAACCGCATTCATAGCCAAGGTACAAGTGTACCGCCTCTTAACCAATTAACATCTGGCAATGGTAATGAGCTCTCAGGTTTTGGCGCCGATGTAACATCCGAGCTTGCCATTAGCGTAGGCGACAGCTTTGATATTTCAATTGTAGATATTGCAACAGGCACCCCAATCACCACAACACTTACAGCAGGTGGAGGTGCCGGCTCTATTGCGATTACAGCGTCTCCAACAACCCTTGCTGATATTGCTGCGTCAATTAATGGTAACCCTGACATTGGTGGCGACATTACAGCTGCCGTTATTATTGATGGAGACGGAAACGAACAGTTACAAGTAACAGCCAATAATGCAAACTATGGCGTTGTATTTAGAAATAACGTTGGTAATGTTGCCGGCGAGCTTGGTATGAACAACTTCTTCACAGGTGAAGATGCAACTGATATGGATATTCGTAGCGATATTTTAGCCGACCCTGCCCGCATTGCTTCTGCACGCATGCGCGAAACAGACGGTGGTATATCATTCCAAGATAACCGCAATATGATTGAACTAGCACAACTTGCCGAATCCCCTGTTACATTTGCAGCTGCAGGTAACTTAGCTTCGCAAAGCCAAAGTTTATCGCAATACTTCATTAACATTTCAAGTAACCTTGCCATTCGCTTAGATGACAGTACATCTGCACTTGATTTCCAAAATGTTATTTTAGAAGACATGGAATCACGTTTTTCAGCTACTTCAGGCGTAAACTTGGATGAGGAACTTTCGAATTTATTAATCTACCAAAGAAGTTATCAAGCATCAGCACGTATTGTAAGTGTTGTAGACGAACTACTTCAAACTTTGGTTAACATTGTATAAGGAGGTAAGGCATTATGAACTCACGTGTTGCAACCGCTAGCTTTAACAGAAACGCCATTGATAGAATGCAAACAGCCAATGCTGCCCTTGCTAAAACAACCTATCAGGTTACATCTGGCCTTGTTGCTGAACGATTTGAAGATATCGCAGCTCAAGCAGGACAACTGTTAAACCTACAAGACCTTCGTAATGTAAACGACCAGTTCATTTCAAACATGGAAACCGTCAATTCACGCCTGTTAGCAACTGAAAACGCCCTTTCAGGTATGAATGACCTTATTGTTGAAGCAGCAAACTTATGGACCCTTGGCCGTAATGAAAACACCGCAGAAGTACGTGCCAACCTTGCCCCTAAAGCTGAAGGTTTAGCTGAAACATTCTATTCTTTATTTAAAACAAAATACGATGGCCGATACGTGTTTAGCGGTGCCGCTGGTGACAGACCACCACTTACAACTTCAGCAACTGCAACAACAGCACCAGCAACAATCCCTGCACCAAACACATATTACAATGGTGACAGCCAAAAAATGGTGGTTATCACAGCCATTGGCGTAACTGAAGAGTATGGTTTAACAGGTGATGACGATGCTTTTGCAAACATGAAAGCCGGCTTGGAAGCTTTATGGTATGGCTTAGAAAATAACTCTGAAAGTGATATTGATGCAGCGATTGACCTTTTAAACCAAGCACAAACAGAAATTTCAGGCCTTATTGGTGAAGTGGGCGGTCAGCAATCTTCATTCGACCTCCTTTCAGCAAGGCACGAAAACACAAACTTGTTCTTAACAGAACAAGTAGACGAAATTGAAAAAGTTGATATCGCAGAAGCTATGAGCCGCTTCACACAAGAGCAAACAACCCTCGAGGCTTCACTTGCTGTTATTAACCGAGTAAACCAGTTATCGCTTCTCGACTTCCTGTAAAAAGACGAGAATATAAGGAGCTGATGAACTAAAGCTAGCACCAACACCATTTATTTGGTAAAAAGGTTAGACATTGTTCAAAAAGTGAAAAAAGAAAACGGAAAAGCAAAATGCTCCTTATAACAAGGCGAACCAACGAATCGATTGTGATCAACGATAATATCGAGGTTACAATTGTGGAAGTACGCGGTGGACGTGTAAAATTAGGGTTTGAATACCCTGAAGGCAACACTGTTTACCGTAAAGAGCTCTACTTGAAAATTCAAGAAGAGAACCAAACCGCCGCCAGCAACAGTGGAGATATTTCCAAATTGCTAAGCAGCATAAAAAACAAGGAGTAAGCTTATGCAACAAACAACACTTGCAGAACAAACGATCCCTGTAGAAAAGGCTTTAACATACAACACACGTTTTGGTGAAGTTGCTCTACGTGAAGATCGCCTTATCACATTTAAAAACGGCCTTTTAGGCTTCACTGGCTGTACAACCTTTGGTCTTTCTCGCATTCCAAATGCAGACGAATCGCCAATTTTGCTACTTCAGTGCGTCAATGAACCTGAAATAGCATTTCTTGTAGCCGACCCAAAATCTATCGGCCTTGAAATTCAAGACGAAGACCTTTCAAAAGCTGTTAAAGAATGTCAAATGACAAAAGAGAATGTTCAAACACTTGTTATTTTAACAATGTATGACCAAGAAGACTCTTACTATTTAACAGCCAACTTGCGCGCGCCCCTTCTTATTGACAGCCGCTCAAGACAAGCTCGTCAGCACATCTTGGCTAACAAAAATTACACAACTCAGCACAAGCTTTAAGCTGAGACCTGTAACTTAACGTTAACAAGCAAAAACTCAAATATGCTGCACAAGCGGTGCAACTAAAGCCTTCTTTTCAGAAGGCTTTTTCTCCATCAACAACCACAACAGAAAACCCATAAACATTGTGAGGTATTTTTTTGCAAAGCGTCACAAATTGCGTTATATTGAGCGAGCAAATTTGTAAAAATAAAAACTTAAGTTAAGAGATTTTCAAAATTATGGCCGAAAAAGTTTCTAAAAAAGATGTAGTTGACCACGGCAAGCGTGACTTTTTGTCTGGTACAACGAAAGCTTTTGGTGCAGCTGGTGCAGCATGCGCTTGTTACCCATTCATCAAAAGCATGAGCCCTTCCGCTAAAGTGGAAGCCCAAAAATACACCGAAGTTGACCTATCAGAAATTGCTGAAGGCGATACTAAAAAAGTGATTTGGCGTGGCAAAGCGGTTTTTGTTAAACACCGCACACAGTCGGAAATTGCACTTGCAGCAGCTGGTGACAAAACAGTTTCTATTGACCCGCAAACAGATGCTGAGCGTGTTAAAAAACCAGAATGGTTGGTTACAATTGCACACTGCACACACCTTGGTTGCGTGCCAATTGACGGCAGCACAGAAAACTGGGCATGCCCTTGCCATGGTTCACAATTTGACGTATCTGGTCGTGTAGTAAAAGGCCCGGCACCTAAAAACTTAGAAATTCCTCCTTACGAATTTCTTGACGACAACACAATTAAAATTGGTTAAAGGGGGATTTATTCATGGCTAAACAACAAGTTAACCCAAACCCTTCTTCAAAATTAGAATGGTTTGAAGACCGTCTACCCCTTATCAGCTTTATGAAAGCTGAATTGGTAGATTATCCAGCACCTAAAAACCTGAACTACGCTTGGAACTTCGGCTCACTGGCTGGTATTGCACTTATTTTGCAAATTTTAACTGGTTTCTTTCTAACAATGCACTATAAAGCAGATGCAGGTCTTGCTTTTGACAGTATTCAACACATCATGCGTGATGTAAACTGGGGCTGGCTCATTCGTAACCTGCACATGGTAGGCGCCAGCTTCTTCTTTATTGTCGTTTATATTCACATCGGGCGTGGTCTTTATTACGGTTCGTATAAGTCACCTCGTGAAATTTTATGGGGTATGGGAGTCCTTATCTTCTTCCTTATGATGGCAACAGCGTTCCTTGGCTATGTATTACCTTGGGGGCAAATGTCCTTCTGGGGTGCACAAGTTATTACAAACCTTATCTCTGTTATTCCACTTGTTGGTGATGACATCGTAATTTGGCTTTGGGGTGGTTACGGCGTAAACGATGCAACGCTTACACGTTTTTACTCCCTTCACTTCCTATTACCGTTTGTGATTTTAGGCGTAGTATTCCTACACCTTTGGGCACTACACAACCGTAAAGTAAAGTCGAACAACCCAACAGGTATTGATCTTAAAAAGGATACAGATTTTGTACCTTTCCACCCTTACTACACAATTAAGGATACATTTGGCCTAGCTGTTTATATGCTACCTTTCCTCTTCATGGTATTTTATATGCCTGATTACTTAGGACATACAGATAACTATATTCCAGCAGACCCAATGACAACACCAGCACACATTGTGCCTGAATGGTACTTCCTGCCATTTTATGCAATTTTACGTGCCATCAACTTTAACATTCTATTTTTAGATAGTAAGTTACTTGGTGTTATTGCGATGGTTTCTTCAATTGCTATTTTATTTATCTTACCAATATTAGATAAATCTAAAGTAAGAAGTGCACGTTTCCGCCCAATTTACAAAGTTATGTTCTGGGCATTTATCGCAAACTTCTTCTTCCTTGGATGGTTAGGTGCTAAACCTGCGGAACAGCCTTATACGGCTATGTCGCAAGTTGCCACAGCACTTTACTTTGGTTTCTTCCTTGCGCTCCCTTGGATTGCGAAGATTGAAAAAACAAAACCACTGCCAACAAGCATTTAAGAAAGGATAAAAAGAAAATGAAAAAATTACTTTCTCTTTTAACAGTTCTAACGCTTGTTTCAACATCGGCACTTGCGGCTGGTGGGAGTGTGGAATTGCCAAAACAACCTTGGAGTTTCCAAAGCGTAAAAGCGGATTGGGAAAAAGACAAAATTTACCGTGGTTACCAAGTAGCAACGCAGGTTTGTATGTCTTGCCATGGCTTTAAATACATTAAGCACCGCGACCTCATGAAAGTGGGCTTCACAGAAGCTGAAGTTAAAAAACTAGCTGAAGAAATGGAAATGTCCGTAATGGATACTTTCAAGTCGGCTTTAAGCGATGAAGATGCTATTGCAGCCTATGCAAAAGCATTACCTGACCTTTCAGTTATGAACAAAGCACGCCCAGGTGGAGCAGACTATACGTATGCTCTTTTAACTGGCTATAAGGAAGCGCCTGAAGGCTTTAACCTGCCTGATACTGGAAGTTACAATGAATACTTCCCAGGACATGTTATTGCCATGCCTGCACCATTAGCAGAAGGTCAGGTTGACTACTTTGACGGCACGAATGCTACTGTGAAGCAAATGGCGTCTGATGTTGCTTACTTCATGCAGTGGACTGCTGAACCAGAACTTACAACACGCCAGCAATTGGGTGTTTATGTACTGCTTTATGTCTTCATCCTTGCAATTCTTCTATACTTCACGAAGAAACGTATTTGGAGTGACATTAAAAGAAAAGATACAGAATAATATATTCTGATTCAAAAAAAACCCGCTTTCGGCGGGTTTTTTACTTCGATAATTAGGGATAGCCATTTAATGCCCATTGAATAGAGTTATACGAAAAAGAAGTTTCTTTGTAATCCAGCAAAGCTCTTTCCAACAGCTTTTTAGATGTCTTTGTTGGGTTTAAAACATCTTTATATTCAATGTAACCACGAATAACAGGTAGCCATCGCATATCAAAACTACTTTGACATTCCGATTTTTGAAGCCTTTTTTGTGCTAAAAACAAAATAACAGATCGGTCCGTCAACTCCGAAGGGTAATCCTTTTCAGGGTTCACACGAACATTCATTAAATTTTTATACAGAATATTGCGCTTACGCACACGCTCTAATCGCTCATCTTCGGCAAGCTTCATTTCTTTTTCACGGCGTAAATTATCGTAATATTCCTTGGTATTTTCTTGGATTTGAAACCACATAAATATGGCCACAAAACCAAACATAATCAGAACTGCTAACATATGCATAAGGCATACCTCGCAATATATAAAAGGAAATTAAAAATCAATACTTTAATTAGTGTAAAAAAACAAACCTTAAAATGCAAGGTATAAAAAAGGCTCCCACCATTGGTAAAGAGCCTTGAGTAGGTGCTTTAACACTAAAGTTTAAATGAAACCTTTACACCACGTTTTTTAAAATAACTTTTAAGCATGTTACGTCCAACACGGTTAGGAACAGGTAACTTTTCATTTTCAATTTCAACTTCAGCCATTTCAGCTGCTTTCATTTCAGCTTTTAAGTTTTCAATCGACTCATCAATGCCTTTGTTATCATTTTCTAGGCTTGTATAAATCGCTTCTAATGCACTTTCAATTGTCATAAATTTTACTTTCTTAAATTTTAAACTGCCGTTGCCACAAAAGTATAAGCATAACTTTTATGAATTTCCATACTTTCCTCAGGGTAAGCAAACATATAAGCAAAAGCACGAACAACATCTGCCGTTTGCATAACTGGTAGCCTTGAAGGCTTTTGGCTAATAATTTTCTTTTTAGTTAGCTTTTTCTCTTTCAAGGGCAAATCACCCACCAACGGTTGGCCCAGTATTTTTTCAACCTTAAAACCACGTTGCTCCAGTATTTCTTTAAACTCACCCTCTTTAAATATACGGTCGTGGTGAGGGTTCATAGGGTTTCCATTTTCACCCACTTTTTCAAATACGTGGTTCGGAACTGAAGCAATCAGTTTACCGCCTTTAGCCATTACTTTATGCAAATCATCAATTAAATTTTCAACAACATCTAAATGTTCCATAAATTCAAAAGCTGTAACAGAAGTTACACTGCCTTCCCTAAGGTGGCTGGTCACCTTCTCATTATCCAAGTCAATATGTATTAATTTAGACTTTTCCAAACGAGACTCGGCAATTTTTAGGGCATCTGCATCATAATCCATACCCAGCGATTTCGTTACAACACCTTCCATTTCACGCAACCCATAACCCGTTGCACAACCCAAGTCCAAATGAAGTTTTGACCCCTTCTCTGCCAATAAGTCACGTGCCAACATGTATCGACCCAAATGTTCAATCTTAACCCAAAGGTTTGGGTCATCTTCCTTAAAAGGGTCCACATATTCACACGGTAAGCTCATAAATCATTCCTTTATCAATCATTGCAAAAGGTTATTGCATATATTTTAAAAATATACAATTCATCGATAGGAAAATCACTAAATTCATGTGCGAAGATCTTTAATTTAGTTATAATAAGGTTGTTAAAAACAAGGAAACACATATGTCCACGGCTTTACAAATTTATACTGCACAAATAAACCCTACTGTTGGCGATATATCTGGCAACAGAAAGCTTATTTTAAACCATTACAACAACGCTTTAAATAAACAAGCAGATCTATGCCTTTTACCTGAAGCCTCTTTATGCGGTTATACACCTGCCGACCTTGTTTTAAGACCACAGTTTTTAAAGGATTTACAAGATGAAATCATGTCCAATATCATTCCATTTATTGGCAACACAGCCCTTATTTTAAACACCCCTTGGATACACAACAAAAAAACATATAACGCAGCGCTATTCATTCAAAACCAAGAAATAAAACAAATTATATATAAACAATGCCTCCCTAATTTTAGCGTTATGGACGAAAAGCGCATATTTGAAGCAGGTCATAACAATAAAACAATATCTATTAACGGTCTAAAAATTGGTCTTCTTATTTGCCACGACACATGGTGGCCTGAAGTAGCCGAATCACTCAAAAAAGATGGTGCAAACGCCCTACTTTCCATAAATGGCTCACCTTATGCTTTAGGTAAGGAAGATTTCCGCATTGAATTTTGTAAACAGCGTGTAAAAGAAACAGGTTTACCCATTTTATATAACAATATTGTAGGTGGACAAGATGAAATTCTGTTTGATGGCAGAACCTTTACAATCAATCCAAACGAAGATGCATCGAATAAATTCAGCGCTTGGAAAGAAGAATCTCGTATTATTCAGCTTATAAAAAATAATGATGGAACTGGCTATATCTTCAAAAATGAAAAATCTTCAAAACCTTTAAAACATATAAACAATATTTACAAAGGATTGTGCTTAGGCTTTAACGACTACATGCAAAAATGTGGGTTTAAAAAAGTCGTACTTGGTCTTTCAGGTGGCATTGACAGCGCATTAACAGCCACTATCGCAACACATGTTTTAGGTGCTGAAAATGTAACTGGCATATTACTACCTTCAAAACATACCAGTGCCCATTCCAACAAAGATGCACTAGACCTAGCACAAAACCTTGGTATTAAAACACATACATTATCCATTGAAAAAACAGTATCAGCCTTAGAAGAAACACTACGCAGTACAGGTCAACTTGAAAGTATCACTCTTGAAAACTTACAAGCACGTGCAAGGGGAACCTTATTAATGGGCTATGCTAATAATACAGGTGCAATGCTGTTAACCACAGGTAACAAAAGCGAAATAGCTGTTGGTTTTTGCACATTATATGGCGATATGAATGGCGGATTTAATATTATTAAAGACCTTTACAAAACGGAAGTTTATGAATTAAGTCGCTACATCAACAAAAACAAAGAAATCATCCCAATAAACTCAATTGAAAAAGAACCTACGCCAGAACTACGTGACAACCAAAAAGATAGTGACAAACTTCCGCCATATGAAATATTGGATGCCATTTTAAAACACGCTATTGAAGATAAAATGGGTCACGAAGATATTATTGCTGAAGGATTTGAAAGGCAGACTGTTAAAGAAGTTTTACACCTTTTAAAAATAAGTGAACACAAGCGTTACCAAGGTGCGCCAGGCTTAAAATTACATGGAACAGCCTTTGGGCTTGACTGGCGATACCCAATAGCAAATAAATACACACTTTAGTTATACATCGTACAAATCAAAATAAGGCATTGATTTTATTTGTATATAAAAAGATTTTTTCTTTATTTAACTAAAAAGTTGAAAAAGAACTTGAACTCATTCAACACATAAGTTAAATTAAAGATGGAAAAACACTTGTTCTCCTAATTAGTAAAAAACTCTAATGAAGAAAACATATCCTCTCAACAAATTAAACCCTCCGAAAGGAGGGTTTTTTTTCGATATTAATGCACCGGATTTTTATTTTTTAAATCAAGGTAGCCACAGCTTTTAAATGAAGAAGTTTCACCATCGAAGTCATAACCTTCCACCGTTTTACAGCTTAACAGGTAAACAAACTCATTCCCTAGCGGTAACTTATCGTAATGCATACTTTTCGTATTAATTTTATAAACATTATCACCTGAATGAATCTCTTGAGGTTTATCATTTACATCCAAAGAAATAACAAAACCACCCATTTTTAGAGTTTTAGACATAAAAAGCCCTT
>NZGE01000001.1 GCA_002689455.1 Magnetococcales bacterium | reverse complement strand
TTTTCAATATCTTCTTTTAAATCGTGACAATTTTACAATTTACGGTATAAGTCTTTTTCGCTCAATCTTGTTTGTGTAAGCCAAATTTTGTTATTATTTTGTTACTGAAATACAAATAATAAAAATGAGGCAAAGCATACATGCGCACACGTTCATCCATGGGGAAAATGGTGAATAAACTTACAAACCGTGAAAAAAACGACGCTTTTTTGATGATTGATCGTATTGCACGTGGTGTAAGCCATCCTTATACAAAGGAGTTTGTTCCAACTGTTGTTGCAAGTTCTCATAATATTAAACCTGCAACTTCTGTGGTTCGTGAAAGTGCCTTTCGTGTGGAAGCTCAAACAAAAGATAATGTTGTTATTATGCGCACAGAGCCTAAAAAGCAAGCTTCTCAGCCTAAAATTGTATTTCCTGATGTGTTTTACGAGTATTTTGAAATTATTGAAAACCAACCACAAAAAGTGGGTTGATTTTTTTATTAAGAGCTCGCTCAACGCTCTTATATGTGGAAAACCCCGCTGTTGCGGGGTTTTATTTATGCTTTTACCTGTAATTCAATTTGTGTGAATCTCTTTTTATACATATGCGATAATTTCATGATTAGAATGGGGGTGTTGAATGTTAAAATCATGGAAGCAGAGAGGGCTAAAGGTGTAATGCCAAGCGATATGGCATGAATAAGCCAGCAGCTATTACCAATAAATGAAAACAGTAACATGTTTAAGGCAATATCATCGGTTTGCCTAGATTTAAGTGTTTTAATGGCTTGTGGAACAAATGTAATACTGCAAAAAAATGATGCAATGTAACCAATTAAAATAATGCTGTCCATATATAGAATTCCCATGCTTGTGATTCATATTATTATAGCTGTCTGCTTTAGCTTAAAAATGACATTTACAGACGTTCTTTTCTAAGAGAATCGTAGCGTGACTGTATAGGTTGGTGTTTCTTTTTATGTTTCATTAACTTAAGGTCGCTTTGAATTTTAAAAACAAGTACTGGCAAGGTGATAGATGTAAATAAGCTACCCATAATCATAAGAGCTTGGTTTTCGGTTGAGATACCATAAATAACCCACAAGCAGCTGGCAATAAGTACAAGGCATTGAATGGCAAGGTTTATATTTTTAAAGTCAGCTGACTTTAATTGAATGGCTATTTGCCATATATACGCTGAAGATGTGACAATGACAGCTACAATTCCAATTCCTTCGACCATTTCACAATACCTTTGCAAATAATATTCATACCACTTTAGTATTATATTGCAGTACAAAAGTAATAACTGTCAAAAAATTAACAACCTTATTGATTTATAGGTTATAGACCTTATATATAGTAGGTAATTTACAACACTTTTTTTTACCGTTTGACTGTGGAGGGCAATAAAATGTCCATTAACCTAATGAAATGCAGTGCCGCTTTTGTTGCTGCGCTTATAGCTTACTTTGCTTTAATGCCACTTATTTTTTTATATGGTAAGTTGGTGAGTTTTGCAGTTTTAGCTTTTTATGTATTGTATTTGGCGTATGTATTTAAGGTGCGAAAACATTCCTTTTACAGGGGTTGTTTTTATGCTTTGATGATTTTGTCTGTATATTTCTTTTCGCTTTTTGTTGTAGGCGAAGCCTCAAAGGTTCAAAAAGCTGTGGATGATGGTTATTATAGAAGTGTTATTATACATGGCTAATTTACGTTGTTGGATAAAATAAACCCCCTCTGAAAGAGGGGGTTTATTTTTGCTCGTTTCTTATGGTTTTCCAGGTCTTATAAGCTTCTTTCATGCATTTAGCACATGGTCTAAAGCCCAAACTTTCAGCTTCTTCTATGCTTTTAAAAAATACACGCGTTTTACGGCTCATATTTTTTTTGCCAGAAGGGCATTTCAAGTGGCCAAATATTTTACCTTTTAGCCAACCTGCATACTGGATTTGTTTGTTTTTTAAAAGTTTTTTAAGTTCGATATCTGTCAAATGTTTGTGATGAATCATACAAATCCTAAATAAGGATAAATTGTATGCACAGCATAAGACGGATTAGAGCTTTATGTCAACTTGTAAAGAGGTTGCGTTACTGCCTCGGTTTGTAAAGCTTTAACTTTACGACGCCATAGTAGATAAACAACAAAGCCACCTTCAAGTGCTGTTAAATAAACAGGGTACATTAGGTTTTGCCATGTCATTTCGGTAATCGCAAGGGCACTAAAACCATAACTTAATGTGGTTAAAACAAAAGCCGGTAAGTCTTCACTGAAAGGCTTTTTGTATGTTTTGCGAAATGTTGGATAAAAACTCATTGTATCAATCGCCATTAAAATAACGAGAGCGTTCAATGGGTTTTTGGTTGTAAGCCAAACAGGGATAGCCACCAATGCACCAGCAAACATGTAAGTGTCTGTTTTGGTGATATTCTTGGTTCCCATAAAATAAGCAGCAACAGCAATTGTAAAACAGCTAAAAGCACTGAAGTACAACATAACAGATGATAACCCACCTTCATCTACATGGTTTTGGGCAAATCCACCCACCAGTAAAATAATGGTCCAGTTTACCCAGCTGTAAATGTGCGGCTTAGATTGACCTTTTATAATTGATTTAACATAAGAAACGTAGGCTATAAAGCCAAGGAGTACAGAGATTCCTGCAAAATAATATTCATACGGCATAAAACACCAGAGTTGTTAATCTTATTTATAATATAAGCTTATATTTTGGTTTGCGCAAGGGGGTTAAAGGGCAACTCTGTTGCTTTTATGCATTCTAAGGTAAATGAGATAGGCTGCAAAACCCCATTCAATCCCCATTAAAAACAATGGGTAAGCTAAGTTTGATAGTGTTATTTTTTCAATAGCAAATAAGGCAATAAAATATCTGATACCAGCAAACATATAAGCTGTTAAATCTTCGCTGTAAGGTTGATGGTATGTTTTTCGTACTGTGGGGTAAAAGCACAGTAAATCAATTGTTATAAGAAGTGTTATCGCTAAAAGAGGGTTTTTTGAAATAAGCCAAACTGGTATGATGACAAGCGCACTTAAAAAAGTGATTGTATCACCTTTGGTAATACTTTTTTCACCTAAACAAAGTGATGCAATGGTAATTAGAAAACAATTGAATGCGGATAGGTATAAGACCCAAGCCGAAGCACCACCGCCCACATGGTCTTGTGTAACAGCGCCAATGGTTGTAAGTAAAAACCAGTTAAACCAACTGTAAAAATGAGGCTTGGTTTTTCGCTGTATGATGGACTTTGCATAAAATGCAAATGAAACAAAGGAAATGAATGTGGCAAGTGCACCAAAAAAATGAACTGTTAGCATTTAACTTCCCTTGTTAAGAACATCTAGTGCCTTATGTGGCTGGTTATTAAATATCAACTGAATGAATTAAAAATAAAAAAAGAAGGCCGAAGCCTCTTTTTTAATGTTTCGTTTTGCGCGTGGAGCAGTTGCAGCCGGGGCAGTCGGTAGCGTTATACTTATTTTTCCCAATTTGTTTGATACGAATGGGACACGAACCAGTTTGTCTAATCCCTAAATAATCGACCATGATGTCTGTAGCGAAGTTTAATGAGGGATCCTTGGGTTTTGTGTGCGGTGTAAAGAAAGCATAAAAATAATGATTTTCTATTGTTGCAGGGGCTTCAACGCCATTACTGTCAAGTTTGGTAGCTTTTTGGTCGCATTCACAAATGAGAATTTGATTTGATATATGATCTAACGGTTCTTCCAACATAGAAGGGTGTTTTTGTATTAAATCTGCCAGCATGGTTTCTATAATAGAAATATGCTGACTTTCAGTGAAGTATTTTGAGGTTAAATTAACCTTTATTTTACTCATAAATTTCTCCGAAATATGTGAGGAAGGAGTTGGTGGATTTTTTTAAAAGGAAATGTTTGCTATCTCCTTACTTGTATACATTAAAGAAATTCGTGTCAACTGTATTTTCTAGTAGATAAAACACCAAGGTGTTCCATCGCCACAGGTTAGGTGATCCAAAAAGAAAGGCTCCCGAAGGAGCCTTAAACTTTTATGGTAACAGGGAGTTACTTAGTGATGGGTCGAAGCGGGTGAATAAACAGCATTGTATGCTGTTTACTGCTGACCCCGAAGTGCCTAACGGCACGAAGGGATATCACAAGGGCAAAGATCGTTGAAAAAAAAGGAGGCCGAAGCCTCCTAATTTTTACGGTAAGTAGAACTTACTTAGTGATGTCAGCAACAACACCAGCACCTACTGTACGGCCACCTTCACGGATCGCGAAACGTAGACCTTTGTCCATAGCGATTGGAGCGATAAGCTCAACGTTGATTTCAACGTTATCGCCAGGCATTACCATTTCTGTACCTTCTGGTAGAGAGATAGCACCTGTTACGTCAGTTGTACGGAAGTAGAACTGAGGACGGTAGTTGCTGAAGAATGGAGTGTGACGACCACCTTCTTCTTTAGAAAGTACGTAGCACTCTGCACGGAAACCTGTGTGAGGTGTGATTGTACCAGGCTTAGCAAGTACTTGACCACGCTCAACGTCTTCACGTTTTGTACCACGAAGTAGAACACCAACGTTATCACCAGCTTCCCCACGGTCTAGAAGTTTACGGAACATTTCTACACCAGTACAAGTTGTTTTTGCTGTGTCTTTAATACCAACGATTTCAAGTTCATCACCAACGTTTACTACACCTGATTCGATACGGCCAGTTACTACTGTACCACGACCAGAGATAGAGAATACGTCTTCAATCGGCATTAGGAATGATTTGTCAACATCACGCTCAACTTGTGGGATGTAAGAATCTACAGCGTCCATAAGTTTCATGATAGAGCCAGCACCTAGGTCTGATTCATCACCTTCAAGAGCTTTAAGAGCAGAACCACGGATTACAGGGATATCATCACCTGGGAAATCGTAAGAAGAAAGAAGTTCACGTACTTCCATTTCAACTAGTTCTAGAAGTTCTTCATCGTCAACCATATCACATTTGTTTAGGTAAACAACAAGAGCAGGTACACCTACCTGACGAGCAAGAAGAATGTGCTCACGTGTTTGTGGCATAGGGCCATCAGCAGCGTTTACAACAAGGATAGCACCGTCCATTTGAGCAGCACCTGTAATCATGTTTTTAACGTAGTCGGCGTGACCTGGGCAGTCAACGTGTGCGTAGTGACGTGCGTCTGTTTCGTACTCAATGTGAGATGTGTTAATTGTAATACCACGCTCACGCTCTTCAGGAGCAGAGTCAATAGTACCGAAGTCACGAAGTTCAGCTTTACCTTGTAGAGCTAATACTTTAGAAATTGCGGCTGTTAGAGTTGTTTTACCGTGGTCAACGTGGCCAATAGTACCGATGTTGCAGTGCGGCTTAGTTCTGTCAAAAGATGCTTTTGCCATTTTAGCTAAATCCTTGTTTTTTAGTTTATATATATTATCTATCCAATGTTCATATTCCTACGAACAATTGGCTTGTTCGATAATGCTGGCATGATAATCCTCTCGCACAGCATGAATAATCATCAACACCCTTTATAAGCATTCGCTATAATTTTTCAACCCTTTTTTTGGTTTTTTTTAATAATTCGGTGAAATTATAGCTAAATTTTTTTACTTGTAAGTCATTTGACACAAAAAAACACCCCGTAAGAGGAGGGGTGTTTAAATTCGATGTGCGTTTTGAGTTTTGTTAGCTTAGGTAATTTAAACTTGTGTAAGCAATACCAATGACGGCCGCAACAAATAATGTTAAGCCGCTGAAGAAAAGTTTTTTTGATTCATTTCCTTTTGCTACAAATATAATAATGCCAACGATACCAATTGCTAAAAGTATTAATATGATGCCAAGGGGTAAGGTGTTCATGTGAACCTCCACTAGGTTTTAGGCATACATAAATGCCTGATTGAAAAACGCCTAGCAAACCCTTATGCCGAGCGTTAGGGGTTTTATAAATTATAAATAAGATTTCTTCTATAGAAAGGCTTATATATAAAGTTGCGATTATTCTTAACAACCAAGGTGTCTTTGTAAGTAAAGTGGGCGTGCTTGCCAGTCATCGCTCACGATGATGAGGTGCTTTGGTTGGTTTGATTCACTGTAAAAGTTTATAACTTTACATGGTCTTTCATCCACTAAAACAATGTGTGCTGTTTCGGTGTTTTTAACTAAAACGTCCGATGCAATGCGTTTAATGGTATGTACAAGTTCACCATTTTCAACGAAAATATTTAACCTGAGTTGTGCGCCGATGCGTTCATGTGCTTTTAAAAATTTTAAAAGGCGTGTTTGCAAGCTTTCTGTTGATTGCTTGTGGCTGTGTGCCAATGCTTTATAGGTGCGTTTAAATTCGCCTGTGCCATCAATAATGTTTGAGTCTGGCGCTGAACTGGGGGTGTTTTTACTTTGCATAGGTGTAAGCCTTTAAAAGTATAAAAGAAAAAGTTTGTTTGTTTTTTTGTATACTGTTCTTCTGTTTAGACTTTGTCAAGCTTGTTCTAGTGCTTTTATGGCTTGCTCGTTTGAAAAGCCACGTCTTAAAAGAAAATTAATACGTTTTGACTTTTCTTTGTGAATGGACTTTAAGGCATCTTGTTTTTCTTCCCACCCGTTTGCATTATTGACCTTTTCATAAAGGGTGTTTGGAAATGCGCCGTATTTTCGCAATAGAAGGTCGGTGGCTTCTTGTTGCCAGTCATGTGTTTCGCCTAGGCGTTCTTCTGTACCTTCTTCAAATTGGTTAAAGGCTTTATGGATAATGGCTTCATCAACACCTTTATTTTTAAGTTCAGTTTGAATGCGGCGCTTGCCCCACTTAGAAAGTAAAGCGCGCGAACGGATACGTTCATAAGCAAAGCTTTCATCATTTAAATAGCGGTGCTCAAGCAATAGATTAATAGCTTCTAAAACTTCTTCTGCTGGATATTCTTTTTTTAAAAGGGCTTCGGTCAGTTCTTTCACGGCATACCCACGGCGTGCAAGTAGCTGAATGGATTTATCATAGGCAGAAAGTTTTGTTCTTTTTTTACGCATAGCTGAAATAATAATAAACAAATGTGTGTTTGTCAGGTTTATTTTTTTGATGAATATTGCTAATGTTCTGCCCTATGGAAATTATTACAACAAAACAGGCTGTTGCCAGCCAAATTCAAAAGTTTGATGTTGAGGACAGCATTGGCCTTTGCTTTTATAATGGCGTGCTGGACACTTCATTTGTGGTGGCTGCAAGGCAGGCAGGGTACCTGTGCGATAAATTGGTTGTTGTGAACTTGGCTCAAAAATTTAGTCAAACACAAATTTCTATATTAAAACGTATGAATGTTGACGTTTTGTTTGAACCGCAAGAAGAAAACTTTAAACTTCAGGCTTTCTTAAAAGAAGGTTCAAGGAAGTTGGCCATTATTATGTCTTCATTTTTTCAATTTATGCCTTTGGCTGTGAGCGTTTCTGAAAAAGATATTCCGCTGATTCAAATTTTAAAATCATTGCAGGCTGATTTTGGAAACGTATTTGAGCTTATTATTAAGCAAACACCTGAACATTTGTTAAATGTTACACAGCGTCAAATTCGTTTAGCGGTTTTACCTTGCCTTGAAAACATTCAAAATGGCGAAACAGAGGTAGATGTTTTACAGCCTATTTTAAAGCAAGGCGTAGAAGAGCAGGGAATGCAATTTTTAAAGGCCAGGTTTTATGATGCGGATACATTTGAAGAATGTTTTGGTGTGGTTTCGCCAACTTGTTATGTTTCGGTTGAGTGTGTCCATGAAGGGCAAAATTTAAAGGACATTTTTACACTGGCGGACCTTTAAAATAGTTATTTTTAATAATTAACCTTGAAATTTGAATAAAAGTTTCCTATAACCAATCAAGTAACCTTTTAAGGGTTGTGGTTTTTAATGTCTAAAAAAGAGGAATCGATAGAATATGGCTCCCCCCACCCCTGAAGAATGGGGTACAATTATTCCAAACCCCTTTTTATTTGGGGTTTTTTTATTACCACATAGAACGGGAGAGGGGCG
>NZGE01000075.1 GCA_002689455.1 Magnetococcales bacterium | reverse complement strand
GGGCTCTTTTATAATCGCTAAAATATGCGGTTTAAGTCGGCAAACAAACCAAGTGCAAACATACCTATTAAAAGAATAAAACCAACCATGACAATTTTCTGCTGAATACGATCTGGAATTTCTTTACCAGTTACCCATGCTATTATGGTGAACATAATGTGCCCACCATCTAACGCGGGAATGGGGAGAAGGTTCATAAATCCAATAGCCACAGATATTAAAGCTGTTAAGCTTAAAAATGTCATAACAATTGGTTTTATGGTGCTTGCATCTTTGGCATTCTCTTCAACTTCCTGTGCTTGTTCTTGTTTAAGAACGTCACCAGTTGCTTTGGCAATGCCCACAGGGCCTGAAAGCATTTTCTGCCAATCAATTTGCCCTGAAATCATTCGGTAAAGGGCTTTGCCTTGTAAAACAGTGATATCATAAGTTTTCAAAGTACCTTTATATAAAGAACTTAAAATGCCAACCTGTTCATGAGATACAGCAGAGTGCGATACATAAAAACCAATATCTGGCTTTCCTGTTTCGTCCACAACCGTGGTATGTTGAATGGTGCGTGTGGCACATTCAGAACCTGTATTATAACAACGGTTATTCACAACAACGAGCTGCACAGGTTTGTTGCCTGCAATCACCATTTCAGGGATAGCTTCTTGCAGGTTAGTTATATTTTTACCGTTTACAGATAAAATACGGTCGCCAATTTTTAGCTCTGTTACAGCAGCAGTGTTTTCTTTTAAGCTATCTACAACGGGTTCAACTACAGTTTCACCACGTACAAATATGAGGATAGCAAAAAATAATATGGCTGTTATAAAGTTTAGAAATACCCCTGCACCTAAAACTTCAATGCGTTTTAAAGGGTGAATGTCTTGCAGGTAGTGAATACCTTGCTTTTCTTGAATTAGCCTTGTTACACGTTTGTCGGTCCCATCTCCTTGTTTGTGAAGCATCCGTACATAACCGCCAAGGGGTAAGGCCGATATGTGATAGGAAGTGCCCGAATTTTGCGAAACCCAAGTGTATAAAACTTTGCCCATGCCAATAGAATAATCGGTCACGGTTACACCGTGTCGGCGGGCACTTTTAAGGTGACCGTACTCATGTATCGCCACAATAAAAGTTAAGATGAATAAAAATAGTGCAATAAACGGCATAGCAAAACAAAGGGTTAATATGCCAACAATAAAGCAGTACTGTGAAAAGTTAGCCATTTTCATAAATGACCTCCTAGCTTGTAAGTAAGTGAGTGGAGTAAGTTTGGTTGTAAAAAGTGAAAATATGTATACTACTAAAAATAAAGTAAGTGTTGTTGACCTATAATGCAATAAAAAAGGGCTTTACGCCCTTTTTATATTTTGAGGTATAAAGGTTTAAGCCGTTTCAAGGGCTCTTTTTTCTTCAGCGATCTGACGAATAACGCCCATAACACCTTTGTCGTACTTGTCCTGTTCGCTATCCATCAGTTCAATGGCTTCGTCAATGCTCATGGCATCACGGTATGAACGAGGCTTTGTAAGAGCACAGTAAACGTCACAAGCACCAAGTATGCGTGAAAGGAAGTTTATCTCCGCACCTTTTTTCATGTTGGGATACCCCGAGCCATCAATACGTTCGTACATTTGTAAGATAACTTCAGAAATTGGAAGGTCAAAGTCCATATCCTCTAAGACTTCCATGGCGAAGTTAATGTGACCTCGTAAAACTTCAAGTTCTGCGGCTGTTAACTTACCTGGCTTTGTAAGGATTTTGCGTGGAATGAAAATTTTACCAATCCCAGAAAGCATTGCTGCATAATAAAGTGTTGAGCGTTCTGGGATAGATAAGCGCATTTGGTTTGCCACGCGCAAAGCCGTGCGGGCAACACGGTCATGGTGTCCACTTAAGTAAGGGTCACGAATCTCAACCGATTTTACCAAGGCATTTAAAACTTGTTGCTGGTGATTAACACGGTATTTGTTACGTGTGCTAAGTAAGTAGTTGATAAGTAATAATACCAACGCACTTACAACAACAATGGTTAGAAGCATAAAGCCATGTACACCTGCTGAATGTTCAGAAAGCGGCTGTAGCGCAGCCGATTTTTCATATTCAAGCATAATGGTAAATGGTGTGCCATGCACATAAGCGGTTGTCGCAAAAACATCTTTGTCGCTAATGATGCTCTTTCCGTAGCCAAATTCATTTTTACTGCGCTCTCCAACAAGCATTTGCTCAATTTTATTGGCTTTAATGCTGTAAATTGTGGGTTTACCACTTTCAAATGAAATGTATTCCATAACACCTAAATTGTTTTGCAAAATACTGGCACTTTCGCCAGGTTTGCTAAGAGGGCCTTCTTTTAGGAAGTGGACAATGTGGTCAGTCACAACAAAAGTACTAACCAATGTTGCAACGGCTTGTGGTTCATTATTTAAGTTATCTAAACTAAAAATAGGCCTCACAATAATTGTTAGAATTTGCTCACCTTCAACCTTTAAAGGTGAAACAAAAGTTTCGCCTGTTTGTAAAACATGATCTACATATTTTTTTTGTGTATTGGTTAAGCCAGCTGAAGCTGTAGATTGTAAAAATGTACGTCCGTCTTTACCAACAACATAAGCGCTTGCAAGGTGGTTTTGGCGTACATATTCATCAATTGTAATTTGGAAGTATTTTGCTTGACCTTTAATGGATTCTGAAATTTCAGGATTTTGATCAGTGCCTTCTTCAATAGCCAATGCATTTTCAGATGCAAATAAACGAATAACGTCGGCCTTTGCAATGTGGGCCCCCGCGGATTTTAAAGCTTTTGCCCATGACTGGACAAGGTCTGATTTGTCCTGTGTCATAATTTCAAGACGGCTTTGAATGTCAGAATATAAATCTTTTTCTCTGGAGTGAACAAGTGCATATGAAAGCGCTAAGCCAACAAGTAGCATACTAAAGAATACCATAGATCCCCAAGATATCATGGACTTAAAGGACATATAAAAGTTTGTGCCTTTTGGTTGGCTTTTTAGTTCTGTAACAGATGGTGTTTTTTCCATTTAGTCTTCCTTACCCTCATCTTGTATGGGCATTACATGCGCCCAACGTGCATATTCGTTCACTGAATAGTGTGGAGTATACTGCAATACGCGCTCTTGTGGAAGCACCGCATCGAACAAACTATCTAAAACAAGGGCTTGGCTGTTGTTTTCATACACCACTAAAATGGCATGGTTTAATAAGCGCAACTTATCCATAACCACAACAATGCGCATTTTTTTTGGGTCAAACCCAAGTTCTTTCAGTGTTACATATTTAATAATCGCATAATCTTCACAGTCACCCGACTTGTCCAAAAACTCAATAGGCGATGCCCAATAGTCGGATTTTTTCCAATTTTTTGCATCTTCAATGTAAGGCCATTGGTTTATAAAGGCGTTAACATCTTTCAAGAGTTCTTTTTTAGGTTTGAATTTAGCTTCGCTTATAAAGTTTCGCCATGCGCTTAAACCCTGATTTTTGCATGACTGCAGGCTTTGATCGCAGCTTTGAAAATAAGATTGCTCTTTTTGAACTTTATCTAGTACATCTTTCCATTTTTTTAAAACATTAATATTGCCTAATTTAAATTCAACAGACCCAAAAAGGCCTTTTGGTTTTACATTTTCTATTTCATCTTGGGCTTGTGCATTTAACGTTAAAAAGCACAGCATTGTGAATGCCAGTGTTTTTAAAAAGGTGCTTTTAACGTATTTGAATGCCATATAATTTAGCGCTCACGCAGTGCGTTTTCACGCATTTTATTAAACGGTTTTAGAATATAATTTAAGACAGTTTTCTTGCCTGTTAAAATATCAACTGTTGCCACCATACCAGGGATGATAGGTAGCTTTTGCTCACCTTTTCCTAGATAGTTTTTATCGGTACGTACGCGAATATGGTAAAATGGGTTTCCATTTTCATCGGTAACTGTATCGGCGCCAATGTATTCAAGCTTTGCATCTAAACCACCATAAATTGAGAAATCGTAAGCGGTAATTTTAACTTGTGCTTTTTGTTTTGGGCGTAAAAATGCAATGTCCTTTGGTCTTACCTTGGCTTCTACAAGTAGGTTGTCATCAATCGGGATAAGTTCAACCAATATTTCATTCTTCTCAACCACGCTACCAATGGTGTTTACAAGCACACGCTTAACCGATGCATCCACAGGTGAACGTAAGGTTGTTCTGTCCACACGGTCTGTATCGGCCTTTAAAACTTCTGAAAGCCGTTGCATTTCTTCTTGCTTTTTACCGAGTTCTACAAGTGTTTCAGTTCTAAATTTGGCGTCCACTTCCGCAAGGCGTTCTTTTGCTTCTTGTAAAGCGTATTCGGCACGTGTAACTGCAAGTTCAGCGGTTTCTTTTTCCCCTAGTAAGTCGTTTACAGTACGTTCAAGGCGTAAAATTTCAACTTCACTTACCGCTCCCTCTTCTAAAAGTGGCCTTGTAAGGTCAAGTTCTTTTTTGGAAAGTTCGTAAGTACGTGCGGTTTGACCTTCACGGGTTTGAGCCTCTTTTAACTCTTGAGATTTTTGTTGAACTTGGTTCTCTAAGATCCTGAAAGAATTACCCTTATCAATTCTTCGGGCTTCGTAAATGTTGTTTTGACTTTCAATTAACCCTGGCATTTCTTTTTGAACTTCTGCTGGGTATTGAATGCTTTCTGTTTTAGATGTGTCATCGGTAAGTTCATATTGTAGGCGTGCAATTTCAGCTATAAGGGTATGGTACTTCGTGCGACGCTCTTCTAAGGATGATGCAAACTCTGTATCGTCAATTCGAAGTAGTGGTGCGCCTTTTTTTACAATGTCCCCTTCTCGGACTAAAATTTCTTTAACAATACCACCTTCATTGTGTTCTACTTCTTGCACTTTAGATGAAGGAATAACTTTACCTTCACCGTGCGTCACTTCGTCAATTTCTGCGTAGCTAGCCCACACCAACATAATCACAATAAAGCTAACACAAATCCAAAAAAGTAAATTCGCCGCTGGGTTTGCACCACGTAATGTAGCCTGGGAGACATCGTCCATATATTCACCGTCGGACCAACCTTCGGTATTAAACCAGTTTGAAAGTGCATTTTGGGTTTTGGTTAAGCTGTTTCCTGCATTTTTCTTTAAACCTAGATTATTAAAGCCTTTACCAGTTACCTTTTTCTTTTGTTCTTGTACGTTTGGTACTTTGCCTTCGCTGGTCTTCACTTCGCTTTTGGGAACTTTCACCTTTTTAGACTCCGCTTCAATGTGCAAGGCTTCTTCTTTGAGTTTAATTTTTTGGTCTTTATCGCTCATTATTTCGCCCCCTTCACTGCACGTCGTTTAAGTTGTTCTAGTACTTGTTCTTTTGGTCCATCGGCTACAATGCGACCATAGTCCATCACAATCAGCCTATCCACAATATCCAGCATAGAAAACTTGTGCGTTACGACAACAACGGTTTTGTCTTTAAGTTCTTCTTTCATGGAACGTAGAATAACTTCTTCAGTTCTGTTATCGAGCTCACTGGTCGGTTCATCCATTAAGATAATGTCAGGCTTTTTAAGGAGTGACCTTGCAATGGCAACGGTTTGACGTTGGCCACCTGAAAGTGCGCTACCTAATTCACCTACAGGCAGGTCTAGCCCCATTGGGTGGCGCCTTGCAAAATCGGAAATGGTTGTGAGGTTGCAAATTTCTGCCAAACGTTCGTTGGATGCTTCGGGGTGTCCCATTAAAATATTTTCACGCAAAGTTCCGCTAAATAGCATGAGGTTTTGTGGAATGTAGCCCATATATTTACGGAAATCCACAGGGTCTAGCTGGCGAAGTTCAATTCCATCAAGCAGAATAGACCCTTCGTTGGCGTTGTATAGGTTCATCATTAAGCGCAAAATTGTGCTTTTACCAGAACCGGTACGGCCAATAATACCCACCTTCTCGCCTGGTTTAATGCGGAAGTTAATGTCTCGTAAACTTTCCAGTGGGGCATTAGGGTATGTAAAACTTACATCGCTAAATACAATTTCACCTTTTACTTTTGGTAAGTGCACAAAGTTTTTACCGTCCGGTCTTTCCACTTCCATGGACATAATTCCGTTTAGGGACTGCAAGGCCTGCTTAGACTGTTCGTACCTTGTGTATAAAGCAACTGCTTGTGAAAGTGGTGCCATGGTTCTGCCTGCTAAAATGGTGGAGGCAATTAAAGCACCCATACTAATAGTTCCATCGGATATAAGGAAAACACCGAAGAAAACAACAAGCACGGAAACCATTTGCTGTGCGAATCCAGAAAAGTTTAAAGCCAGTGATGCAAGAAGACGTGACTTCATGCCCACCTTTGCAACTGCACCAACCGATTTTTCCCATTTGGCTTGAGCACGGCTTTGTGCGTTTAAGCTTTTAAGTGTTTCTAAACCATTAAGCGTTTCTACAAGGTGGCCGTGTTTAGCGTCCATTTCGTGGGTGGACTGTTCAATAATTTTACGCAGTGGCTTTTGAATGCGTAAGCTTACTAAAATAACCACAGGTACGGCCACTAACGGCACAAGTGCAACGGGTCCCGCAATAACCGCAATAATTGCAATAAATAAGAAAACGAAGGGTAAATCCACAAAGGTTACCATTGTTGCCGATGTGAAGAAGTCACGCAGTGTTTCAAATTCACGGAGTTGGTTGGCAAACGAACCTGCGGATGACCCATGTTTACCTAGGCGAATGTTGAGTACTTGCTGGAATAAGCGACCTGCCAATAAAATGTCTGCCCCTTTACCTGCAATGTCAATAAAATACCCGCGAATAACTTTTAAGATGAAGTCAAAGCTATATGCCAGTGTAATACCAATGGCTAATACCCATAATGTTTCAATGGCGTGGTTTGGTACGACACGGTCGTAAACGTTCATAATAAATAAAGGTGAAGCCAGTGCAATAAGGTTAATTAAAATAGCGGCTAATACTACTTGAGCATAAATACGCCAAAATTGTTTAATGGTATCCCAAAACCATGTTTGCCCTGTGGACATGCTTTCACTTGTAAGTTCAAACATTGTTGCTGGGCGTACAAGAATGACAGAGCCAGAGTAAATTTTTTCAAAATCACTGTGTTTTGTAAATTCTCTAAGTTTACCATCTTTTGGGAAGTAGACATGAATATTCTCATCGTCCATGTAAGTAATAATACAAGCTTCATTGTCCTTGGTTAAAGCCACAGCGGGTAAAACGTAAGGCGATATTTTGCTAATTTTGCGGTCAACTACTTTTGCCTGTAAGGAACCACGCCTTGCAGCACGTACAAATAAAAACGGGGTTAAATCACCATCTTTAAGTGGTAAGCCAGCTGTAAGTGATTCAGCGGAGTGAAGTTTTTTGTAATGGCGAACCATATACATTAAGGAAGCTAAAAGAGAGTCGTGCTCAAAGTCCTTTGTAAACGACTGCATTTCTTCCAAACTTGGTAGTTTGTATTTCTTTGTCATTATATTATTATTTTTTTAATTGTTCCCTACTGCTTAGTTTATTATAGGTGCTAATATTAATTTAGGAAGTAAAACACCTGTCATTTAGCGGAAATAAAATTCTAATTGCTTCATAAAAACAACAGTCTATATTTTGAAAAAATGATTATTTTAAGATTATGCACTTGAAAAAGTATGTTAAACCACCTAATAACAGTTATCATTAAACAATATGTTAATAAAATTATTAAAGGGCGTAATTCGTGATGAGACCACTAAAAACTTTGCTACTGAGTGCTACAGTTTTAACTTTAGCAACACCTTCATTTGCAGCGACATTAGAAGATGCAATTATGAAAGCAATGGAAACAAACCCGGAAGTTCTAATTGCAGAGCGTGGTAAAGAGGCAATTGAACAGGAATTGCGTCAAGCGAAAGCGGGTTACTTGCCAACTGTTGACTTAACAATTGGTAGCGGGCACGAAAGAAGCAATAACACAACAACGCGTAACCGTGCTGACCGTCAGGACAATACGGGTGGTCACCGTTCATTGTGGCGTAACGAAGCGCGTTTAATTGCAAGGCAAATGGTTTTTGATGCTTGCGAAACATGTCACAATGTTGATCAGCAAGAATACCGATTAGAGTCATCTATGAAAAACACAAAAGAAGTTAAAGAAAACGTTTCTCTTCGTGTGGTACAGGCTTACTTAGACGTGCTTCGCAACCAAGAACTTGTAAAATTGGCGCAAGATAATGTGGATAACCATAAAAAATATCTAAAACAAATTGAAGCACGTAGTTCTTCAGGGCGTGGTAGTAAGGCAGATATCCGTCAGGCTGAAGGTCGTTTAGCTTTAGCTGAGTCAACCGTTTATGCAGCAAAAGGTGAGCTTAAAAATGCTAAAGCAACATATGTTCAAGTTGTTGGTGAAAAGCCAGAAGACTTAAAAGCTTTTAAAGCACCAGTTGAAATGTTACCAACAAGCCGTGATGAAGCGGTTGAACGTGCTATGGCAAACAACCCTGCAATTCACTCAGCTAAATATGATATTCGCGCAGCTGATAGTGCTCACCGTGCAACGAAGTCTGCATTTTATCCACGTTTAGATGTAGAACTTGAAGCAAACCGCGCTCAAAACTTAGATGGTACTTCAGAAGCGAATAACTCTTACCTTGCAATGGCACGTGTAAGCTATAACCTTTATAATGGTGGTGCCGACCTTGCTCGTAAACGTCAGCAATTTGCACGTCTTGAAGAAGCGAAAGACACATTGGAACGTGATCGCCGTGAAGTGGAAGAACGTATGTATGAAGCATGGAACGACCTTGAAACAGCTAAAATGCGCCTAAAACCGCTTGCATCACATGTTTCATCGAGTGAAGAAACGAAAAAAGCATACAAGTCTCAATTCGATATTGGTCAACGTAGCTTGCTTGACTTGTTGGATACTGAGGTTGAGTATTTTAACTCTAAAACTGCCTACATCAATGGTAAATACGCTGTAGACTTTGCAGTTTATAATGTACTTACAACTTCAGGCGATATTCTTTTAGCATTTAATAAGTAAATTATTAGAAAAAAAGAATAATTTTGCATTTTTTTTAAGGGGAAGGCTTGACCTTCCCTTTTACAATGCATACAACACATAAGTACGTTATTATTATGCGTAGGTTTAATATCTGTTAAGGTTGTAAAATATAATGACAAAAAATGTAAAGCTAACCGCCAATACACAAACTGAAAAAGTGTATGAACTTTCTGCTGGTGAAGTTATTAGCCTTGAAAATTATAACATGGAAAATATCGCCTTCATCCCAGCAGGTGGACATCTTGTTATTCGTTCAGAAGGTATGGGTGATGTAACACTTCTTAACTTTAGTGAACAAGCAGCTAATGCAGATGAACCTATTATTTTCGAATTACCAGATGGCACACGTGTAAATGCTCAAAGTTTTGTGCAGGCTTTTAATGGATATGTGAATGAAATTGAACCGGCTGCTGGTCCTGAAACAGGTACGGCAACGCCAGGGCAAACAGCGCCAGATAACGAGGGTTTTGAAGAACCTGTTATTATTTCAGATACTTACAGTGCGTCAAACCCAATTAGCTTGGTTATTGAACCTATTGGCTTTTCACAGGAATTTACTCAACCTGTTGAAGACCTGCAACCTGAAGATTTTCAAATCACTAATGCAGTTCCGCCAACACCAGTAAACGTTGCGCCAGATGCTATTGATGATACGCTTACAACACCTGAAGATACAGCGCTTGCATTCACATCAGCAGATCTTCTTGTAAATGATAGTGATGCTAATGGGGACCCAATTGTTGTTATTGCTGTAGACAGCACAACAGCGAACGGCGGAACAGTGAGCTTCAACCCAGCAACAGGTGCAATTGTTTACACCCCTGCTGCCAACTACAACGGCACAGACACATTTACTTATACAGTGAGTGATGGCAACGGCGGAACAGACACAGCAACAGTAACTGTGAATGTATCTCCAGTGAACGATGGTCCAGACGCTGTGAATGATAGCTTCAGCACAAATGAAGATGCTGCACTGAACCTAACAGCAGCACAATTGCTGACAAACGATACAGATTTAGATGGTGACACCTTAACAGTGACATCTGTAGATAGCACAACAGCGAACGGCGGCACAGTGAGCTTCGACCCAGCGACAGGTGCAATTGTTTACACCCCTGCTGCCAACTACAACGGCACAGACACATTTACCTATACAATTAGTGATGGAAATGGTGGAACAGACACAGCAACGGTCACTGTGAACGTATCCCCAGTGAACGATGGTCCAGACGCTGTGAACGATAGCTTCAACACAAATGAAGATGCTGCACTNAACCTAACAGCAGCNCANTTGCTGACAAACGATACAGATTTAGATGGTGACACCTTAACAGTGACATCTGTAGANAGCACAACAGCGAACGGCGGAACAGTGAGCTTCNACCCAGCAACAGGTGCAATTGTTTACACCCCTGCTGCCAACTACAACGGCACAGACACATTTACTTATACAGTGAGTGATGGTAACGGCGGAACAGACACAGCAACAGTAACTGTGAACGTGGCACCGGTAAATGAAGCACCTGATGCAATTGATGACGGTGCGAATGCTCAATATATTCTATTGGGTACAAAATCTATTGCAGGGTCAATAGCTGATTGGGGTACACCAAATGCTGATGGTTCCGTTTCATTTAGTGAAAACGGTATTACAGGTACAATTGAAGCTGTTACTAAAACAGGGACAAGTGGTTCTGTTGAGTTTTCAATTGGTGCTGCTGGTGGAGGTCTCGATGATTATGGTATTGGTGTGACTGGTGGAGGTAGTGAAGAGATTGATACAGGCGAATCTATCATCATTAACTTCGACACAGTTTTAGGCAGTGCTGAAATTGGTTTGGATAGCTTATATAACCATTATAATGCTGGTAGTTCGCAAGACGCGCATGCGGTTTGGAAAGCTTATAACAATGGTGTGCTTGTTGCGTCAGGCTCTCTACAAAATGATGCTGCGAATAGTGATGGTGACGGCGAACGTGAAACTATTTCGTTTGATGTGAATGTACCATTTGATAGCCTTGTTTTTGAGGTGGATTCAAATGTTTCTTCATCTAACTATGTAATTAAATATATTGAAGCAAGTACAGCTGGTGAATTTGTAACCGATGAAGATGTCTCACTGGATATTGATGCAAGTGTGATTTTACAGAATGACTCTGACCCTGATGGTGATGCAATTCGTATTTTAAACGTGGGCTCTGCATCTGCTAATGGTGGCACAGTTTCTTATGACGCAGTTACAGGTAAAGTAACATACACTCCTGCTGCTGATTATAACGGAACAGATAGTTTTACTTACACAATTACAGACGACAACGGTGGCACAGACACAGCAACTGTTTACCTATATGTAAACCCGATTAATGATGCTCCAGTTGCCGTAAACGATGTATTTAGTGGAGAAGAAGATACAAGCTTAAACTTTACATTGTCTAATTTATTGAATAATGATTTTGATGTTGATGGTGATACATTAAGCTTACAAACATTCGACACGACAACAGCGCTTGGTGGTACATTAACATATAATGCTGCAACTCAAACATTTACATATAGCCCAGCAGCTGATGTGAACGGTCGTGATAGTATGACTTACACTATTGCTGATGGAAACGGTGGTTATAGCACGGCAACAATTTATATTGACCTTGCTGATATGCCTGAGCCAACACCAACAGCTTCACCTGAACTTTCATTTATGGGTAAATGTTACAGTTTTGGTGCTGATATTGTTGACCTTGTGACACACGTGAATTTAACCGATGCAGATAGTACAGTTCTTTCTTCAGCGAAAGCAAGTATTACAGGAAACTTTAAGCTTGGTGATGTGCTACAACTTTCAGGCGTTTCACTTACAAATGGTAAAGTTGATGGTACAAACATTACTGTAAGCTACAACCCTACTACAGCTACATTGAACATGTCAGGCCATGACAGCATTGCAAATTATAAAACTGTTTTAGCTGCACTACAGTTTGATTCCAACGGCGATGTGGGCTCAAGAGATATTCAAGTCACAGTAACAGACGACTCAGGTGCAACTTCTAACGTTGCTAACCTTGTTGCACATGTAACAACGGATGTTGTCACTGGTACTTCGGCTGATGAAGCAATTCAAGGAACTTCTGAAAATAACTTCATCAAAGGTGGTGACGGCAACGATATGCTGAAAGGTTTCGCTGGAAATGACAAATTAGAAGGCGAAGCTGGCAATGATGCTTTGTTTGGTGGCATTGGTGATGATTCCTTATTCGGTGGTTCAGGTAATGATGTTCTTCATGGCGATGATCAAATTAGCGTGACACCTGGCTCTGCTATATCTATTTATGGTGACGATTGCTTGCATGGTGGTGATGGTAATGACACCTTGTATGGCTACGGCGGTCAAGATTTCTTAGAAGGTGGTAACGGGCAAGATGTTCTTTACGGTGGTGCTGGAAACGACCGACTTGTTGACTATGGTTTAAATACACAACAATTACACACATACAATGTTGTGTTTGTAGTTGATATTTCAGGGAGTATGGCTTGGTCTGATAATTATACTGGTGGCCAAACACGTTATGATTTATTAAAAGAAGCTGTTGCCGACTTGGTGGCAGATTTCCAAAGTGATGCTTACAATGTTTCTCTATCACTTGTTTACTTTAATGGATCGTCAGGTACACAAACATTTGCTGATGGTGATTATACGGCATTAACAAATGCTATAAACGGTTACAACCTAACAGGCAGTACAAACTTTGTGAACCCGTTGAATGCTGCTAAGTCATTGCTTGATGTTGATGTTGCTGGAAACCCAACAACCGATACACACCACAACTTGATGTATTTCATTTCCGATGGTGGTGCAACATACGGTTACCGTGAAAGTAACCTTGGTTATGACTGGTCAGATTATGCTGATGCGAATGGTATTGACTCTCACGCTGTTACAATTGGTAGCGGTTCACAAAATTACATGAACCCAATCGATAATACAAATGGCGCTGAATACTACCGCCCAGGTGATGACTTATCTATTACAATGGAAAAAGACGACTTAGGCGCTGATACACTTTACGGTGAAGCGGGCGATGACTACATTGATGGTGGTTTAGGTTCTGATAAACTTTACGGTGGTGCCGATAATGACACATTGGTGTTTGACGAAAATGACAGTGTTATTGATGGTGGAACAGGTAAAGATACCCTGCTCATTCAGGACAATTATTCAGTGGTTGACTTTGGACACTTTGGTATTAACGGTATTGACGCTGTAGACATGACAAATGAAGCTGTAACAACGTTACAGTTAAACGCTGCGGATGTCATTGCAAACACAGACGGTGGTCAACTTGTTATTAGCGGTGACACAGGTGATATTGTTGATGCGTCAGAATATACTGTTCGCGGTGCAGATGAAACACACGACGGCGTGAAGTATGCACGTTATGACCATCATACAACAGGTTCCTCAATTCTTGTTGAAGTGGGTCTAGACTTGAATGGCTCAACTGTTAACGAACAGTAAATGCCAATAAAATACGAAAGGCACTTCTAAATGAGGTGCCTTTTTTTGATTTGCTTTATGGTTATGAAATCTATATAAAAAAATATGCAAAAATTTGGATTCATAACAGTATTAAATAAAAGCAGCTTAGATAAGTCCAGCACACATAGCTTTATATTAAATGTTTTACGCGGTATTGCGGCTTTACAGGTTTGTGTACACCACTTTAGAAACCACTTCTTCCCTTCTTTTAGCGATGTTGTAGACCCTGGCTTTATTTTTAAATTATTTGCCTTTGCTACAGGTTTTGCCAATCATGCGGTTATGATATTCTTTGCCATAAGTGGGTGGCTTGTTGGTGGCTCTGTCTTAAATAATATACGTAAAAATAATTTCGCCATCAATTATGCTATTGACCGAATAAGCCGTTTGTGGACTGTTCTTATCCCTGTTTTTATTATAAGTTTACTTGTTGTTTTAGCTATTCAAAATATAAGTTTTTTATATAAAGATGTTTTTATGGGCTCACCTTCAATTGGTGCATTGACATTTATTGGAAACTTATTGGGGCTTCAGACTATTTTTATAGATCGGTATGCTGCGAATTACCCATTGTGGAGTTTGGCAAATGAAACAGCCTATTATTTAACATTTCCACTGTTAGTGGGGCTTTTTGTTCCAGCCTTTAGTTTTAAAGTTAAAGCTGTTTTATGTGCAGCCTTACTTTTGGTATTGGGTTATTTGCCCACTGAAATTATTATTTTTGCCAGTGTTTGGCTTTTAGGTGCACTTTTTTCACGCGTTCAAATTCAAACAAATTTGTGTGGTAAGTTTGCTTTGCTTATGCTCTCGCTTGGGTTTATGCTTTGGGGGCGATATAAAAACATGCATGACGATATATACATTATTTTGCTTTATATTGTTCCATTAATGGCATATTTATCGGCAAATTTAACTGATACTCCAACTGCTATAAAACAAAATAAATTATTACAAAAAGTTGTTCACTTTTTATCTGAAATTTCTTTTTCACTTTATGTATTGCATGTGCCTTTTATTTATTTGTTTCAAAGTTTTTACACAGGTGTTACAGGGCAAAAACTTCTAAACTTAAATGTGAATGGTGCACTTGTGTTTGCAGCTATGATTGTTTTAACTTTATTGTTTACGTATATATTTTATCGTTTGTTTGAAAACCAGCATGTACCACTGCGTCAATATTTAAAGCATAAAATTTTGAAGTAAAGGAGCTGTCTGTTGAGATATCTATATTTATTCCTTCTATCAATTATAGTAATTTTTATTACATTTATTTTGAATGAATATAACAAGACGATGCCTAAAAGCGGTAAACGTGTATCGGACAGTGCTCAATTAAGCCCCTTGTCTATTGAATGTTCCTTGATTGATCGAAAAAATTTAATCGTTATATTTGCAGCTGGTCAGTCCAATATTGGTAATTTTGGTGAAACTAAATTTATGCCATCAAGTTCAAATGTTTTTAATTTTGCGAATGGTAAATGCTTTAAAGCGCAAGACCCTCTATTAGGCGCAGGCGGTGTTGGTGGTAACCCACTTACCATTCTCTCTCAATTTCTTGCCGACCAAGGTCATTCGGTTTTAATAGCACCTGTAGCAATTGGTGGGACTAAAATCTCAGGGTGGGCGGATGAAAATGTTTATGGTTACCGCATTACAAATACGCTAAAGCAACTTAATGCAATGCGGTTGAGACCTAACTACATTCTTTGGCATCAAGGTGAAGATGATGCAGTAAACTTTAAAGGTTTCTTTTCAAATATAGTTCAATCATTTTTCTATCAACGAAATTTGAAGAGCGTTATTGAATTGATGCGTCAAGAGTCTGATGCGCCTATTTTAGTATGCTTAACCTCAAGGTGTGGCTCTTTAGAAGGTGTACCAGATTTACGTCATGTTCAAAAAAATATAACTTCGTTACAAGGTGTTTATTTGGGAGCGAATACAGACATTTTGGGCCATGAATATCGAAAAGATGACAAGTGTCACTTCAATGAAAAAGGTTTAAATGCGGCTGCACAGTTATGGCTGAAGGCGATTTATGACGTGAGTTCTACAGTTTAATAAAAAGCTGTTTAAACCGTTTTTATAAAATTCTTGCTCAAAATTAAAATTTATAAGATTAAAAATAAGGCATCTAAAACGCCGTTTAAATGCTTTTTCGTCAAATTTGCATAATTTTTGTGCTACACTGCCTGTGTTTAAAATTTGAATAATAAAGTTAGAAAAAAATTATGGCTGAATTTATCGAACAAAAAGGTGTTGAGCGCGTATCCATCGTTGATGAGATGAAAGCGTCTTACATGGAATATGCCATGAGTGTGATTGTGTCGCGTGCCCTTCCCGATGTGCGTGATGGTTTAAAACCTGTACACCGTCGTATTCTTTACGCTCAACAAGAATTGTCCAACTACTGGAACCGTTCATACAAAAAGTCTGCACGTATCGTCGGTGACGTGATGGGTAAATATCACCCACACGGTGACCAAGCGATTTACGACACATTGGTGCGTATGGCGCAGGACTTCTCTATGAGGCTTCCACTTGAAGATGGTCAAGGTAACTTCGGTTCGATGGATGGTGATAAAGCCGCTGCGATGCGTTATACGGAAATTCGTATGGCGAAATCAGCACATGCCATGCTTTCTGACATTGAAAAAGACACTGTTGACTTTGTACCAAACTATGATGGCAATGACCAAGAGCCAACAGTATTACCAACACGCTTCCCAAACCTACTTATTAATGGTACGGCGGGTATTGCTGTTGGTATGGCAACAAACATTCCACCACATAACTTAAACGAAGTGGTGGATGCAACAATTCACTTGGTAGATAACCCAACTGCAAGCGATGAAACTTTGGGTGAATATATCCAAGGACCAGATTTTCCAACAGGCGGTATTTGCCTTGGTTTAGCCGGCATTAAAACAGCCATTGCTGGCGGTCGTGGTAGTGTTGTTGTACGTGCTAAAACGCACTTTGAAAGCGATGAGAAATCTGGCAAACAGTCTATTATTGTAGATGAAATGCCATATCAGGTGAACAAAGCGAACATGATCAAACGTATCGCTGAACTTGTTCAAGAAAAAGTTATTGAAGGTATTAGCGATCTTCGTGATGAATCGGACCGTGATGGTGTTCGTGTTGTTGTTGAATTGCGCCGCGATGCAAACGCTGAAGTGGTTCTTTCTCAACTTCTAAAACACACACCAATGCAAACTTCATTTGGTTACAACATGTTGGCTATTCACAACGGTCGCCCTAAGTTAATGGGTATGCGTCAAGTGCTAAACGCCTTTGTGGATCACCGTGAAGAAGTTATTCGTCGCCGTACACGTTACGACCTTAACAAAGCACGTGCACGTGCACACATTTTAGTGGGTCTTGCTACAGCGGTTGCAAACATCGACGAAATTATTCATATTATTCGTCATGCGGCAAACCCAGCGGAAGCTAAAGCGCAGTTAATGGATAAAGCGTGGGCCGCTGCAGATGTTCTTCCTTTAATGGAACTTTTAGGTGAACCTGTAGGTGAAAACAACACCTGTGTGATGAGTGAAATTCAAGCCCAAGCTATTCTTGACCTGCGTTTGCACCGCTTAACAGGTTTAGAGCGTGATAAAATTCAAGACGAAGCAAACGAAATTGCTGCCATTATTCGTGACTTGGTGGAAATTCTTTCTAACCGTGCGAAGCTTCTTGCCATTCTTAAAGAAGAATTACTAGAAGTAAAAGAACAGTTTGGCACACCGCGTCGTACTGAAATTATGGAAGGTAGTGCTGAAGTTGATATGGAAGACCTTATCAAGCCAGAGGAAATGGTTGTTACAATTTCTTCCGATGGTTATGTGAAGCGTCAACCTATGGATGACTACCGTGCGCAACGTCGTGGTGGTAAAGGTCGTAGTGCAGCAAACATGAAAGAAGATGAACAAATTCAAGATTTCTTCATTGCCAATACACACTCTCCACTGTTCTTCTTTACAACAACTGGTAAAGTGCACAGGCTTAAAGTTTATAACTTACCAATCGCCTCTTCTGGTGCACGTGGTAAAGCTTTTGTAAACTTACTACCACTTGAAAAAGACGAAAAGGTTATGCGTGTTGTACGTATTCCACGTAACCAAGAAGAATGGGAAGGTCAAGTTCTGATGTTCGCAACTGAACAAGGGCTTATTCGTAAAACACCGCTCACAGCGTTTAACAACGTGCACAAAAATGGTATTAAGGGTATTTCACTTAACGAAGGCGACGCTCTAATTAACGTAGCTCTTGCCGATGAAAACTCTGGCGATATTATTATGAACAGTGCCAATGGTCAGGCAGTGCGTTTCAGCAATGAATCACTTCGTACAATTGCCAGCCGTACAGCTTACGGTGTGAAAGGTATGACACTGAAAGATGGTGATAAGATTGTAAGCGCTGACATTATCAAAGGTGACGAACTTCCTTACATTTTAACAGTAACTGAAAACGGTTTTGGTAAGCGCACAGTTTGTGAAGACTTCCCTGCGAAAAGCCGTGGCACAATGGGTGTTATTGCAATTAAAACATCTGAACGTAACGGTAAGGTGATTGCTTCACTACCAGTTGGCGAAGGTGATCATGTGATGATTGCAACTTCTGATGGTCAGGTTATTCGTATGGCTACAGACGACATCAGCGTGATTGGGCGTAACACACAAGGTGTCACACTGTTTAAAACAGATGGTGCAAAAGTGTACAGTGTTGCACGTATTCCAGCGGACACAATGGTGGAAGAAGAGTTTGAAGCGGATATGATTGTGGATGAACACGGCAACCCTGTTGAAGCGACATCTGAAGATGTGGTTGCAGCAGAAGCTTCTACTGATACTGAAACAGAGCAAACCGAAGGTGAAAACATAAACTAAGGTTGTGTTATTTATTAAAAAAGGCCTGCTTTAAGCAGGCTTTTTTATTGGCGTTTTTTTTCCTTTTTGTTAATGTGTGTTTGTTCTAAACATGTTCTTTTTTGATTG